>JALOLT010000111.1 GCA_025455775.1 Fimbriimonadaceae bacterium
AGCTTTGGCATTCTTTTTTTCCTTTTGGGCTGGCTTCGGGGTGATGACAATCACCATTTCCTGTCCCGCCAGCGCCGGGTCGCGATCCCTCTTCCCTAGGTCTTCGAGCAGGACAGAGACCTGATCGAGCTTTCGCTTACCAACTTCGGGGTGAGCCAGTTCACGGCGAGTGAACCGACAGACGACGCGAACCTTATGACCTTCACCTAAAAACTGACGCGCTTTGCGCACCGCTGTCTGAAGGTCGTGTTCGGCAATCGTCGGGCTTATCTTTATACCCTTTACCTCTTGGACTTTTTTCTTCTCGTCCTTCTTCCTTTTCTCTTGCTCGTACTTCCATCGCCCGTAATCGGTGATGCGAGCCACGGGAGGTTGGGCCGTACCAGCGACCAAAACAAGGTCTAACTCAGCATCCTGCGCCTTGGTGAGGGCTTCCTTGGTCGAGAAAACCCCCAGCTGGGCTCCATTTTCGTCGATCAGACGAACCTCGCGAAGCCGCAAAAGTTTCTCGTTAATATCTGGGCCTTCCGGCCTGCGTCGGCGATCCCTAAAGTTAGGCCTTATGGTCGTGTACCTCGGTTTTGTGCGTGTATCTCATTATTTACTAGGAAAGCTCCCGCATTCTATCATCGGCAGAAGCCTCTGGTCAATTTACCAGGCCTCGCCCTAACCTGATTGACGATCCCCAATTTCCAATTGATGCTCAAGGGCACGTTTCAAAGACTGAGCAAAGGGGCCTGTCGTTCCAAGACGTTCTCCGCCAACTCGTCCGTCCCACTTTGCCTAGGCGCTGGTACTGTCACTGCCTCACCCGTCACAGTCTGAAAAGCAAAAGCTGCCTTGGCATTGGCCCACTTGGTGAAGCGATCCGCTGCCACCTGGGCCAAGCCCCCCAGCCTTGTCCCCCGAATTCGCACTGATTGCTCGGCATAACACAGGAGGGTCAGGTCGCTTAGGGCCCCAAGCACAACTTGATCCTTAGAAAAGCGTGAGTAGGCCTTGCCAGCGAGCTCACTGATAAAAGAGTCTCCGCTAAAGGTGCCCTTCGCCTTTCCTTCCGCCACGCGGCGCATAAAGCGATCTGCTAAGAAGATTCGGTTGATCTCGTTCGTCCCTTCATAAATCCTCGCCACTCGGCTATCGCGATAGATTCTGGCCAGCGGAAACTCCTCAGTAAAGCCATAACCACCGTAAATCTGCAGGGCCTCGTCTACAATCATAGACTCCATTTCAGTCGCTAAGATTTTGCAAGCACTGCACTCTACAGCAAACTCTTCTGCCGCAGACCTCATTCCCTCGACAGTTTTATCCCGGGTGGCAAATGCATCATCGATGTTCTGGCCAGTTCGGTATAGACAGGATTCTGCCACAAAGAAGTACGCTGCCATATCGGCTAGCTTTTGCCGAATCAGCCCAAACTCGGAAATGGGGCGACCAAACTGCTTTCGATCTTTGGCGTAGCCTGAGCTCTGAAAAATCGCCTCTCGAGCAGGCCCAATACTCATCGAACCCAGCTTGAAGCGCCCGATGTTCAGAGCGTTAAAGGCAACATAGTGGCCCTTCCCTGGTTCGTACAGCAGGTTCTCAAGAGGGATTTCTGCGTTATCCAGAACAAGGCGGGCCGTGCTGCTGCCTTTCAAACCCATCTTGTGTTCTTCGCGAGATATCGAAACCCCGGGAAAATCTCGCTCCACCAGGAAAGCACTGACTTTTTCCCCCCCGATCTTAGCCATCACGAGGAAGAAGTTTGCCCACTTGGCATTCGAAATCCACATCTTTGTGCCGTTCAAAATCCACTTATCACCCCTCTGATCAGCCCTGGTGACCATGCTCAAGGCGTCACTGCCAGAGTTAGGCTCACTCAAGGCATAGGCACCGATCCACTCTCCAGTCGTCAGGCGCGGAAGATATTGTGCCTTTTGATCTTCAGTTCCGAAAACGGAAAGACCGAACTGGCTAATCCCGCTCGTGATGCCGTAAGTGACACTAAAGCTCGCGTTCAAACTCAGATGCTCAAGAATGCGGGCTGCGAGGTTTTTTCCAAGCCCAAATCCGCCGTGAGCTTCTGGCGCGTCAATCCCGCAAAAACCTAAGTCCCCCGCCTTTCGAATCAGAGATGGCATCAGACCCTCTTCTTGGTGATCCAGTCGGTCACTCAAGGGAAGAACCTCCTTGCGAGAAAACTGCTCCGCTTGATCAATCATCAAGCGTTCGTCCGTTGCGAAGTCTTCTGGAATAAAAATGCGAGATGGAGTCTCCGAGACAAATGAGCAACCCTGCTCCTCCGTTATTGCACCAATGCCAATCACTCGTGGATTATACGTTTTCCTGTGCCTGGCTTTGCGAGAGGACTCCCTGTGCAACTTAAAGTCTGACAAGGACTATAGAGCCAGAAAGTCAAAGGTGCCAATCCTGTGCTCCATGTCGTATAGTCAGAACTATGACGAAGTCTTACCATGTTTCTTTTGTCCTCTTTTGCGTTCTGGGGCTCGTCCCTTGCCTACAGGCCCAAGCGGGAGACGCCCCCAAAGTGGATCGAAGTGGCGAGCCTGTCCTGCGCCAGATTTTAGAGGGCTGGGGCAAAATTGAAACTGCCCACCTGGTGATCGAGCGCTCCACGAGAGCAAGGGCCGATGAAATCGGTTGGGAAAAAGACGGAACTATCGACTTCTGGTTCCGCCGACCGAACCAGTTCCGCATGGTCTACAACGAACTTTTTTCCAGCGGAATCCAAGTGACCAGCGACGGCAAGCAACTTCTGGTCGACCCCCTTCGCTGGGATGGCCAACAAATCCTTCGACGCCCCATGGCAGACTTTTCGAGTGCCACCAATGAACTCAGTGCCAGGCGGACAGGCTCTGTCTTTTTCTCGCTTCTTGACGGCCCCAGTGGCTTCGAGCGCATGGTCTCTGCTGGCACAACCATTACTGCAACAAAGGGAGCAGTCTACGACGAGATCGAGTTCACCCATCGTCAAGCGGGAAGGGTAAGGCTCCTGCACAGTCAGGGAGAAGTGAAGCAGATCATCGTTCTCGCTTTGCCTGGCCAAGGTGGGCTCGTGCAGGATGTTCTGACCACTGCCACCCTCAACCGACCCCTCGCCGAGACCCTGTTCAGCACTTCCCCGCACAAGGGCCTCCCAGTTCGAGACGAGACAGAGAACTAACACCAAATCTTCATCTTAGAAAAGAAGAAAGTAATCGTTTCAAAAAGGAGTCTTCTTCTTCTTTTCTTGGGGATTTCAAAAATCGTTTGCGGCTTGTGTGACAAATCACCCTGTAAAAACCGCCTATAGTTTAAACTAGTTCACAGCACTTCCCAAGGAGGAAATTGCTATGTTTTTGCGCCTCAGAAAGTACAAATCAAATTCAACAACGAATCGCTGGCTCTCCACCGGCACACTGGCTGCGCTCACGGTACTCCCGCTCGCCTCGAACGCCCAGGCCCCAGTTCGCTTCGCTGTCAAAGCCCTCGACCCAGGTTTGAGCGAACGGTGGCCAGAACCAGGCTATTTTCTGATCAAGCGGAATCGCTCGACTACTGAGCAGACAGTCACCCTAAACTTTAGCGGTACTGCCCAGCCCAAAGTTGACTTCAACAGCTCGCACGATCGAACCGCCACATTCGCCATCGGGCAATCAGAAGTATTGATAAAGATCACTCCTTTGGTGGACTCCTTTAACGAATCGCAAGAGACGATTACCCTTTATGTGCCTCAGGCCAGGAGCCAGGTCACAATCACCTTAAACGACCGCTCAAGTGCTCCCGATCAAACTGAGACAACCAGATTCTTGACCCAATCAGCCTTCGGTGCGGATCTGCTAACCCTTCAGGAAGTTCAGAACCGCGGGTTCGAGGGGTGGATGAACAACCAGTTCACCAGACCGAAGGGCTATCTCCAACCTCTGATCATCAACCTAAGAAATTCAGGACAGCCGATCTATCATACAGCGACGAAGATGGTTCTGTGGGATCAGGTGATGAGGCCGAACACATCGCAACCAGATCCTCTTCGACAAAGGGTTGCCTACTCTCTCCTTCAGATCTTTGTCATTAGCCAACAAGTAGACGCTTTGAGCCTTAACAGTGAAGGGGTGGCCCACTATTACGACCGACTGCTTGACGGGGCATTTGGCAACTTCAAAGACTTGATCCGCGACGTAACCTTGCATCCCTGCATGGGGGTCTATCTCAGCCATAGGGGAAATCGGAAAGGAGATCCTTCGATCAACCGCTTCCCTGATGAAAACTTTGCCAGAGAGCTGATGCAACTCTTTACGATTGGGCTTTATCAGCTCAACCAAGATGGCAGCAGAGTCTTGGACGGAAATGGCAATCCGATACCCACGTACACTAACTCTGATATCACGGAATACGCCAGGATCTTCACCGGATACCAATTCGGCGGCCCACAGAACAACTCTTTCTATTGGGCAGGCGAAAACTACATTCACCCAATGAAGCTCTGGGATCGAGAGCATGATCTGAACCCCAAGCGGCTTCTCGATGGGTCTTGGACTCCTCAGCGAACCTTCAACCCAAACGCCACTGATACTGGTGCAGCTGCCCATGCCGATCTTGAGTTGGCTTTGGACAGCCTCTTCAACCATCCCAACGTGGGACCCTTTATCGGTCATCTCCTGATTCAACGCTTGGTCACTTCAAACCCAAGCCCTGCTTACATCTCGCGCGTCGCTGGTGCCTTCAACAACAACGGCCAGGGAGTCCGCGGCGATATGAAAGCTGTGATCAAGGCAATTCTCCTGGACGAAGAAGCCAGGAGCTACTTTGCCACGACCTCCGCAACTTCAGGCAAGAAACGTGAGCCCTACCTCACTCTCTTCAACCTCGCGAAGGCCTTTGACGCTCGACCTCCGAGTGGTAACTGGGAAAGTGCAACCTACCTCTATAACTGGATGCTGCAAGAGCCTTTTGATTCGCCAAGCGTTTTCAACTTCTACTTGCCTGCTTATCGCCCACCAGGGCCAATGATTCAACAAGGACTTACTGGCCCAGAATTCCAAATCATGACTGCTGTCACAACGAGTGGTCTGGCCAATCTCAACTACAAGTTCATCCACAATTACCTCGCGACATGGGGAGCCGACCCGCAAAATCAGATCAAGCTTGACGTCTCAACCTTCTTGCCGCTCGCAGTTGACGAAGACATTCTCGTGCACCGTCTCGCCGATCGCCTCCTCGATCGAAGGCTGTCGCCTTCTTCATCCCGAATCATCCGTCAGGCAGTGGGTCAGATTCCAACCACTGGCGCGACCTGGCAGAGAGACCGCATCAACATGGCTCTCTATCTCCTGACCTCGACCCCAGATTTCCAAATCCAGAAGTAGCCGGAGCCACATGATGTCAAAATACCAACTCACTCGACGCGACTTTATGGGCCAAGCTTGCTGCGCCGCCGTGAGCAGCACTGCCCTCGCTAATACTCTCCTGAACCTGGTGATGACAGGAGCCGCTTCGGCCGAATCGGCACGAGATGCACAAGACTATAAGGCGATCGTCTGCTTGTTCCTACCCGGTGGCAACGACTCCTTTAACCTGCTGGTACCCCGCGGCCAAACAGAATATGGCGAATACCAGGCGGTGCGACAAGATCTCGCCCTTTCCCAAGGCGACCTCCTTGCCCTCAACCCCTTGAACAACCCAGGACAATCGCTCGGTCTCCACCCTGGCGTCCCTGAGCTCCATCAGCTCTTCAATCAGGGCAAGATGGCGATGCTTGCAAACGTCGGAAGCCTGACACGCCCGACCACCAAGCAGATGGTGCAACAGGGGGTCGGACTCCCTTACGGCCTCTATTCTCACTCGGACCAACAGGAACAGTGGCAAACGTCGATTCCCGACACACGGGCGGGCCATGGCTGGGCAGGGCGCATCGCCGACCTCTTGATCGAGAGCAACGATCCCAGCCCAGTTTCGATGAATATCTCGATCGCTGGGAATAACCTCCTGATGCTTGGCCAATCTGTAGTTCCCTACACAGTGAACTCAAGCGGGGCCCTTGCACTCCAGGGATACAAGGACGGGAGCCCCTTCAGC
This sequence comes from Fimbriimonadaceae bacterium, assembly GCA_025455775.1. GTDB lineage: Bacteria > Armatimonadota > Fimbriimonadia > Fimbriimonadales > Fimbriimonadaceae > JALOLT01. The sequence continues at coordinate 6,058 of JALOLT010000111.1, forward strand.
TCCATCCGAACCCAGGCTGTCGACAGCCTGCTCGCCGAAGAATACAACAATGTTCTGGACAGCACTTTCGCGACGAAGACGAAACGAGCTCTGGAAGCCTTCGATGCCTATTCCAGCGCGACCGCCGTTCCTTTGCCCAGCGGCGTCACCTTCCCGAACACAGGTTTAGGAAATCAGCTGCGCCAAGTGGCCAGAACCATCGCTGGCCGAGATGTCCTAGGTGTCAAGCGTCAGATTTTCTACATCGCTTGGGGCGGTTGGGACTTCCACGACAACGTCCTGAACAACATGTCCACGATGTTGCCAGTCGTCAGCCAAGCGGTCAAGGCATTCTATGACGCGACCGTTGCCATGGGTCTGGCGGAGAACGTGACGCTCTTCACAGCGTCAGACTTTGGCAGAACCCTCACCTCGAACGCTCAAGGTTCGGATCACGGCTGGGGTGGGAACCAATTCGTCGTCGGAGGAGCAGTGAAGGGGCAAAGGATCTTTGGCCAATACCCATCCTTGGTTCTGGGTGGCGCAGATGATGCTGGGCGCGGGAACATGATCCCCACCACTTCAGTTGACCAATACGCCGCCGAGCTTGCCCTCTGGATGGGAGTTAGCCCCAGCACCCTCTCGTATGTTTTGCCAAACATCACGAGGTTCTACAACCCGACCAGCGGCTCTGCGCCACTCGGGTTCTTGGTGTAAGGCCGCAACAAACCAACCGCCTCCTGACCGCGTCGCCTCTCCCCACTCTGGGGAGAGGCGACTTTTTTGGTTCCCGGTTAGCGGTGGTGACGTGGACTTCCCCCCTAAAAGCCCCTCGCCCAAAAAATTCGGGGGGAGAGGGGCCTTGTCAACCGAGAGCTTCCCGGATCTAGCGCGGGGTTCGGCGGCCCGTATTCTGACCAGGCCGAGCTGGTGCGCCAGTGCTCGCCAGTCTGAGAGTAGAGCGGCCACTGATCCGCTCTTCTAAGATCGGTTGGTCAAGTTGGGTGATGATAATCGACCATCCTCCCTTCGCTTCCGCCGTTCCTCTCACTGTGTGGCGCGTTTTTTCGTCCAGCAGGAAGGTGAGCTTCCCATCGAGCTTCAAAGGCATCCGCCTCAGACCTGTCTCAGCGGGAGTCGCCCCCACCACCTGGTTCACGTAGGCAGCTGCGTCCGAGTCAAGGGAATAGACCCCTGTAACCTTGTGGAATCGTTGGCCATTTTCTGTCACCAACCCGTCGTATTTGTACGTGACATCCACTCGTTGCACTGCCTGCTGATTCTTGCCCCGTAACTGTTGGGGAGCAGAGCTAACGGTCTGGCGCCACGTTTCACCGAGGCGAGGCGATCTCAAAGGCAACATGGGAGCAAAGTCCATCGACGATTCAAACGAACCGACAAAGAGAGCCAACCGCCTCATGTCATTTGCAAAATTAAGAAGGAAGGGAGGAACGCTCACCTGCATCTCCGGCGTGGCACCAGCCCTGGCAAGGGCTCGCGAGAGCTGAATTCTTTGCAGCAGTTCCATCGCCCCTCCGGATCGCCCTGAGGCTGGCTTGGGTGCCTGAATCTGTTTGAAATCCGTGATTGCGTTCACGCGACTCAAACGCAACTCAAAACGATCCTTGGGGTTTTCCTTGGTCGAGGCTCGTGGGCCGAGACTACTCTCACCCATCACAAACTCAAACATCGTACGGGAGTACTCAAGCTTGGCAAACCCAGCTTCGTCTATCCCAGTGACAGCCTGATAGAAATCATAGTTGACTTCCTGATCGACCGGCTGGAAAAAAGGGCGTCCATACTCTTGGATCTCCAAAAGCAAACTCGACCTCACCTGATAGTTGAGCCTTTGCCCAACCGTGAACTGACGATTGATATCGACTCTCTCCTGGGGAGGCGCAGTGGCTGGCTGGCTAGCCTGGGAAAGAGCAACAAGGGCAAAGGCACTCACGAACATATTTTCTTATCTCCTCTTACGAGTCTATTATTTTGAACGACTCAGGCAAGCAGATGCTTCATCTCAGCGACTGTTTGGCGATCACCATTCTCTGAATCTCGCTGCAGCCTTCGCCGATCTCGGTGAGTTTCGCGTCACGCCAAAGCTTTTCCACCAGAAACTCAAAGGTCATTCCCCTGCCTCCATGGATCTGGATAGCATTATTCGTGCAGCGATTGGCGGCTTCGCTTGCGAAGAGCTTCGCGATCGACGAGATGCGAACCACATTCTCACCACGGTCGAACATTGCTGCGCCCTTGTGCAACAAGAGAAGGGCAGCTTCGCAGTCCACCACATTGTCGGCGATCATGTTCTGGACTGACTGCATATCAGCGAGCCGACGGTTAAACTGTTCTCTTTGCTTGCTGTAATCGATGGCGAGTTCTGTTGCTTTCTCAGCGATCCCCACAGCCATCCCAGCAATCCCCAGTCTCCCCCGGTAGAGCAAGCCAGTCGCCTGCTCGAAGGTGCAGGGAGTGTGCCAGCCCCTGGCGTTAGTGAGTTTGAATCGCACTGTATTGCTGGCGCGCACTCCAATCGTATGAATGCGCTCCACAACCTCAAATCCCGGCTGATCTGTCTCCATCAGAAACGCGGAGAGTTCACTCTCACCCGTCCTCGCAATGGTGATAATCAGGTCAGCCTTTCCACCATTGGTAATGAACTCCAACTGCAGTGCTTGCACTCAAGACCCATGCACTCAAGCCCAGCAACGTGAATTCGCGAAGCGTCGCGATTCTCAGCGCGACAAAAGCGAGTGCCAAGGTCGCTGGCAAAATCCAACCAGCGCTTGCTGCCAAAGTCCACTGATCATCGCGGAGCCAGTATGCCAACGACGATGCAACCGCCAATGCGATACCGCCAATGCTCAACGACTGAATTTGAAATTGAGTCGCCTCGTCACGCGCTGAGGACGCATCGCGTACAAAGCTTCGAAGAGTTGCAGCCAGCGCGGCCCAAGCCAACGCCAAGCCTCCTGTTCCAATGGCCCAAGCATACGTCGGACGTAAGTCGATCAACCAAGCCGGCAACTGCGGCGCAGAATGACATAGCTTAACTACGGCGAGCAAGAGAATTCCTTGGCCCAGAATCATCGCTGCCTTCTGAAGATTGAGCAGCTTGATCGATTGCTGGATCGCCGAAGGTCTTGCGATACTAACGATCATCAGCATGACACCATAACCCAAGAGCATGAGCGGAGCCCAGTTACCTCCGTACGGTGGCTGGCTGATTGAGGTCAAGCTGGCCAATGTCGTCAGTCCAGCGGTCAGCAAGAGAATCGTCGCGGCACCTCCGATAATTCCGACAGGAAGCTTTGGTAACGAAGCTCGCA
>JALOLT010000112.1 GCA_025455775.1 Fimbriimonadaceae bacterium
ACGTGCAACTTTCCACGGTTGACGAAAAGGCCTATCACGAAATGCTTGTCCATGTGCCCCTCCTGAATATCGAAAAACCCAAGCGAGCCCTGGTCATCGGAGGCGGCGATGGCGGCGTCGTCCGCGAATTGACGCGCAATCAATACCTGGAGCACATTGATATGGTAGAGATTGACGAGACCGTAGTTGCACTCAGCCGTCAACATCTTCCAGAGCTGCAACAAGGGGCCCTTGATGATCCCAGGGTTTGTCTGCACTTCACAGACGCCTTCCCCTTTGTGAAACAAGATCTGGCCCCCTACGACATTATCGTTATGGACTCAACCGATACCTACGAAGACGAAGAAGGAGAACTGAGCGCAATGCTCTTCACTCAGGCCTTTTACGATGATATTCTTCGCCTCCTATCGCCGAAGGGTTTTGTTATAACTCAAGCCGATAACCTTCTCTTTTGTCCCTACTCTCTTGACGAGATTTCCCGCGAATACCGCCGCGTCTTCCCAATCGTTGGATCCTATTGGGCTGTTATTCCCAGTTTTGGTGGATTTAGTGGCTACTGCTGGGCAAGCAAAGACGCAACCATTGCTCTGACTATGCCTTCCCACTCACTGGCCTTTACATATCTTAGTCCCGCTACTTACTCCCTGAGCCAGTCTTCTCTCCCTTACAACCTTCCGAAGTAGCCAGTCTACCCGCAAGATTGCTGGGTGGAAAAAAGAACGACACATCCCCTGGTCGTGACTCGTCCTTAGCACACGAAACCATTATGAGGTGCCCCTACTGTTCTCATCCCGAACAAAAGGTTCTTGATTCACGACCAGCGCGAGAAGGTTCCTCCATCCGACGTCGACGAGAGTGCGAAGCCTGCTCCAGACGGTTCACTACTTTTGAAGAGATCGAGCGTCCCAGGCTGCTCGTGGTGAAACGAAATGGGATTAGAGAGGAGTTTTACCGCGAAAAGCTTCTCAATTCCATGGTTGTCGCCTGTCGCAAAAGACCGGTTCCCCTCACGATCCTCCAGGAAGCCTTGGGAAGAGTCGAGGGTCAGCTTTTTGACCGATATGACCAGGAGGTCACCTCAAGCCAGGTCGGCGAACAGGTGCTTCGCGAACTCGCCACCCTTGATGAAGTGGCTTTTGTCCGGTTCGCCAGCGTTTATCGAGAGTTCGACTGCCTTGAACAATTCAGCGAAATCATTCAAAAGTTAAAGTCGAACCCTGTGCTTGTCTGAGGAATTCTGACCCTAGCGAGGAAAGCCAGGCATGATCCCTTTGGTAGCAAGTCGAATCCGATACAGGCTTGTCCTGGCAGTCGCGAACAGTGTCTGGCCATCTTCGCCAAAGGTTAAATTTGCCGGTGGTTCTGGAAGTGCTAAAACCCCAATTTCTTTGCCGTTTGGAGCAATGATCTGAACTCCATTCCCTGCTGCCACCCACAGGTTGCCTGCTAAGTCCATTCTCAGGCCATCAGGGTTTCGTGAATCAGCAAATCTTTTTGGTTCCGAAGCCATCCCCTTTTCGTCAACCTTCATCGCAAAGATAGCATTTTGGGCTGTGTCGGCGATGTAAAGAATTTTCTCATCTGGCGATAAGACAATTCCATTGGGTCGATCTAAGGAGTCGAGTATCATGGTTATCTTCCCACTTTGATCGAGCCGGTAGACTCCATTCTTGAGTTGCTCTTGCTGGTCTCTACTTATCCCGTAAGGAGGATCTGTAAAGAACACAACGCCGGAACGGTGGACAGTGATGTCGTTCGGACTATTCAGCTTTTTCCCCTCATAAGTAGCAGCAAGAATGGTTACTTTCCCGGTTTTATCAGTCCTAGTTACTGTCCGGCTGCCATGCTCGCAGGTAATCAAATTCCCTTCTAAGTCCAAGGTATTGCCGTTAGCATTATTGCTCTTTTCTCTCCATACCTTGAGTTCTTTCCCGTCCCAAACATAGAGAACATTGGCGGGAATGTCGCTAAAAATTAGGTTCTGATCAAGAGTCCAGATCGGGCCCTCTGTGAACCTCAACCCTGTCGCGAGGCGCTCAATTTTGGGTTCAGCCCCCACAAGGGATCGAAGAGTTTGGGGTTGGCCCTCGTCGAGTGCCGAGAGAATCAAGTGGATCAACATCGTAAAGGTAGTCTAGCTCTTTCCAGGGGGCAACTTCTCCGTCTGGATTGGCGTTCTTAAAAAGGCATGCAAAAAAAAATTGTGAAGAGTGAAGAGCAGTGGATGGAAGAACTCGACCCGCTTGAATTCCATGTACTGAGGTTAAAGGGCACTGAGCGCCCCTTTTCAGGTGAATATGTGAACCACAAGGGCAAGGGCACGTACTGCTGTCGCGCCTGCGGGGCTGAACTTTTCAACAGCGCCACGAAATTCAATTCTGGCTGCGGTTGGCCGTCATTCTTCGAGAGCCTTCCGAATACGATAACTTATACGGAAGACTTGAGTCATGGGATGAGAAGGATTGAAGTGACCTGCTCGGCATGTGATGGTCATCTGGGACACATCTTTGACGACGCGCCCCAAACTCCATCCGGCCAAAGATACTGCATAAACAGCGTGAGTATCCGGTTCAAGCCTGAGCCAGAATGATAAGATTTTCGTTATCGATTAAATTCGCGTGGATAGTTCGTGGGGCCTGGAGCATAGGATTGGTCAGGACCAAAGCTCTCGCCCGTTTGCTGTCGGAACAAAAGCTCGATCCACACGAAGTAAAGAGGATATGTGAAGAAGATTCCGACCAAGCAAGCAAAAGCACCCAATCCGGCAAGAATCGCGATCACAAAGGAGAATACGATCACCATCAGCCAGTTTTTTGCTGCAAGTTCAATCGAGCGTTTTATAGCGCTTATCCCATTAAGCTCCCCCCGGATCACAAAGGGCATCGCGAAAAGGGTGAATCCCGCTACTACATAACCTCCAATGAAGGTGATCGACGCAGCGCTCGAAGCCACTAAAACCAAGAGTAAGACCAAGATACTCGTGCCAAGATGGTTCTTAAAACCGTAAGTTGCGTCTGCAAGCGCCACATCCTCGTTACTCACTAACTTAGCTGCCATGTGCGTCATTGAAGACCAGAGGACTGGAAGCATCGCAAAAACAGCTAAGAGCCCAATCCCAAAAAACAAAGCGCCGAATCCCAAACCCCCTGCAACGAGCCCTGACCCAGACCTCGAATCTGCTGCAATCGCGGATCCAATGAGCGAAATGTAGCCAAGGGCGAGGAAAGCACCTGGAATTCCGCCAAACAAAAGGTACACCAGTGCAAATGGAACCCAATTCTTCAGATACAGGTTAAATCCTGTCCCAATTATCGAAAAATCGACTTCCGGAGTACGCACGACGGGCGAACTGGAGGGAGGCACGTTCATTGTGCCTTCAGTATATTCCCTACAAGCCCTTGCCGCAACTCACAGAGTTACGGCTCCGTCGTCTCGTCAGGTTCCTCCGCGAAAAGGACAGAATCATCTTCGCCGTCCGAATCCTCCATCGACAAGTCCTTGGCTTCAATCGGATCAGCAACAAGGCGGGCGATCGAAGCGACTGTATCGCCTGACTTCAAGTTGATCAGTTTGACCCCCTGGGCGACGCGCTTCACGAGTCGAATCTCCTTGACTTTGACCCTGATTCCTTGGCCCAAAGTGGTCAGAACGATGAGTCGATCATCCGCTTCGACAACCTCAGCTGAGACGATCTTCCCAGTTTTTTCGGTGACATTCATCGTCAAAATTCCGGATCCGCCTCGTCCCTGCAACCTGTATTCTGCAAGTTCAGTGCGTTTTCCATATCCGTTTTCACCAACGACTAAGAGCGTTGCGTCTTCACGGCAAACATCGGCTCCTACCAAGATATCGTCGTTTTTCAGGGAGATGGCCCTGACTCCACCGGCAGCTCGGGAGCGATCTCTGGCTTGCTGCTCGTTGAAGCGGATCGACATGCCCTCGCGCGTGATAAGGATAAGGTCGTCATTCCCGCGGGTAGTCAAAACCCAACCCAATTCATCTCCTTCCTCAATGTCGAAGGCGCGCAGGCCGTTGCTCCGGATGTTGCTGAAATCTTGAAGCGTTGTTCGCTTGATTTCCCCTCTCTTGGTGATCATCGTGAGATAGCCGTCCCCGCGAATATCCTTGACGCTGACCGTTGCCGTGACCCTTTCATCTCCCTCAATCGCGATGTAGTTGATGACGGGCATGCCTCGCGCATAGCGACTGCTTTCCGGGATATCGTAAGCCCTGAGACGATAAACCCTACCGCGATCGGTAAAGAACAAGATGAAGTGGTGGGTGTTGACTTGGAATAGGTGGGCCGGCTCATCGTCTTGTTTCATGACACTCTTGAGTCCCTTACCACCTCGCTTCTGTTGACGATAGCTTTCGACGCTAATGCGCTTTATGTATCCATCTCGACTAACACTGACAATCGCGTCCTCTTCTGGGATCAAATCTTCTTCGCTGAAGTCACCGACCTCACGGGTGATAATCTTCGTGCGTCGCTCATCGCCGTGAGCTTCCCTCATTGCAATGACTTCATCTCGAATCACAGTTCGAAGTCTTTCCGGATCGGTCAGAATATCCATCAGATCCTGGAACCGGCGCAGGGCTTCCTTGTAATCCGTTTCGAGTTTTGATTGTTCCAACTGAGTCAAGCGACGGAGCGGCATCGCCAGTACAGCAAGAGCCTGTTGAGGGGACATATCGAACTTGCGAACCAATTCCGCAAGAGCGACGTTAGGATCGCTCGCCCCCCGAATAACTCGAATGACTTCGTCTAAGTTTCGGCGAGCAATCTGGTACCCTTCGAGTCTATGAATCTCATCCAGGTTGCGGAACAACTCGAATCTGGTGCGCCGTTCGATGACGTGCTGTCGATGGCGAAGGTACTCGCTTAGGAGGGTCTGGAGCGGAGAAACGCGGGGTGATCCATCGACCAAGCTAAGCATGATACATCCAAAGGTCTGCCTCAAAGATGTATGTTTCAGGAGGTAGTTGAGCGCTTTGTTCGGGTTGACATCCCGACGGAGGTCAATCTCAATCCTCATCCCCCGCTTATCACTGTAGTCGTTGACTCCGACGATCCCGTCGAACTTCTTATCCTTTGCTAAAGCGGCGATGTTTTTGACCAAGTTTGTCTTGTTGACCTGGTACGGAAGCTCAGTGACGACGATAACGCTCTTGCCCATGTCGCCAGGTTCGATCATCGTCTTGGCTTGCATAATCACGCTGCCGCGGCCAGACTCGTATGCCTCCTTAATCCCTTTAGTTCCCATAATCAACCCATAAGTTGGGAAGTCTGGACCAGGCATTGCTGTCATGAGTTCCTCCAAGGTAGCGTCTGGATTATCTAACTTCATGAGGATCGCATTGCACACTTCGACCAAGTTGTGAGGTGGCATCGAAGTGGCCATACCTACCGCGATCCCTTGGGAGCCATTGCACAGCAGGTTCGGAAACTTGCCTGGGAAGCAACTTGGTTCTTGCTTCTGTTGCGAATAGTTATCCATCCAATCGACGGTTTCTCGCTCCAGATCCTGCATCAGATCCATCGCCACCTTTGTCAGCCGACACTCTGTGTATCGCATCGCTGCCGGAGGATCACCATCGATCGAGCCAAAGTTCCCTTGCCCTTCGATCAAGGGGTATCGGAGGCTGAAACTCTGGGCCATTCGAGCCAAAGTCGGATACACAATCGCCTCACCGTGAGGGTGATAGTCGCCACTGGTCTGACCACAGACCTTTGCACACTTTTGGGTTGCACTGTCAGGGGTCAAATTCAGATCCCGCATGGCAAACAAGATGCGCCTTTGAACTGGCTTGAGACCGTCTCGCACGTCGGGCAAAGCCCGCGACACGATGACAGACATCGCGTAGTTCATGTAAGATTTGCTTAATTCTGCGTCGATTTCGACGGTTTCGATGGGGAATTCCTGCTCAGCCACAGTTCACTTCATCCAAGTTGGCAATCGGCTTTCCCGCTCCATTGCCATTTCATTAGGTGGTTGGAGGATACCTCGGTCAAGCCCCAGAGGTCGGGATGACCGAACCCAGCCTCCTCAGCGGATCAAATCAGTCTTCAATCGCAGCGTGATCGTCTTTGTTCTTGTCGAAGTCAGATCGACCCCGCTCACTCGCTGAGTGACCGAAACGCCAAACTCACTCGTCGCGCCAGTCACAACCCACTTACCCTCTTCGCGCCATCGAACAGGTACTGTCTGTCCCTGATTCACCTTGAGACGAATCACAGCTTCATTTCCTCGCCAGCGCGCTGACTCCAAGCCAGCGGGACGCCATGCCGTAAGCCAGATTCCTCTCTCACTCCCCCAAGCCTCGGTTACAACATTCGCTCCCACCCATGCGTGAACCTTGTTTCTGGCAATAGATCTCATCCAGTCCATAGCCTGACTCCGAGATGGCTTAAGATTTGGAGCGAAGAAGCGGGCGTAAACTTGGGGAAAAACTGCATAGACCGAGTTTCCGCCATAGGTCGTCCGGAAAGGATACTGGTAATCCGCGTCTTGCCATTTTGGATAAGCTTGCTCCAAAATCTTTATTGTATGCTCCAGTCCTTGTGGCTCGTGAGCAGCGTACAGAGCGAACAGCTCAGGAAACATGCCGTTACCGGAAAACAAACTATGGGGGTACCAAGGGTCGCCCCCTGGCAGAGGAGCGCGCGTGAAGCCTTCAGTTTCGTGAAGCCCCAACACAATCCGCTCCGGTGCCACGAAACCTCTATCTCTTGCCCATGGGGTCAGTATCAGGCGAGCGGCAGTCGGGATCGACATGCGGCGTACAATCCATTGATATCGAGTAGATTCTTCATGGAATCCTATCTGTTTTGCCATCTCGGCCGCGGCAATCATCCCGACATACGCTGCGTTCAAGGGGTCACCCGTGCCAGTTGAGTGCCCATGCTCGGCATTCACCCCTGTCATCCAGGCCCAATCTTGACCAATGAGGAAAAACCTCAGCGCCTGCCGAACACCAGGCCATAGCTCTCGAACAAAATCCCAGTCACCCGACGCCAAAGCATACTGATACAAACCATAGACTGGGAGCATGTTTCCCCACTCTAAGTCATAAGAAAAACCGCCCGGGCCAGGCAAGCCGAAAGTCCAAACATAGCTCAATCCCGTGAAGGGCTCCGTTGCTTGGTTCCACACAGGCTCTGCACTTCGAAATGTTTTTAATAATCCCTGCCTTAGAAACCTGATCATTTGCTCTCGCTGTTGGGGCAAGACTCCAGAACCAGCCAGCAAGACAGGAACCCGTCGACTGAAGCCCAGGTCCACAGCATTCTTTGCCCATGCCATCTCGGGATCAATGACAAAGCCACTCAAAAACCTCTGATCCGAGGATGAAACCCTCTCTGGAGCGATGAGCCCTCGGCTGTAGTTAATGTATCGGGGCAAATCAATGTCAACGCTCTCCCCCTGGACATACAGGAAGGGCCCAACTCGAGTGTCCGGCCCGGCCAAGAGCCGTGGCGGCTTTTCGAGCCCAGCCGCAAAACCCCAGATCGGCGGCACAGGGGAGATGGAAGATCCACTGAACGATGCCCGTTCCCCACCCTCTGTCGGTTCTAAGCTCACTAGCCTCGGTACCGCAATCCTTTCCCAGCGAGCCACCTCCCGTGCTAGTTCACCCTGACGTTTCACCTCTGGCGTGACTCCCAGAGGAGTCACCACCCTGAGTCTGATTTCAGAAGGGCCAGAGAATACAATCTTCTCTTTATCGACGACTTGCTTGGTTCCTGGTGTGACCGATACGATTTGCAGAGGAGGGGAGAGCTGATCGTCGCGGGAGATGACCAACGAACCCCCTTTAAAGCGAGACCTGGTACTGACTTTCCCCCCTCTCCCATCGCTGATTTCCAACTCCGCACCGGAATCAAGGGTCAGCTCAAAGCCTGGATAGAGCAAAGACCACTCAAGCCGCCTCACGCCAGGACTATCTCCCATCAAAGCGAGAGTCTTCTTAGTCCCATCGATTTCGATAACTTTTATACTTTTGGCCTTGTCCCATTCGAGACCCAAACCAGGGCCAATGTTTGCTGTAGCAAGAGAGTTCGGCGTAACATTAAGTGTCAGCAGCCCATCTTCATGAAGACGCCCAAATCTTCCAAAGCCACCCATGAGGGATGCCTGACTAACCTGAGACAGCAAGGCGGCGATAATTGCCGAGACCATAGCCCTTTAGTCTACTGCCTTGCCAGTCCAGAGACCTATCTCCCTGGCTTAGCGTGACTTTTACATCCTGCCTAGCGTAGTACACTCCTGCACTGCCATGTCACGAAAGAGGTTCTTTGCCTGGGGAATAGACCAGGTCATGCGAATTTACGAGCCACAAATCGCTGAACGAAAAAAGCGCTTATTTGGAGGTTTGTCTGGTGAGGTTCTCGAAATCGGACCTGGCACTGGCCCTAATCTGAAGTATATGTCCAACGACGTGAAGTGGGTGGGAGTGGAGCCGAATCCCTTCATGCGAAGGTATCTGGAGGCAGAAGCCTCGCGATTAGGCATCAATGCACATTTGATCGAGGGATCCGCGCTTGATATCCCGTTGCCTGACGAGTCGGTTGATACAGTCCTTGGAACACTTGTATTGTGTTCTGTTCCAGATCCGTCACAAACGCTTAAAGAAGTGATGAGAGTTTTGAGGCCTGGAGGCCAGTATCACTTTATCGAGCATGTTGCTGCTGAAAAGATGACGCCTACTGCCTACGTGCAACGCTTTATGAAACCAATGTGGTGCTACTGTGCTGATGGCTGTCATGTCGATCGAAAGAGTTGGTCTACCATAGAAGCTGCTGGGTTCTCAGAGGTAGAATATGAGCGCTTTCATCTCAAGTTTCCGATTATCTCGCCTCACATCATGGGTGTTGCCGTTAAATAGTAGGCACCTAGCTTTTTAGAAAACCAGTGCTAGTCTTCTGCGTGGAGCAGACGCTATGCCTTCCGCAATTTCTGTAAGAAATCTTTATTACTTTCATCTCAGTCTTGTTTCAAACTTGATCTTCCAGAAAGCACTTCTCAATCTGAGTCAGCTTCGTCGTCTTCTAATTGCAATCCAACTTTTCGTTGTCCAAACTCATCTAAACAAACCATCAAAACCTTGGCAGGGAGCACAGAATCACTCCGCGGCTCATAGAAGTGAACCTCTCCACTCTCGAATGTAGCAGATTCTCCCTGCTGTAGCTCAATCTGGGAAGCGCCAATTGTCAGTGTCAAGCTGCC
>JALOLT010000020.1 GCA_025455775.1 Fimbriimonadaceae bacterium
TTTGATTTTAATTTTTGAAAATCACACGTTAGCAGTAAAATCAAGTTGTACTTGAGAAATCGAAGCCTTAGAAAGCGTTTAATTACAGCGTAAAGTGGTTCTCTTCTGCAATTTGCAGGGCATGTCGATTGACATCCGCCTCTGAAATCTTCATTCCCTCGGTCTTAAAGATCTTCTCGATGATCACAGCTCGTTCCACATGCAGCTTTGCTTCCTTGCGTTGGGCCGTCACGAACTCTTCGAGAGTCATGTTGTTCTTCTTGGCGAGGTCGTCCAATGATTGGCCCTTCTGAGCTAGTTCTTGGGCTAGTTCGCTTAATCTGCGATCAGCGACCGATGTCCAGGTGGTATCGGAAACGTGAACCGTGCTCTGAGTTCGGAGAATGTCGAGTAGTTGCTCGTTTACCATCTCCTGACCCATGTTTTCCTTGGCTCTGGTAATCGCAGTTTTGATGGCTTCCCGCAGCTGCTCTTTGTTTTCCAGACTTAAAGACTGGGCAAACTCGTCTTCGTCTGGCAGGATTACGTTGTTGACCGACCGAACTGTGACTGTGCAGGACTTGGTCGTATTGGCCCAATCCTTATCTTGGAAATTGTCTGGGAAGGTGAGCTCCACTGACTTGATCGCCTCGGATCCCATTCCAGCGATTGCCTCATCCAGCTGACCAAAGGTCTGGCCGGCAATCACCATAAAGTTTCGACCATCAGCCTGATCGCCTTCAGGGCGAAGGTTCACCACTGCCACGTCACCAGGCTCTATGCCGCGATCCTTGATTTCTTGACGCTTTCCTCCGCGGCGGCGCATGTCCTCGATCTGGGTCTCAATTTCCTCATCCGTCACTTCGATGGCGGGCCGGTGGATCGACAATCCTTTATATTCGACCAATTCCACAACTGCCGGGAGGGGAACTGTCACAAAAAAGATGCATTCGGCTGGTTCCCGTTCAAACTTGGAAATCTCCACGCTCGGTTGCGCCACTGGCTCAAGCGACTGAGACTTAAGAAGGCCGTTGTAAGCAATCTTGACCGTTTCTTCTGCTGCCGTCCGGTACAAATCCTCTGGATTGATCAATCCTTCAACCATCTTGGCTGGGGCTGCACCAGGCCGAAATCCTGGCACACGAATTTTTTTGCCGAGAGCCTTAACAGCTCGAGAAAAGCCACTTGTAACCTGTTCAGGGGTGCAGGTCACGGTCAATTTGACGGTGGCGGGGTTCAGGTCTTCACGTTCGACCTTCATCGGTTCCGCAACATTGCTCATTAGGGTGCTCAAGAATTTACCTTTCGCTGCCAGCCCTTCCGTGGGTCTGGCAGGCTAGCGGAATCTCTGGACATCATCACCCTGGGGGCCAAGATGACAAGATCCAACTTTTTCATGGGGAGACGTGCCAAAAAACAAGAGCTGCAAGAATCTTGCGATCCTTGCAGCCTGTACGGTCAAGAAAGATGTAAGGGCAGACCTCAATCGAAGTCGAAGAAGGAGTGGAGCAAGGACTTTTTGTGGCGCTTCTTACCCATCTTCTTGTAGTACTTGTAGTCCTCGTAATCGTAATAATGGCCAGCAGGAACCCCAGGGATCACGTGGCGTGGCTGAGCTGGAACCGCGTAAGGCTGAACCGGCCGGGGGGCTGCCAAATGGGGAGGAACCTGTTGCATGGTTGGCTCAGGGGCTTGCGGCGGAGCCGCCTGCTCGGGCCGGGACTGCTGGAGCTGGCTCGACAAGAAACGCCCTTCCAACTCAAGAATTTTGTCCAACTCACCCCGATCCAGCCAAACGCCTCGGCACTGAGGGCAATAGTCGATCTCAATCCCGTTCCTTTCAATCACGACCAACTGGTTGGAGCATCCGCAAGGGCCGATAAGACTTCGATTGTGTTGCATTCTAAGCTAACAACGTCGTTTCTTCAAACGAAGTTTCACACAAGAGCCAGTTCGAGAAGAACTCTCAGAACAGGACTCAATTTTGCATCGAAACGAAACCTCTGGAAGTGCCGTCCCAGTAAAAGATACGAAGGAGTTACCACCCTCAACATGAATTATCGAAACTCAGCATTGGTGCTCGTGGCAGTTGCCGCCCTCGTTCTTCCCGCCGTAGCTAGGAATCAAGCAACGACAATGAGAATGGCAGTCGCAGAAGGCGATGCCTACCTGGTTACCACGACGAGTAAAAGCAAGATTTCTATCACCGGTGCCATGGAGCAAGAACTCAACATGGGATCTACTGCTACCTACACCATGACATTTGGCGCAGAGAAAGATAGCTGGAGAGCAGCGACTCTGGACAATATGACCGTCAAGTCCGAAGGCGAGGCGATTCCGGGGGTCGATCCCGACGCCATGTCGGCAGCTGCTGCTAAGGTCTCCATGACCATGCTTGTTAGCCCCCGTGGCGAGGTCAAGGACGTCAAGTCTGCATCGGACGATCCTGAAGCCGTGGCGGCTGCAGGGAGCATCAGCTCAGGTCTCAAATCACTTGGACTGAACGGCTTCGTTTTCCCCGAGACGGAAGTCAAGGTGGGAGACACGTGGGAAGTCCAAGTGGATCTGGCACCCATCATCGAGGCTTCCTCTGGCGGGCAAGTGACCGCCACCAACGGCAAGCTTCCCATCAAGTACACCTTCGTCGCAACCGAGACAGTAGAGGGAACTCAGGTTCATCGCATTACCTTCAGCTACGCCGGTACGATGGATATCGAAAATGCGATGGTTGGGCCCGGCAAAGCCAAGACAGAGTCGAAGGGCACCATTTGGATCGATGCCAAGACGGGATTTATGTTCCGCAGCGACTCCGTAAACAAGATCATCATGGAACTCGGGCCAGTCTCGGTTGACGTGAGCGTCGATCAAAAGATGACCGCTAAGAAGAAGTAAAGACTCCGACCGAGAGTCAAGAAGTTGGCTTTCTTTCTTCCCTCCAGTGTTTATACTGGAGGGAAGTTCTTTTTGTTCGTCAAGCTCCTCTGACTCAAATGGGCTTCTCCCGAACGCCCCTCTCCCCCAGTCTTGTTACTGGAGGAGAGGGGTGGGGGGGAACTCGGTGAAGCCGAGTTCATTTTGAAGAGAAGACGTGAAAGTCTGAATCGGCAGGCTCCAGCCTGGGGAAGAACCCCCTCCCCCGCCGAACCAACCCCCTCATCCCCAAACCCCTTCTCCCCAGGAGGAGAGAAGGGACTTTTCGGACTCAACTGCAGGAAAGTGAATGGGAAAGTCCCTCCGAAAGCCCCTCTCCCCCAGTATTTTTACTGGGGGAGAGGGGTACAGGGTGATGGTTGAACTCGGTGAAACCGAGTTCAACCAAAAGGGAGAAATGAAAGCCTAAATTGGGGCCCCCGAAGATCCAATCTTGGCAGTCCAAACAGGACAAGGGGCCCTCCCATAAGTGAGAGAGCCCAATTCGCGCCTCAAATCAGAGACCGCTACGATTTCTCCATTCTTCCTCGGATCCACTTTTCGACCGAGATCACCGGCAGGATCAGGGTTCCGACCAGGACCGAAAGCCCGATATCGCGCAGATCCAGGGCGGCAGTCGAGAAGACCTGCTGCAACGGGCCCAAAAAGATGAAGGCAAGCTGCAACAGAATCAAAGCCCCGATTCCCATGAAGACCGTCGGGTTGCTGAAGAACCCGATCTTAGCTATCGAATCCTTCAATGAGCGGCAGTTCAGCATGTAGAAAATCTGGAACATGATCACAGTCGTGACAGCCATTGTCTGGGCCTTAGAAATCGCCTTCGCCGACTCAAAGCCAGCCTGAAGGGAGGCCTGATACTCATACGTGAAGAGTCCAACTGCACCAATGGTCATCAGCAAGGCCACCATCACCGTTCGGAAGATGACAAATTTGCTCAGAACTGGCTCGTTCGGATCGCGGGGCGGACGCTTCATGACGTTGGGCTCCATGGCTTCGAAGGCAAGAGGCAGACCCAGAGCGACCGAAGCGACCAAGTTGATCCAGAGCAACTGGGTTGGCAGCATCGGCATCAAGAGCTCACCGGATGGCAAGTAGGGGTTGAAGGCCACTGCGTACATCAAGATGAAGGCGAGGCCAAGATTGGTGGGAAGCAAGAAAGCCAGGGACTTAATGAGGTTGTCGTAAACCCGTCTCCCTTCTTCCACTGCCGCTGCGATGGAAGCAAAGTTGTCGTCGGTCAGAACGATGTCCGCCGACTCCTTCGTCACCGAAGTTCCCGTGATGCCCATTGCGACTCCGATGTTGGACTGCTTGAGGGCAGGGGCGTCGTTCACGCCGTCTCCGGTCATGGCGACCACATGATCTTTAGCCTGAAGGGCTTTCACCAGGCGAAGTTTGTGTTCCGGAGCGACGCGCGCAAATACGTTCGTCGAACTCACTGCCTTTTGCATCTCCGAATCATTCATTTCGGCGAGGGCCGTACCGATAATGGCAGGCTGATCCTGGTTCAAGATGCCAAGCTGCTGGCCGATGGCCTGAGCCGTTCCTTTATGATCTCCAGTGATCATCTTCACCGTGATTCCAGCGTTGTGGCAAGCGCGAATGGCTTCGATGGCTTCTGGTCTGGGTGGGTCGATCATGCCAACGAGCCCAAGGAACTGGAAGCCTTCCTTTACATCCTCCATTTCGATGCGAGTCGTTCCAGCAGAGGCCCTTTTCTGGGCGACACCCAAGACTCTCATGCCTTTTCCGGCAAGCCGTTCGATTTCCGCGATGACCTCCTCCCTGTGTGTATCTGTTGTCCGGTTCAGCACGACTTCTGGTGCCCCTTTCATCAGGATCAAGGGATCCCCGTTTTGGTCTTCGTTCAATGTCGCCATGAACTGGTTTTCAGACTCAAATGGGATTGCGTCAATCCGCTTGAAATCCTTGTGAAGTTTATCGACCGAACCGCCGAGTTTTTCGCTCGCCGTCAAAAGAGCCCCTTCCGTCGGGTCGCCAGTCATTTTCCAGGCGTTGCCCTCCTTGGTCAGGCTCGCGTCATTGCAAAGGGCTGCCATCTCAGCCAGGTGCAAAGCATCCTGGGTTGGCGCAAGCTTTTCTCCCGACTTTCTGAGTTCTCCGACTGGTTCGTAGCCGACTCCCGTGACTTCGTAGTCTTTGCCGATCGGTGTCCAGAGAGCCTGTACAGTCATTTCGTTTCGGGTGAGGGTTCCTGTTTTATCGGAACAAATCGTTGTAGTGGAACCAAGGGTTTCGACGGCAGGGAGACGGCGAATGATCGCGCGTCGGCTTGCCATGCGGCGAACCCCAATCGCGAGGGCGATCGTCACAATCGCAGGCAAGCCTTCCGGAATCGCTCCGACAGCCAGAGCGATCGCAAAGATGATTGCCTCTTGCAAGGCTTGGCCAGTTTCGACGCTGGCAGCCGCACCGCGGGCAACCGCCACGATGATCATCACCACTGCGACGATCATTATGCCGATCGTAATGATTTTAGCGATCGAGTGGAGTGCCTTTGTGAGAGGCGTTTCCAGGTCGGTGGCCTCTTGGAGCATCGTGCTGATACGACCAAGCTCTGTGTTTTGCCCCGTCTTGACAATGACCCCCGTCGCTGTACCGTAGGTCACCAAGGTTCCGCCGAAGGCCATCCCCTTTCGATCCCCAAGGGCTGACTGAACTCCGACTTCTAGGGTGTTCTTTTCAACTGGGACAGACTCTCCTGTGAGCGCTGCTTCTTCGACTTGCAAGTTTCGCACTGCAAAGAGCCTCATGTCAGCCGGAACTTTGTCTCCCGAGGCGAGAGATACAACGTCACCCGGCACAAGATCGGCAGCGGGAATGGTGAGTTTGCGTCCGTCGCGGATCGCGTTCACGTTTTCCGGCACCATGTCGGCAAGGGCCTCAATCGCCTTCCCAGCCTTGTATTCCTGATAAAAGCCGATGATCGTGTTCACAACCACGACCGCCAAAACCACTAATCCATCTGTGGCTTTCCCCATGAGGATAGCCAAGAGGCCAGCCCCAATCAAAACCCAAATCAAAGGGTTATTGATCTGTCGCCACAAAACTTGGAGAGGGCCATCTTTGCTTGACTTTTTTAAGACATTCGGGCCGTAGGTCGTGAGGCGGCGCTCCGCCTCAGCTTGAGAGAGGCCATCCGGCGAAGTGCCAAGAGATTCGAGTGCCAAGTCGGCCGGTTCAGCATGCCAGTTCAGCTCGGTTGGCAGGGAAGGTTTTTCCATTGTTGGAGCGCTCATTGTTGTGTCATCCCAGTCATGCCTCATTGGCAAGCAGGTTTTGGCGTACTGACGCAAAAACCTGCCTTCCAGAATCTCGCTCTTCGTGGTGGAACCGGGAGGTCAGCTTAGGCTCACCTATCCGTATTGACGATTCCGACCTCCTGAGTCACCGATGAATCAGGCGCTACTCCCCCTGGGGCGAGGCTTTTTGACTATACGGGATCACATAGAATGATGTTTCTCTTTTGGGACAGGTCTAAGCCAAAATTTTCCACTTTGACCTGTCCACGGGACTTTCGATTCTGACCAGGAAGAGCACAACCCCCCCCTCAAGCCTTCCCTTTCTGGGCCATGAAGTAAAGAACTGGCACTGCCAGACGAGAAAGCAAGGTCGAGGCGATTTCGCCAGCCATCAGGGCGATCGCAAGCCCCTGAAAAATCGGGTCGAAAAGGATCACAAAAGAGCCAACGATGACTGCTGCCGCCGTCAGGAGCATGGGACGGAATCGGATTGCCCCTGCATCGACCACCGCCTGCTCCAAACTCGAACCTTGGCTCCGCCGAAGCTCGATGAAGTCGACCAAGATGATCGAGTTCCTGACAATAATCCCAGCCCCAGCGATAAAACCAATCATCGAAGTCGCAGTGAAGAAGGCGCCCATCAGCGCGTGGCCTGGCAAGATTCCGACGAGAGTCAAGGGGATCGGCGCCATGATCACGAGAGGTGTCTTGAAGTCCTGGAACCAAGCCACCACTAGAATGTAGATCAAGACCAAGACTGCGGCAAAGGCAATTCCCAGGTCGCGGAACACCTCATAGGTGATGTGCCACTCGCCGTCCCACTTGATCGCTGTCTGGGTCGGATCCTTCGGGAGGTGAGTGGTGAGGATGTCTACTTTGTCCCCACTTTCTGCCTTCAGCTTCTCGATCTCACGGTTCATCTTCAGAATCGCGTACACTGGGCTTTCTTGCCGACCGACGACGTCCCCTGTCACATAAATTACTGGCTGGAGGTTCTTGCGATAGAGAGTCATGTCGGTGGCAATCTCTCTTGGCCTCACCAATTCTGAAAGAGGGATGAGGGATCCTGTCTGAGATCTCACGTTTACCTCCATCAGTTGCCCTGTTCCGCTCCGTTGTTCCCGAGGCAATCGCACCACCACCGGAATATCCTCCCGCGAGCGTGGATCTTGGAGCAAACCTGCGTGGCTCCCCTGCAGCGCCGTCGAAAGGGCCATGTTCACGGTGGCAACAGAGACCCCACTCAGGGCAGCTTTCTCTTGGTCAACCACAAACTGCACCGTTTGCTGGGGATCGTCTCGGTACCAGTCCACGTCACTGACCCCTTCGGTTTTCAGAAATACTTCCCGAACTTGGCTGGCAATCTTCACCCGTTCCTCATCGCTGGGGGCATAAACTTCCGCCACCAATGTCTGGAGTACGGGCGGGCCTGGCGGAACCTCAGCCACCTTGATCCTGGCTCCTTCACGATTCGCAATTTCGGCCAAATCCTGTCGAATGCGTTTTACAATGTCATGGCTCTGGGCTGACCGGTCATGTTTGTTCGAAAGGTTCACCTGAATGTCTGCCTGATGGCTTTGAGTGCGCATGAAGTAGTGGCGAACCAAGCCATTGAAGTTAAAAGGACCAGCTGTGGCAACATACATCTGGTAGTCCGTCACCTCTGGGATCGCCTTCAAATAGTCAGCCAGAGCCCTTGTCGCGACAGCCGTCTGTTCCATCGAAGTCCCGGTTGGCATATCCACGATCACCTGAAATTCGTTTTTGTTATCGAAGGGCAACATCTTCACCGTGACTGCATTGAGCCCAATCAGGGAGACTGCCCCCAGAAGTAACGCTCCGACCCCAGCGAAGAAGACTGTGCGAGCTTTCCACGATCGCAAAAGCGGCGTCATGATCTTGCGATAGAGCCTAGTCAGACCATCCTCTGGCCCTTCGTCTCCATGGTGGCCCCCTCCGTGCTTACCCTTGCCCCCTTGTTTCAGGATGCGGATTGCCGCCCAGGGCGTGACGACAAAGGCGACAAGAAGAGAGAAGATCATCGCAGCCGAGGCCCCGACAGGGATCGGCCTCATGTAGGGTCCCATCAAGCCACCGACAAAGGCCATCGGCAAGATCGCAGCAATGACGGCGAAGGTGGCAAGGATCGTGGGGTTACCCACCTCATCGACTGCTTCAATCGCAGTGCGTACGATCCCCTTTTCCTTGTTCTCCGACATACGGAAGTGGCGAACAATGTTTTCGACGACCACAATCGCGTCGTCAACCAAGATCCCAATCGAAAAGATCAAAGCAAAAAGAGTTATTCGGTTGAGGGTAAAGCCATAAAGATAGAAAACCAGGAGGGTAAGAGCCAAGGTAACAGGAATCGCCACCAAGACGACGACCGACTCCTTAAACCCGAGCACCAAGGCAATGAGTAGGGTGACAGAAATCACCGCGATCCCCATGTGTAAGAGGAGTTCGTTCGACTTTTCGGCCGAGGTCTCCCCATAGTTGCGGGTAATCGTCACTGCGACATCGCCGGGAATGATCTCGCCCTTGAGTGAGTCCAGCTTTGCCATCACAGCATGCTCAACATCGATCGCATTCACGCCTGGCCGCTTGGCGACACTGAGAGTCACAGCCGACTCTGGTTCTTGGGTTGCTTCGCCCTTGGCTGAGGGCCCAGTCCCGAAGAAGACATAGTCGGTCGCTTCCCCCGGCCCATCGGTGATGTCTGCCACATCCCCAACCACGATGGTCTTTCCGCCTTGCGAGCCAACGACGACTCGGCGGACGTCTTCGGCTGAGCGAAAGAACTCGCCAGTCCGTACGATAATGTCATCGTTTTGGGAGGAAAAACTTCCCGCTGTGCCCCTCTGGTTTCCCTGCTGCAGCGCGAACAAGACTTCCTGGCTGCTCAGGCCTCTGCCAGAAAGTTTGGCTTGATCCAGAACAATCCGAAGCTCTCTCTTGCGACCCCCGATGAGACTCGTCTCGCTTACGTTTGGCACGCTTTTCAGGTAAGGCTCAACCCGGCTCGCGATCTGACGCAAAGTAAAGGAATCGACTTTCGCGCTGTGAAAAGTAAGGGCGAGAATCGGAACGTCGTCAATCGACCTCGTGCGAATCAAAGGTTGACTCGCGCCGGGAGGCATTGCTCCTGCATTTCCCATCAGCTTTTCTCGCAGTCGCACGATCGAACGCTCCTGGTCTTGACCAACGAGAAATCTCACGACCACCATCGTCTGCCCTGGCGAACTGGTGGAGTAAACGTATTCCACTCCCGGGATCTCCCAAATGAGTTTTTCCAGTGGGGAAGTGATCCTTTGCTCGACGTCTTTTGCAGTGGCTCCAGGCAGTTCCACAATCACGTCTGCCATTGGAACAATGATTTGTGGCTCTTCCTCCCGAGGGGTCGCCATCACTGCGAAGAGACCAAGGATCAAGGAGGCAAAGATGACGAGAGGAGTGAGTTTGCTATTGATGAAGACCTGGGCCAGCTTTCCAGCCATCCCTTGCTTGCCTGCCACTGACATTACTGACCTGCTCCCTGGATCTTGTCGCCGTCGCGCACTTCTGTCTGGTTTGTGGTCACAATCCTCTCTCCAGCCTTCAGCCCAGAAAGGACAATCACGCGCTCCCCGATCGTTTCGCCAATGGTAATGATCCTGAGCCTCGCCATTCCTTGCGAGTCGAGGGCATAGACATAGTGAAGGCCCTCACGTTCCCACGTGGCAGAGGTCGGGATCGCCAGGCCTTTCATCCTGCCGTTTGGAATGACAACGCGACCGAAGAGACCAGTCTTAAGCAGGGGTGAATCGGGAAGCTCAAACCTCACGGCGAAGTTTCTGGTTTGGCTGTCACCAGCTGGGACAATCTCCACTGCTTTGCCGATCACAGTCTCTTCCCCCAGAACCTCAATGGAGATCGGAGCGGACTCACCCAGCTTGACGCTTGGCAGGATCGACTCTGGCACCGAGGCTTCGAGTCGAAAGGTTCCGCCTGCGATCGTCAAGAGGGGAAGACCTGGGCTTGCCATCGCCCCAGGATCCAAAAATCGGTGGGTGATTCTGCCGTCAAAGGGGGCCACGACTCTCCCATGAGACAGGCTGACTTGGGCCGCGTTGAGGGCAGCCGAGGCCTGGCGAACACCAGCATTTGCTTGTTGAACCTCGTTCTTTCTCAAGCTGACCTGCAGGGCTGCAGCTCTGGCTTGTTCGAGCCCTGACTGAGCCGTCTTGAGCCCAGCCTCTGCTTGGGCGACCATTTGCTGCGCTCCCTTGATCTCTTCGCTTCTCGACCCTTCCTTCGCCAGACTCTCACTTTGCTTGGCTGCCTCGAATTGACCAAGGGCAAGGTCATAGCGGTTTTGCGCAACGTCAAGGTCTCTCTGAGCGAGGGCCCCGCTCTCCACCAGTCGTTTTGTCCGGTCGAGTTCTGTCTTGGCGAGGCGCAAACTCGATTCGGCCTGAGCCACAGCAATCGAGGTCTGAGAGACCTCTTGTTTCCTGGGCCCTGCCAAAACTAGATCTAGGTTCGCCCTTGCAGAAGCGAGCGCTGCCTGAGCTTGGGAAACTTGCGACTCAGCTCGGCGGATGGCTGCCTGACTCGTCTTTGATTCGATCTCGACCGCTGTCTTTGCACTGCCGACACCTGTCACTGAGGCATTGAGGTTGGCAGCCGCGACACTTGCAGCTGCTGCTTGTTCTCTCGTGTCGATCGTCAGGAGCAACTGCCCCCGCCTGACAAAATCTCCCTCCCGAACATTTATGGTGAGGACTTTCCCCATCGCCTTTGAAGACAGAGTCGAGGTGAGCAAGGGGCGAACGGTTCCGTGAGCTGTGAATCCGCCAGGCTCGTCAAGTTCCTGGACGAGGGCAAAGCCAGCCTCGATGGTTCTGGGCTCTTTGGCCGTCACCTTGGGGTGAGATGAGTGGCTGCAACCAGAAAGGCCAGTCAAGATCAGAACAGCAAAGGCGGAAGGAATAACGAATCGTCGAGTCATAGAATGCCCTCAGGGACAGGTGTTCAAGCGACTAGAGACACTTTGTCCTGCAAACGATTCATCCGACTAAAAACCTTCTTGACCACAAAACAGCGAAACCCTGGGAAGCAGTGGGTTAGACCCTGAGGAGATCACCTGTTTTGGAGGTTTAGGCCCAAGCAAAGGGGCTTGATTCTCATCCTTCAAGGTGCTTTCGGTTCTCAATTTGAATCATCTTCACTCCAGAACCTTTCGACAAAGAACGGAGGATTGACCATGAAACGTATTTTTGGAATTGCGGTGCTGCTAGCGGTTGGGGTCGTAACGACTTCGGCAAACATCATCCCGACTGAGCTTCTCACGACATCAACAGATGGCCAAGGCAAAGATGTGATGTCCTTGGTTCGCAGTCGCTACGGTAACTCTCTGACCCCCACTTCGCAGGATACCAACCGCCTGTACCAGACCGGAGGTGGCGGCAGATACATCACAATCACAAACAAGTGGAGTCAAGCTTCGCTCATCGGAAGACATCGAGTAGGAATCTACACGATGTTGAACCCAACCGCCATCACTTGGATCCTGGGCAATGTGAACCAAGATGGCAATCTTGTCGGCTCGTGGACTGGAACCCAAAGTGGCGTTTTTGGCTTGGCCTTGGATAACGGAATCGGCAATATCTTTTACTCAGAACGGGAGCGCAACAAAGACTCGACCCTGATCTCGCCGAACCGATCCCTGAACGGCTTTGATCGAAGGAACCATCTGGTTGCCTTCCGCAACCCAGCAAATTCCCGAAGCACGATCGTCAGCTTCGAAGATTTGGAGAATCAGCTGGAGTCTGGCGTAGGGGGACTGCTGGACTTTAACGATTACGGATTTCAGCTGGATAACGTCGAGAGCGTTCCTGAGCCAATCACCCTTGGCCTTCTCGCCTTAGGCGGAGTTGGCTTGGCGAGACGCAGGCGCAAGTCACAGCCTGGGCAGGCTTGAGGGGGGGTACGGGGTGCGGGGGAACTCGGCGAAGAGCTGCCTCACTGCTTTTCAACTTGGGTGAACTTGAAGTCCACGGGGGTATCGCGTCCGAAAATCGAGATCATGACCTTGAGGTTCTCGCGATCTGCGTTCACCTCTTCGATTCTGCCTGTGTAGTCTACAAACGGGCCATCAATCACACGAATCACATCACCCTTGTTGAAAGCAACCCGGGGGGCCTCCTTGCTTTGCTCCAAGTTATTAAGGATCCGGCGGACCTCGTACTCCTCCATCGGAATGGGGCGGTTTCCGCTACTGACGAATCCTGTGACGCCAGAGGTGCCTTTCACCACCTTGAAGGTATCGTCGGTCAGATCCATCCGAACGAGGATGTAGCCAGGGAAGACCTTGCGGTCAACCAGCTTTCTTTTTCCGTTCCGTGTGCTGAGCTCCTGTTCAACAGGAATGAGAATTTCGATGATGTCTGTTTCCCAAAGTCCTTCTACTTGTGCGCGCCTGGTAAGAAGTTCGCGAACTTTGTTTTCGTGACCAGAGATAGTGTGTACGGCGTACCAAGCCCTTGCCATTTTTTTATAATCCTTTAACTAAAAAAACTAGATTCGTCCAAGTCACTTCGGGATGATGACCTTCAAAAGAGCCTCGACTGCGAGTGAAGAAAGCGTCAGGAGGATAACCACCAAGGCACATACGCCGAGTACAACTCCTGTCAACCTGGTTGTTTCGCGCGGCGTTGGCCAGATCACCTTTTTCATCTCGGCAATCACGTCTCGGAAGAATCCTTTAATGCCACCTCGTTTTCGGGAAGGGAGGGGGACTCCAGCTGGCTTGCTGGCACTTGTCTTGTCGGTCGTGCTCATTACGAATCCATTCAAGAGACGTACGGCTTTGCTAGGCCATGGTCTCGGGGATACAGTGAGAATACCACGCTGACTTCATGAGACCCGGACTTTTTCGTCGTTCGCCCCCACGACTCCTACCCACTGAGAAACCGACTGAGACTCTGGTTAGGATCGGTGGAGCGAGGGAAGTGCGAGCTTCGGCTCAGAAAGCAAAACCACCGAGAGAAAAACCTCCAGGTGGCTCGTAATCTGTCCCGCAGAGTCGACGGGAGCTCTACTTGCTAATCGCCTTGATCGTGTAGGTGATGCGTCCCGCAGGAGCATCAAAAGCCACCGTTTCACCGACTTTGCGTCTGGCCAGGGCAAGACCGAAAGGCGACTCTTCACTGATCAGATCCTCGTCTGGGTTGGCTTCGACAGCCGCGACAATGCGGACGCTAAAGTCGAGGTCGTGCTCTTTGTCTTCCACTTGCACGAGGCTCCCAACCCCAACCATGTCGGTCGAAATGTCCTCATCGGTCAGAATCGCTGCTTCGCTGAGAATAGATTTCAATTCTGAGATGCGATTCTCGACGATCGCTTGCTCAATCTTAACCTCGTCCAGTTCGCTATTGTCCTCGCTGTACTCGCCGTGATCGCGCGAATCACGGATGCGCTCGGCGATTTCCTTCCGCTTCTCGACGGTCAGGCGCTGAAGCTCCGCCGTGAGCCTGGCGTGGCCCTCGGGCGTGATGAGGAGAGGGCCTGAGCTCTCGAGTTCCAGTTCTTCCATTGGCATACTGTCTTCCTTCTGGGGGAATCTCCGGCGGGAGTATTGGCAGATTTACTCCCAATCCCTAGGTCATGAATGACGATATGAACGAGCCGAACGTTTCATTAATTCCCATGTTTTTCACCCAAGGGGTCTCTTGGCTCTCTGGTATCCTCTTTTCGTGCGATTTCTCCTGGCTTCGGTGGGGGTCTTGGTGTCCTGTCTCGTTCTGGCAGAACCTGCCGAAGAAAACCCTCTTAAGGTTCCTCCCGACGTCGCCATTGTGGTGACCAAGATGCCGATCGGCGCAGACCAGGTCAAGATCACCACGAGGAACCCCAACTACCCCCTAGAGCTTCTCTCAGCCCAAATAAACGAGCTTGGCCGACTTTTGGGAAGTACGCCGCGAGGGGTTTACGTTTTCCCCACTGTGCCAGACAACAACGAAAAGCTCCGAATGGTTCGAGGTGAGTTCGCCGTGGACGGTTTGATAGACCGTCAGGCAGGGACTCTCCGTCTTCAGGAAGTTGTCCGGGCCTTTGCTGGTGCTCCCCAGGGGCTAGAAGTGAGGGCGATGCACGTGATCTTCGAAAACGAGGTTGTTCAACCTGGCATGCTCCAGAGTCTGCTCGAAGGAACTGTCCGGCTCCTCGGCTCAGCGAGCCAATCACCTCCAGGCATTGAGTATCGGATCTTGCTCCTGACTCAAGATCCGGAGAAAATTGTGATCCCAGCCAAGGTTTCATCCACCCAGCCATCCCCAACTACTTCGCCAGAACAATCCAGGAATATTCATCCCTTGGCAATTCCCATTGCCTTGGGAGGCTGCGTAGTGGCTGGGGCTTTGGTATACTTCGGATTCCGTACGCCAAGGCGGCGTTCAGCCGCATCAAAGTGACTTCCATGCGTGACGCTTCTACAATCAAGATCCGTGAACTCATCGAGGCTGGTTATGAGTTGACCGCCTCCGACGTCCTTATCAAGGCAAACAGTAAGCCCAGAATGAAGCAACACAGCTTCGTCCGGGATTTGCCAGGGGATTGGCCCGTTCTGACTGGTGATGACGTTCGAAACATCATCAATCAGGTTATGAACGATCGCCAAAGGCACATCTTCGAAGAAACCAACGAAATGGATCTTGCCTTTGTTCTCGAAGGGAAGTGCCGGGTTCGCACCAACCTCTACTGCCAGCGAGGCCACCCAGCCGCAGTTATGCGAATCGTCCCAAGCCGAATCCGAACTCTGGAAGAACTCGGTCTGCCCCCCAGCCTCGCCGAAGTGACGAAGCATCGCCAAGGCCTTGTTCTTGTCACTGGACCGACCGGTTCCGGAAAGACAACGACCCTCGCTGCTTTGCTCGATATCATTAACGAGAACCGCCGCTGCCACATCGTTACCATTGAAGACCCGCTGGAAGTCGAACATCCCGACAAAGCTGCTTATGTGAGCCAAAGAGAGATCGGAATCGACACAGAAGACTTCTACCCAGCTATGAGAGCAGTGGTTCGTGAAGCGCCAGACATTATCCTCGTCGGAGAAATGCGCGACATCACAACCATGAACGTCGCCCTTCAGGCAGGGGAAACAGGCCACCTCGTTTTCTCCACCGTCCACACAGCTTCCGCCTACGAAACGCTGGATCGTATCATCAATATGTTCCCGCCCCACGAAAAGGTGCACCTCTGCCAACGCCTGGCGAACTCCCTGCGCGCAATCTGTGCCCAGAAGCTCGTCCCACGGGCCGATGGACAAGGAAGAGTTGTCGTAGCAGAAATCCTCGTCTGCACTCCCACTGTCAGCAAAGCAGTTGAAGATGGCCACTTTGGTGACCTCTACCACCTGATGAACGAGGGAGGCTTCTGGGGAATGCAGACCATGAACCAAGGCCTGGCTCGCTACGTCAAAGCCGGCATCATCACAGAAGAAGTTGCGATGAACTACGCAGGGATCGTCTCGGAACTCAAGCAGATGCTCCGCCGATAGGTCAAAGGGAACGCCAGACCAAAGATGCAGTCTAAAGGGTGCCGATGCAACATCAGCTAGAACAACTCCTCCATCAGGTCGTCGAGCTTGATGCGAGCGACCTGCATATCAAGGCCGGGAATCCCCCGATCTTTCGGGTTCATGGAGACCTGAGAAGAAGCAATCTCCCGGCCATGAACGAAGAAGAAACGACGGCGATGCTTCTGTCGATTCTCAACCCTGAACGGCGAGAAAGACTCTACAACTTCAAAGAAGTTGACCTCTCCTATGCCGTCCCGGGACTGGCTCGCTTTCGCGTCAACATGTTCTGGCAAAGGCATAAGGTCGGGGCAGTCTTCCGGCTCATCCCTTTCAAAATCCGCACTATTGATGAGCTTCGCGTCCCTCAAGTCTGCAAGCATCTCTCGCTCCTCCCCAGAGGACTCATCCTCGTGACTGGGCCAACCGGAAGTGGAAAATCAACCAGCCTCGCTGCGATGATCGACCACATTAACGTGAATTCGAACCGGAACATCATCACGATCGAAGACCCAATCGAATACGTCCACCACGACAAACGGTGCATCCTGAACCAAAGGGAGCTC
Organism: Fimbriimonadaceae bacterium; assembly: GCA_025455775.1. Classification (GTDB taxonomy): domain Bacteria; phylum Armatimonadota; class Fimbriimonadia; order Fimbriimonadales; family Fimbriimonadaceae; genus JALOLT01. The sequence goes on from JALOLT010000020.1 coordinate 16,296, forward strand.
GGAACCGATACCCACAGCTTCAGCGAGGCCCTGAGGCACGTGATGAGGCAGAATCCCGACGTCATTCTCGTTGGCGAAATGCGAGACCTGGAAACTATCCAACTCGCGATCACCGCCGCCGAGACAGGGCACCTTGTCTTCTCAACTCTTCACACTGTCGATTCTGCCCAAACGATCGACCGAATCGTGGACGTCTTTGACAGTGAGCAACAAGCACAAATTCGAACTCAGCTCAGTGTCACTCTGCAAGCTGTCATCAGCCAAACCCTTCTCCCTACTCGCGATGGAAAAGGCAGAGTCGCAGCCCACGAAGTCATGGTCGTGACCCCCTCCATCAAAACAATGATCCGTGATGGAAAGACCCACCAACTCTATCACGATATCCAAATGGGGGCCGATATGGGTATGCAAACCCTCGACGGAGCCCTCCTCGGACTTCTGAGAGAGAAGAAGATCGACTATGAGCACGCCCTCACCAAGAGCTCAAATACCAGCGAATTCCACCGGCGCGCAGTGAAAGAAGGACTCGCGGAGGCAACCACCCTTGCACATTGAACAACTACTGAGACGCTGCGTCGCCATGAATGGCTCGGATCTCCACGTTAAATCCGATACAGGAAAAGTGTACGTTCGAATCTTTGGCGAGCTGATGCCCCTCGATGACGTCCCCGCCTTCACCGATGCCGACTTCAGAGAAGCAATCAACGAACTCCTGCGCCCAGAACAAGTGAAGCGATTTGACCGAGCTCTTGAACTCGACTTCGCATTGGAAATCGAAGGAGTGAGCCGATTCCGAGGAAACCTCTTCCAGCAAAGAGGACACGCCCAAGCTGTCTTTCGCGTCATCCCCTTCGAAATTCGGTCGATGGAAGAACTCCAACTTCCGGAAGCCTGTTTCGAATTCATCGAGAGGCCCAGAGGACTTGTCCTCGTGACGGGACCAGCTGGTTCAGGAAAGTCCACGTCCCTCGCTGCGATGATAGACAGGGTCAACAAGTCCCAAAAACTCCACATCGTCACGGTTGAAGACCCAATCGAGTTTGTTCACGACGACCACGTCGCTCTCATTAACCAACGAGAACTTGACGTTGATACCCTGAGCTTTGCCAACGCCCTGAAGTACGTCTTGCGCCAAGACCCAGATGTCATCCTTGTCGGCGAAATGCGAGACCTGGAGACGATCCACCTCGCCATAACCGCCGCCGAAACTGGACACCTAGTCTTCGCAACCCTGCACACGGTCGATGCCCTCCAGACCGTCGATCGCATTGTAGACGTCTTCCCTCAACACCAGCAACAACAAATCCGAATGCAACTTTCGGTCAACCTTCTGGGAGTTATCAGCCAAACCTTGGTCAAGCGTAAGGACGGACGGGGAAGGATCGCCGCCTACGAGGTGCTCAACGCCACCAGCGCTGTGAGAAACCTCATTCGCGAAAATAAGACCTACCAAATCGGATCCATCATCCAAACAGGGAGCAAGCAAAAAATGCAAACCCTTGATCAAAGCCTCGCCAAACTTGTCGAAAGTGGCTTTGTCGATATCCAGGAAGCAAGGTCTAAGGCAAAAGATCCCGCCGAATTCAATCGCATCGTCAACGTGGGAACCAAGAATGTCGCCCCGGGGGGAGGTGGCCAAACACCCCGCATTGCCCCGCCACCCATCCTGAACAACATGGACGAAACGGCAAACGGCACTGAACCAAAGCCCCAACCTGGCCCAGTGAGAGGCCAGCCGTGGCGGCAAGGATACAACCGAGAAGGATAAGGTGGAAAGGATTGACGACGCTCTGTTCCAAGAGAACGAGCGAGTTGCGCCAAACTCATCCGAACGGCAGGTTTGGCATGCGGGAGACCTTCCCTTGAGCTCCGGCATAACACTTCCGGATGTCAAAGTCGCATTTCAGACTTGGGGGAAACTTACCGGAAACAAAGACAACGCCATCCTTGTCTGTCACGCCCTCTCAGGGGATTCGAACGCTGCTGGCTGGTGGGAACGCCTGATCGGGCCAGGCAAAGCAATCGACACCAACTCCTTCTTTGTCATCGGCACCAACGCGCTCGGAGGATGCCAGGGAACAACAGGGCCTGCGAGCGACGCCCCAGACGGAAATCCTTATCGAATGAGGTTTCCATTCGTCACAGTGCAGGATATGGTGAAACTCCAGCACAGGCTCGTCACTTACCTGGGAATCAAACGGCTCCACGCAGTGATCGGGGGCAGCATGGGGGGGATGCAGGCTCTCGAATACTCAGTCTCCAACCCAGGCAGTGTCCGAAAGGTTTGGATGACAGCGTCGGCCCTTACCCACAGTGCCATGCAAATCGGATTCAATGAGGTCGCCCGCCAAGCGATCATGAGAGACCCCCGTTGGCAAGGGGGAAACTACTCCCCCGAAAACCCACCGGTTGACGGGCTCGCGGTGGCCAGAATGGTGGGTCACCTCAGCTATCTTTCTGAAGCTAGCTTCGAGCAAAAGTTTGGCCGAAACCCTCAGGCACCTCATCAAGAGGTTGCTGGACTTCAGGATCAATTTCAAGTGGAGAGCTATCTCAACTATCAAGGGGATAAGTTCACCCACCGGTTTGATCCGAACTCGCTCCTTTATCTGACAAAAGCAATCGATTGTTATCACTGTAAATCACTCTCAGGCAGTGACAGTGAGTACCTGTTTACCAGCTTTTCCTCCGATTGGCTCTATCCATCGTGGCAGAGTCAAAGGGCCCTTGATCTAGCTCTCCAGACAGGAAATATCGCTAAACATTGTATTATTGATGTGCCTTGGGGTCACGACTCGTTTCTTCTGGATCAGGGGGAACAAGCGAACCACGTAAGGTGTTTTGTTAATCGTTGAACCGCGTCTTGTCCTCAGTTTGGGGAAGGCGAAGATGCGAGTATGTTATGGCCAACCGACCGAATAAGTTAATTTTGCTGATCGAGGACAATCCAGCGGACGAACAGAGTATTCGTCGAGCCCTCGAGAAGAATAATGTCATGAACGAAGTGGTCGTCGCTGTGGATGGGGACCAAGCTGTCGAACTCCTCTATCACCCCACAGAAGCGATCGAACCAGACCTGATTCTCTTGGACTGGAACCTTCCTGGTCTCCATGGCAGAGAGGTCTTGGGACGGATCCGATCTGAACAGATAACCAAAACTGTCCCGGTAGTTGTTGCTTCTGGATCGACCCCCCAGAGTGAAGTCCGCTTGGCCTATGAACTGGGGGCAAACAGCTTTATTTTCAAACCGACCGATGCAATGGAGTTCTACGATACTTTCTTAACGATATCCATGTATTGGCTCCTCATAAATGCCTCCGGAACCTCCTGATCTTGCTTGAAGAGTCTGGCGCTCTAGGGCCCAAAGACTAGCAAATGCGAGGTAAGGCATGGGATACTACACGTTCTCACGCGGGTGTAGCTCAGTGGTCAGAGCACCGGCCTGTCACGCCGGGGGCCGCGGGTTCAAGTCCCGTCATCCGCGCCATTTTGTGCCTCGGTAGCTCAGTTGGTAGAGCAAAGCACTGAAAATGCTTGGGTCGCCGGTTCGAGTCCGGCCTGGGGCACCACCTTTTCTTCCCGTCTTCTGGGAAGTTTTTCTTATCCCCGAGCACAAGCACTTGAAGGCCGAATATGCTTCGGTGATATGACGGGCAAGCACCCTAACCTTTACAACACCCAGCACAGCCCGCTGGGAGCTTTCTCGACCTTCACCCTCGGGGACTTTGGTGCAAAAGGAGGTTTCGGGTGTGGCCTGAGTAAACCAGCCGACGAGTCTGTCTTCATTGGCTACAAAACGCCTGACGGAAAGGCCTATTCACTCCCTTTCTTTGAGCAGGGCACTGACGACGCCGAGCGATACGACGTTGAGGGAGGGGCCAAAGGAGGGGACACCATCCAGGCAATCTCCCCAGACGAATTTCAGCGAACCCTGGGTATGACAAGTGACACATGGGAGGCCGGCCCACTCAGCTTTAGAATTCTCACCCCTCTTAAGCGGGCCCCCGAGCCTGGCCATGCCCCAGTCGAAGCGATTGATCTCGCCTACCTGCCGTCGATCCTCGCGGAACTCACCTTCGATAACACAGAAGGCCAGGACGAAATCCAAGTCTTCTTTGGTTACTGCGGAAAAGACCCCTATTCCGCAATGAGACCGATCCAGGGAGACAAAGTGGTTGGGGTGGCTCAAGGCTCGCTTTGCGGCATCTTTGCTCAACAAGGTCAGATGGAGGCGAAGCTCCACCACGACCCCCTCAAAGCCCTCAACGAACAGAATGACTGGAACAAGCCTTGGCAATTGGGAACGAATGGCTTTTTGGTTGGCACTGTTGCTCCAGGTGAACTGAAAACATTCGATCTTTCCATATGTTTCTACCAAGGGGGCGATATCACCACCGGGCGCGTCTGCCGATTTGCCTACACTCAGTATTTCTTGGATCTCGAGGACGTCGCAGACGTCACTTTCGACCGTTGGTTTGAGCTCAGGGCAATGGCCGAGGAGGACGATAATATTGCCCTCGAGAGCAAAGACCAATCGTGGCTCCTGGCCCAGGCTGTCCACAGCTACTTTGCCAGCACCCAACTCCTGATCGATGACCGAGGCGAGCTCGTGTGGGTCGTGAATGAAGGCGAGTACCGCATGATGAACACCTTCGATCTCTTGGCCGATCATCTCTTCTTCGAACTTGATCACAATCCCTGGACAGTTCGAAACGCTCTCGACCAGTTCGCCGACCGATACTCCTACCACGACCAAGTTGTCGAGCACGAATCAAAGAAGATCTATCCTGGAGGGGTGAGCTTCACCCACGACATGGGGGTTTGCAACAACTTCTCCCCCATCGGCCGATCCAGCTACGAAAAAGCCGAACTGGATGACTGCTTCAGTTTCATGACCATGGAGCAGCTGACGAACTGGATCCTCTGCGCCTGGATGTATGTCCATGTGACAGAAGACTGGGGATGGGTGCGACGCCGCCATGGGCTTCTGTTAGAGTGCCTGGATAGTTTGCTCGCCAGGGATCACCCAGATCCATCTCTCCGAAACGGCGTGATGAAACTTGACTCCTCTTTCTGCGCCCTCGGTGCCGAAATCACGACCTACGATAGCCTCGATCAGAGTTTGGGTCAAGCCAGAAACAACCTCTATCTCGCTGTCAAGACCTGGGCCGCTTATATCGCTCTGGAATCGATCTTCGATACGGTCTTTCCTCACGATAGAGCCCAGGATGCAAAAGAAGGCGCAGGGAGGGTGGCAGAGACAGTCGCTGCTGCTCTCCGAGAAGACGGGACGATTCCCGCCGTGCTTGGTGAGGGAGTCGAATCCCGAATCATCCCTGCCATCGAGGGACTCGCTTTCCCCTTGGTTGCTGGTCGTTTTGATACTCTGGAAAAAGAGGGACCCTACGGTCACCTGATCTCTGCTCTGGAGACACACCTCAAGACGGTTCTGCGTCCAGGAATCTGCTTGTTCTCAGATGGCGGATGGAAAATGTCCTCTACCAGTGAAAACTCCTGGCTGAGTAAGATCTTCCTCTGCCAGTTCGTCTCCGAAGCTGTCTTTGGGCTTCCTCTTCCAGAGGATCGGGCCAAGGCTGACGAAGCCCATGTGAATTGGCTGCTCCATCCCGAGAGTCGCTACTGGGCCTTCAGCGACCAAATTGTGAGTGGCATTGCCAAAGGATCCAAGTACTATCCTAGAGGGGTCACTGCCTGGCTGTGGCTAAACGAAGACCCGGTTGTTTGAACCCATGAATGCCCCTCGCCTCACGGATTCTCAGCTGTTTTTCCCCGTGAGGCGAGTCTAAAGCCTCTTTGAACCCCTGGTCAGGGCCCTCTCTAAAGTTCCTCAAGGTTTAATGTTTAGGGAAGAACAAAGTTGTTCTCGGCCCAACTTTTTGAGGAAAGGAATGAAAGTTACCCGAGCGTTTTGTTCGCTTCTATTGGCATCGTGCCTCGTTTCCCCTGCCTTCAGTCAGTGGATCTATAGCACAAACTTTGACGGTCCCGAGTTTAACGAAGGTGTGAGCATCAATGGTCAAGGATCTTGGCTTGCAGGAGTGACTTCCGGCGGACCAGGAACAGTTCAACCAAGCGTTGGTCTCTTCGGCAGCCGTGCCGTGCGGTTTAACGCTTCGAGCCGTGGATTTATCTTCACTTCGCGCGTAGAAGTCCCGGGCGGACTCACAAACCCGGGGAACTATTCAGCCAGTGTGAGGCTTTGGATCGATCCTCTCGTGGGGGGGCAAAGACTCTTTGGCCTGTATGCAGCGCGATCCAACCGGCTGAACGACTTCACCAGCCTTGGCGTGACAGTGGCAGCCGACGGGGGCATCAGGGGTGGCAACACTTACGCCCAGACCTACGGTTCGATCCTCTCGACCATCACAGACTACCGGGGCAAGTGGTTGACCCTATCCATCGCCAAGACGAGTGACAACTCTGCGTCCATTTCTGTTTCCGGATTCGGAGCCGACAACCTCGGGTCGTTTTCCACAAACATCTCGGGAGCGATCGGCAACGTGCACTCGTTCCATATCGGTACTGACTTCGTGACCAACACGAATTCGACAGGCATCGGGTACTTCGACAACTTTTCGGCTCAGGCTGTACCAGAGCCTGCCACCCTGTTCACCCTTGGGGCTGGGGCTCTCGTCGCCCTGTTCCGACGCAAGAAGGCTTAAAGCCCCTCGCCCACGTATTGTTACCGAGGATGGAAGGGACTTGTTCGAAAATTCCAGGCCAAGCCTGCCCCCTCATCCCCAAACCCCTTCTCCCCCGGCGGAGAGAAGGGACTTTTCGGACTCAACCGCTGATCCCTTATAGTGAATTTAAGGCATTCTCCGAAAGCCCCTCCCCCCAGTATTTTTACTGGGGGGAGGGGTGGGGGAGAGGGGGGAACTCGGTGAAGCCGAGCTCACTCAATAGGGAAAACACTGAGTCTAAGTCGGCACCTGTGACTCAGACAAAATAGCATGACTAGTCGATATCGCTGTTCCCGAATGGACTCGAATAATTCGGTGGTTCCTTGGTGATCCAAACGTCGTGAGGATGGCTCTCTCGCAAGCCAGCTCCCGTGATCTTGATAAACTCAGCTTTGTCTTGGAGATCCGAGATGGAAGATGCCCCTAGATATCCCATCCCTGACTTCAGACCACCCACCAACTGAACGACTGTGTCGCTCAGGGGGCCTTTGTAGGGAACCCGTCCCTCGACGCCTTCAGGAACCATCGCCTTGGCTGTGTCTTTGATCGCAAAGTACCGATCGCTCGAACCTTGTCGCATGGCCCCGATCGAGCCCATTCCGCGATAGACCTTGTACGCTCGGTTGCGATAAATCTCGATCTCGCCTGGGCTCTCTTCGCACCCGGCAAACATGTTGCCCATCATGACAGTGGTAGCCCCTGCCGCCAAGCATTTCACCACGTCGCCTGATTGCCGAATGCCACCGTCAGCGATGGTTCCGATGCCGAGTTTCTTCGCCTCTTCGCAGCACTCCATAATGGCTGTGAATTGGGGAACGCCAACGCCAGCCACGACTCTGGTGGTACAGATCGAACCAGCCCCAATCCCAATCCGGAGGGCATCTGCGCCTGCCGCCACCAGATCCCGGACCCCTTCTTTTGTAGCGACGTTCCCAGCGATGACTTTCAGGTCTGGCAAGGCTTTTTTGAGCTTCGCAACACACTCCAGCACGCCACGAGATTGCCCGTGGGCTGCATCGATCACGACAAAATCGACCTGAGCGTCAGCCAAGGCTCTCGCCCTCTCTACTGGCTCACGCAAGGGGCCAATGGCAGCCCCCACAACCAACCGCCCCTGGGCATCCTTGGTGGCGTTAGGGTGGCGCTTTACCTTCTCGATGTCCTTGATGGTGATCAGGCCCTGCAAGCTGCCGTTCTCGTCCACGATTGGGAGTTTTTCAATGCGGTGCTCAGCCAGAAGCTCTTCAGCCCTGTCCAGGGTTGTTCCGGGAGGGGCTGTGACAAGATTCGTACTCGTCATCCGATCTCGAATGAACTTGTCGAAGTTCGTCTCAAAGCGAATATCCCGGTTGGTGAGAATTCCGACGAGATGGCCAGCGTCATCTGTGATGGGAACTCCTGAAATGTGGAATCGCTCCATCAGGGCCATCGCCTCGCGGATCGTCTTATCTGCCGTGAGTTTGATCGGGTTGGTGATGACGCCGTTCTCACTGCGCTTGACGCGATCCACCATGTCAGCCTGGGCGTCAATCGGGATGTTCCGGTGGATCACCCCCACCCCTCCCTCGCGGGCCAGGGCAATCGCCAACCTCGCCTCCGTGACCGTATCCATCGGAGCACTCACGATCGGGATATTCATCGTGATTCCTGGGAGGAGAGTGGCGCTCGTGTCCACTTCGGTCGGCAGGACGTCGGATCTCATGGGAACGAGCAGTACGTCGTCAAAACTCAAGCCTTCACGGAATTCCGCCATAACGTAAGTTGAATTATGGCAGAGAGCTCAAGCGAGGGCCGAGTCTGTTGGGGCAGAGGCGACCTGTCAACCTAGCAGCGGCTTTCGATTGCTAGATCTAGCTTCTGAACCCGAACTTCGTGCCGACCTGCGTGATCTTCGGCACCATTCATGAAAGCGTCCAGAATCGCGAGGGCTAGTTGCGGCTGGGTTGTGCGCTCCCCGAGGCAGAGAACATTTGCAAAGTTGTGGAGTCGCGCCAGCCCCGCCATTTCCGTCGATGTGCAAAGAGCGGCCCGAATGCCTCGGTAGCGATTAGCGCGAATCGAGACGCCGATTCCAGAACCGCAAATCAAGACGCCTCGCTCACATTCCCCTTTCAACACCGATTGACAAACCTCGTCGCTCGCGTCAGGGTAGTCGTACCGGTCTGTGGATTCCGCCCCTTTGTGAACCACAGAGTAACCGTGGTCTTCGAGGCGAGCGATCACCTTTTGCTTCAAAAGGAAACCTGCGTGATCCGAGCCAACTGCCACCTTCATTATTTTCCACCCAGTTCTCTTGCCAGTGTGGCAACCTCAGCGACTTGGCTCTGGGCCAAGCGGTCTAGGACTGACTGTGGAAGAGCAATCTCCTTAGTTTTGGCAAGTTTTAAGAGAGCATATTGCACTAAGGGATCTGGGTCTGATAGGACGTTTTGGAATTCTTCGACTTTCGTTGGCTCTGGCAAAACAGCAAAGAGATCCAGTGCTTTAGCTCGCACGCTGGCGTTCCGGTCGATCACCGCAAGTTGCGCTGCTGGTCGTGTATGTTCCGCTGGCTGAGCAATCATCCCCTCGAGCAGCCACAGCCGAACCGTCACGCTCTCATCTCGAACCAGCTTGAGTGCCTCGCTTCTGGCTTCTCCTTCCGGGCCAAAAATCAAACGGAGAGCGCTCATCGTTCTCACCCACTCGCTGGGGTCATTCACAGCACCGAAGATCAAGCGTCTGGAATGGAGATTGTTGGCTGGGTCAGAGAGCCGAACGACTTCGACCCTGACGCAAGGGTCGTTATCTTGCAAAGTCGTAATCAAGGCGATGTCGCGGCTCTCATGCTTGAGCTGACTCAATAGCCTCACCCCCTCAAGCCTGCCTCGCCAATTGCGATTCCCGAAGAGGAAGGCAGTATCTTGGAACAGGGCAGGGTCGGAGCGGTTTGGTTCGAACATCAAAGCCAGCCTGCGGTTGATGTCAAACGCCCCTCGGCGAATCATGGTGCGGATGGCGAGGTTCGCTTCCTCTGTCCCTTGGAATCGGAGAGCAGCCATCACCAAGTAAACGGTCGATGGATCTCCGGAGTCAGCTGCCTCAACCAGAAGCGGCAGGGCCTCTGGCGACTTGATTCGAAGGAAAACTCCCACCGCGTTGAGCCTTAGATCCGGAAAGGGAGACCCCATTTGAGTCCGAAGAAAGGCGAGCCTTTCTGGGCTCATCGGGGCTTGAATCTCGCGAATCTGGCGGAGTTCGGCCGGCGGAGTCATTGGGAGCGGAAGAGTCTCCGTTGGAGGAGCAGTTCCTTCCACTGCCTTTGTATATCTCAACCCTCGAATCTCGAGTTGGTTGTCTCCCACAACTCCCCTGGTAAAGCGGTTTCCGTAGGGACTCGATGAGATGACCACCCGATCCACCTTTTGGTTTGGTGGAAAGGCAACTGTGACCGTTTGCCAGGTGTTGTCAGAACGAATCAGGGGGCCCTGGTTGGCATCGCCTGTCGCTTCGTTCGGTATGGGACTGCTTCCCGTCAGAAGGACGGATCGAATAACCCTCCCTTCAGAAAGAAACTGGAGGGCAAACCCCTCTTCACTTGCCAAGCGCAAGGAAAGCGTCACGTGGCTCGTGCCTTCGCCGTGGGGTGGCAGAGAAACGGAACCCCGATCAAAACTGGAAAGGCGGAATATGGAGGTCACAACCTCGCCATCCACCGTTGCCTCTGTGACGTTGTAGTCACCAGTCGGTCGAAAGAAGGTGCGCGAGGTCGTGGGGCCAGAACCAGGGGCAGCATTGACTTCCTTGAGACTAAGGGCCTCGAGAAGCGACCCTGCCGCTGGGGCGGGATAGAGGAGATATTCGATCCCGTTACTCGTAGCCACGGCGGTCGGTGCTTGGCCTGTCACAGCCGTTGCTGCCTCCCAGCCCTCGGGCGAGACTGCGATTTGAGACTGCCCCTCACTTTTGACCAGTGCCACAGTCGTGTCAGGTGCCAAGTTAACGGGGACGGAACGAGAGCTCACGGTGGTACGAGCCGCAAACCAACCTTTGAGGTTCCCTTGGCTCGCTTCATATGCCTCGAAAGGATGGGCGAAGAGCGAAACTGCTCCTGGTGACAAAAACCCCATGCGGAAGTGAGTCGATCGACCGGTCGGCCGTCCGGCCAACTCCGAGCGGATCGCTGTCTGGCTCGCCCAGATTTCTGCGATTTGGGGGCCAAGGCTCCGCAGGGCCATCTCTGGGCTGAAGTGCCAGTAACCAAGCACTGAGATGGGAGTCTTGCCAGAAATCGCCGTGAAGGCGATGGGTTGAGGGCTCGGAACCACTGCCACAACCAGATCATAGGGGCCTCGCTCAGTGGGGTCGTCGGTTGTGAAGGCTTCGCTATTGACCCGAGGAGCGATGGACTCAGCGACAAACTGGGGGCCGAATGCATCTGGCTTAAGAAGACTGTCTGGCCGCACCGTGACGACAGAGCCAAGTGGAGGGGCTGTCAGGGGCTGATCAGGAGACGATTCTAAAACCACTGGCACTTCGTCTAATTCGAGCGAGACTTCTGGATCCAGCGTGCCGTTTGACACAAACCTGAGCCAAGCAGAAAACTGACTGAATCCATTGGCAATCGCCCCGATATTGGTGCGATCGATGGTGCTTTGCCTCTGGCGATAAAGACCGTCTCTGTTTTGCTCAACCAGAACCGTGCTTGTCACAACGAAGGCCTTGATCCGGAATTTACGCTTGGTTGGTGATTCAGGGGTTGGCTTGGCAAAGAGGTCGTTCCACCCCCCGCCACTCTGCCTATATCGAGATCCCAGAGACCCATCTTGCTTGAGGACATAAAGGGTGTCACCCACCGAAACCGATTGCTGATCTCCAAAGGGCCGCAAGACATCGGGGGGTGGAGGAATCACCGGCAAAGGCCTTCCATTCACCATAACGGGTGGAAGCCCAACCGGAGATGGCGATTCAGCCGGAGGGGTTTGCCCGGGAAGGGCAAGAATCATCGCGAGGAGGGAAGTCATTAGGTAAGGGAGCCAGGGGCTGGTCAGTCAAAGATACGGACGTCTAAATCGCTCACTGCGTGTCCATCCCCTCGTGTAAACCTAAGGCTTTCGCGCGATCCAAGCTGCGAAAGATCCTCTGGCAGCTTTTCGATGAGACTCAACACGACCTTTCTGGCGTTCTCTGCGTTCTTCATAAAAACTTCGAGAACACTGTGGGCAGTGACTGCTTCCGCATCTGCCACAACCCCGCAATCGTGATCTGTCACGAGGCTGATGTTCACCACTGCCATCCCTAGTTCGTGGCACAGGTAAGCCTCTGGATACTGAGTCATGTTGATAATGTGCCAGCCCATTTGGGTGAACCAAACGCTTTCGGCCTTGGTGCTAAATCTGGGGCCGTTGATAACCACGACCGTCCCTGCCTCGTGGCAAGTGATCCCGTGTTCCCGGATCGTTTCGATCGCGAGTTTTCTCAGGGTCTGGTCGTACATGTCTGCCGGTGACACATGGCTGACGATTGGACCATCGTAGAAGGTGTCGGCACGTCCGTGAGTCCGATCCACAAACTGATCGGCAACCAGAAAGTCTCCTGGGTTGATTTCCCTTTGCAAAGAGCCAACTGCGCAGGGGCTAATGATCGCCTTTACCCCCAGTTTGTGCATGGCCCAGACGTTGGCGCGGTAGGGAACCTTATGAGGAGGTAAGTGGTGCCGTCGGCCGTGGCGAGGAAGGAAAGCGACCTTTCGCCCCTTGACCTCTGCCAGCATGATGCTGTCGCTGGGAGGGCCATAAGGGGTGTCAACCTTAATCTCTTGAACTTGATCGAGGAGGCTATAGAAGCCAGATCCTCCGAAAACGCCAATCTCTGCAATTGCCATAAAGAATCCTAGGGGGGTTACCGGTTGCGCGACAGTTGGGCTCCGATCGCGTCTATCAAAGCATCCACTCGTGATCCAGCTCGAAGGAAGACATCAGGGTTAATTCCGTACACCGCTTGCTTCTGAACCGCTTTCAGAGTGGCAAATCGCGGATCTTTCAGAAGAGGTTCAACGTTGCCAGCCGTCGTGAAGATCACGCTTGGATTCAGGCGGATTATCTCTTCTGCGTTGATCGCCATAAACTTTGTGCCCTTGGGGCCAACCGGAGTCACGCCCAGCTCGCGAGCGATGTCAGCGTGGAAACCTTCTGTGCCAGCAGCCATAGCCGCCCCAGTGGGCTCCAGGATAAACATCACGGTCAGAGCACTTCCCGTGAGGGCGGTCTTGTGCTTGTCTGTCGCGGCGCGCACCTTATCCAAATAGTCGCTAATGCCTTGCTCGGACCCCACCTGGGTCGCTAACTCCCTCAAGAACTGTCGGTATCCCGCCAAAGTGCTGGAGTCCAATCCCAAGATCTGGGCCCCTGTTGCCTTCAGTGGCTCCACGTCTGACTCGCTGTAGAGGGCTTTGTCGTACAAAATGACTTGCGGTTTTGCCGCTGTGATCTTTTCGAGGTCTGGCTTGATCCCATTCATCACAACTGGCACTTGATTTAGGGCAACCGGGGGGAAGTTGCAGTTTGCAGTTCGACCAACAAGGGCTTGGGGCGCCATCGCTGTGGAAGCGAGTAGCTCCGTAGTGCTGGGGCTGAGGCTCACGCCTCTGGTGAAAGGCTCTTTTCTTTCGATCCCTCCCACAGTCTGGACAGAAGGGGCACAGCCCACCAGGAAAAGTGTCGCTAGGAGGGTCAAGGCCACCCAAATCCGCATATCGGAATTTTGGCTGGTTGATGAGAGGAGCAGGGAGACTTACTGGGACTGGCCAGGCGAACGCTGGCTGGCTAGGGCTGCCCCGCCTGTCGAGATCAGCCCTTCGGGTAAACTACGATCCTCCCTAGCAGGGGTGTAGCTCAGCTGGTAGAGCAATGGTCTCCAAAACCATAGGTCGCGGGTTCGAATCCTGTCGCCCCTGCCATTATTTTAACCGACAAATTTGTCATGGCATTTGATGTGTAAATGTCAAACACTTTTTACAAATGCGCTGAGAATATTCACGCATAGCTTCCTAAGAGCAAGATTTAGAACTAAATACACTTATCACGCGAGACATTTATCTGTGATGTAAACCAGTCTTGGGTTCACAGCATTTGACCTTTTTAGCCTCCGCGACTTTCAAACTCGCTTTGCGGCCCCTCTTAAAAATCCCTGTGGTCTGACCAAGAATCTGGTCTGAAGGAGTCAGTGAGGGCGGAGATCATCAGAGAGCAAGGGCCGTGACTCCCAAAGGATTGAAGTATGAAATTTGCAGACTTAGGGCTAAAGTGGAAGCTCGGTATTGGGCTCGCGGCAGCAGTCGTGGGGATCGCATCCGTAGCACTCGTCGGTTTCTTCATGGGGAAGAGCCT
>JALOLT010000113.1 GCA_025455775.1 Fimbriimonadaceae bacterium
GTTGTTGGGAAAAAGTCGTCCCAGGGGGGTGTTGCGGAAGGCAGCAGCGACGGGATTCGGGAATTTTCGGCAGGAGTATTGCAGCGAGCCATCTGGGTTCAGGAGTTTTGGACCGATGACTCCTGCTTGGGGGTTTTCCTCGAAGAATTGGGCTAAGGTTCGAATCGCTCCTGGGTGGACGATGGTGTCTGAGTTGAGGAGGGCGACGTGGCGTCCGTTTCGCTTTTCGATTGCCAGGTTATGACCCCCGGTGAATCCCAGATTTACACTTTGGCGGAGGAGTCGGAACTCCGGGAACTCCTTTTCGACCATTTCCGGGCTTCCGTCGCGGCTTGCATTGTCAATGATCAGGACTTCAAAGTTTCCTTCGTGCTGGCATTCCCGGAGGCTTTGGAGGCAGAGACGCAGATCGCGGATCGTGTTCCAGCTGCAGATTGTGATGCTAAGGTCGAAATCCCTTGTCATAGCCTCTTGCCCTGATGAATGCTGCGAGGTGACTTGCGAGCGAGATGAGGGGAAGGGCAAGACGTTCCGGCCCTCTGGAATGCTTGCCGAAGTACCTCACCAAGCTCTTGTGAGATTCCCAAATCATACTCTTTTTGCGTTGTTTGGTGCTAGAACCATGGTGATGGTAGAGTCGCACTTCAGGGTCGTACCAACAAAGAAATCCAAAATCGTGGAGTCTTTTCAGGAGGTCTACTTCGTTAAAGAAGATAGGGAAAGCGGGATCGAAAAGTTCGGTTGTGATTCCGATGGATTCGAGGGCTTTCCGGTGGAAAAGCAGGAAGGTTCCCATGGGTTGCGGCGCGTATCCCGACTCTTGATAGTTAAATGATGTGAGCCGATAGGAGTCCCAGACTGTGGCGGGAGCGACTTTGTAGAGATGGGTTAAGGCCCCGAGAATTCCCCAGAAGTTTGGAAAGCCTCTGACGCTCTCCTGATGAGAGTTGTCAAAGTTGAGGAGCTGGGCTCCGAGTGCTCCGCACTCAGGGTGACATGAGAGTGAGAGGATGGCTCTGTGACACGTATCTGGAAAGAGTTTGGTGTCGGGATTAAGGGTTAGGATCCATTCACCCTTCGCAGCTTGGTAAGCTAAGTTGTTTCCGCCAGAATATCCTAGATTTGAGTTTGATTCGATGCAAATAATGTGAGGAAAATATTGTTTAACCATCTCTGCGCTTCCGTCAGTGGATGCGTTGTCGACCACGATGATTTCTGTAGCAAAAGGAAGTTTTGAATGGGTGAGAGATGTGAGGCATTCTTGCAGCTTGTCGCGTGTGTTCCAGTTTACGATCAAGATGCTCAGCATGGGCTTGAATCGTACCATGGATGGCGGAATATTCAGGTTGAAATAACACATTGAGGTAGGGCTTCGGACTTGCTTTTGTAAAGATTCCCCTAACGAAGCCTTGACTCTTGTGCCGAGAAAAGGTAAGGTGACTTTGCTAGGTGCACCAGGGGCCTTGTGCTGTGGAGCGTTTTCGGACAGGCAGGATGCCGTCTTGAATCGGGAAGCGTGCAGGGGAGAGTCGCCTAAGCCAAGGAGGATTCCGTATTGGTAACGACTTGTATCGCCTGGGCTGTGATGGCCCTTCAATCGCAGCACGAGCTTAATCCGATTATTGGCAGTCAGACTGCCGCCATCGCCAGCGTTACGCTCGCGAGTCAGTCTCGATCTACTTCAAGTGGATCCACTTACACTGTTCGAGAAGGGGATGTCGACGAGACCATCGCCCGCCGTCTTGGCGTTTCTGTGCGTGCCTTAAGAGATGCGAACCAAGGAGTGAACTGGTATCGCCTGAGGCCTGGACAGAAGCTTCAGGTGCCACGTGCTGGAAACGGGTCGACGAATCGACATGCAAGGAGTGGGCAGTCAAACGCGCAAAGCTCTGCCAGCGCCAGAATGCAAACTGTTTCCTCACAACCTCAGATCGTTCGGAACAGGGTTACGATTGGGAAAAGTGACGTCATCGTACGAGAAGCACCCTCGACCGACTCGGGGCGAGTCGCCATGGTGGATCAGGGCCGAACCGCCCTCATTTTGGAGCGCAAGAATGGATGGTTTAAACTCCGATTTGACGGAGGAACCGTTGGTTGGGTAAGGGGCGACCTCTTGCAACAAGTGTCGCGGCCCTCCCAAAGCCCTCGTTCCAACTCACCGCAGGCCGATCTCACTGCGCAGAACTCACGACCGAGACCCAGCACCTCGAAAGTCGCGAACCCGCGAACCGGAACGACCCGCGTGGCTGATCCTTCCGAATTGCCGGCCACGCCTGACTCTGGCGAAAAGGTTGTTAGCCAACCACCCCTGGAGCGACCCACCCAGTCCAGCCAGCCTGGTGAGACCGTCGCTGTGATTCCCCAAGCTTCTCGCTCTGGCGCGCAAGCCGCCGAGCGTGCTGTGACAGTGGCTCGAAGACCTGCTTCTACGCCAGAACGGAAGGCACCAGAGGCCGAAAAGGCCACTCCAAGGCGAACGACCCCCAGCAATACCACCGTCGTCTCAAACCTGCTGGATACAGCTCGTGACCAGATGGGCATCCGCTACGTCTGGGGCGGTACCAGCCGATCTGGGTTTGATTGCTCTGGCTTCACTCAGTGGGTCTTTGCCAGAAGCGGCATCAGAATTCCGCGCACTTCGATCGAACAAGCGACTGTCGGGCAAAGAGTGGATCGGGATGATCTCAGGCCTGGTGACCTAGTCTTCTTCCGAACTCGGGGAAGCCGCATCAGCCACGTCGGAATCTACATCGGGAACAACAATTTCATCCATGCCAGCAGTGGCGGAGGAAGGGTCCGTATCAACGCGATTACTGGGTACTACAGCCAACGGTACGTGACGGCTCGGCGCATGCCTGGCCTCGGCGGCCAAGTCGTTGAGACTGCCAAGCGCGCCCAAATCGAGGAAGAGATGGATGATCAGTTGAAGAAACAGGCAGCAAAGATAGACGATGCGAGTCGGGGTACCACCACGACTACCACAACTGTCGTCGGCAACTGAATCTTATCGGGGTCTTGAAATGCCTCCCCAGCGGTAGCTGGGGAGGCATTTTCTTCGTTGGCGCCTTTCGGGGGCGGAGCCCCGATGGAATCGGGGCGAGGGCGTGGCTCGGGCCCGAGAGGCGCCGAAAATCAGGTTGACTGAACAGTCGGCGGAGCTCTTCGTCCTTGCTGGTGATGATGACTTCACTCGCGATCCTGCTCCTTGTGCAAACTCCTCGCTACGATCCTCTCTACGTGTCGTCCAAAAAGATAGAGACTGTCCTCGAAACTTGGACGGATCAAGCTCGGGGTCGTGACGTTCCGGTTCGCTTGGGTCTGCCTTCGGACAAAGAACCCCACCCAGTAGTGATCTTTAGTCACGGGCTCGGCGGCTCACGGATGAACAACACAACGCTCTTGGAACACTGGGCCAGGCGGGGATATGTTGCAGTTTGGATACAGCATCTTGGTAGCGACGAGGGTGTTTGGAGAACTGCTCCTCGTCGCGACGCAATGCAAGCCATGCAAAAGGCCGCGAGCGGTCAAAACCTGCAACTCAGGCTCGCCGACGTTGCATTTGTGGTGAGTGAACTGAAGACAAGGAGTGATCAAAAAGATCATGTCTTGGGTCTAAGAATAGACACAGAGAAGATCGGCATGTCAGGCCATTCCTTTGGAGCAGTCACGACTCAGGGGGTGAGTGGTCAGAGCTTCCCCGGGGTCGGTGCAAGATTCACCCTACCAGAGATCAAGGCAGCTGTGATGTTTTCGCCTTCACCGCCTGCGGTAGGAGATCCCGCCACGGCGTTTGGATCCGTCCGCATCCCCTGGCTTCTCATGACGGGAACGAAGGATGAAAGCCCGATTGGGAACAAGTCGCCTGAAGATCGATTGCGAGTTTTCCCTGCTGTAGGGACGACCGAGAAGTACCAGCTAGTCCTTAAGGATGGCACTCACGGCGCCTTTAATGATCGATCGCGTGAAAGGGGAGCTGGCAGCAGAAATCCGAATCATTTCCGCCTGACTCTTGCTCTGTCCACGGCTTTTTGGGACGCTTACCTAAAGGGTGACTCAAAAGCCGTTGAGTGGTTAAAAGGTGACGGAGCGAGGTCACTTCTTGAGCCAGGGGATCTTTGGGAAATCGGTCGCTAGAAGGCTCTGATAAGGGCCTAGTGACTGGTTGCGGGTCTTCGAAGGGATCAGCCATACTGATTTCTCCTGTGCTCCGGTCGTCTAGCGGTTTAGGACGTCGCCCTTTCACGGCGAAGATCGCGGGTTCGAATCCCGTCCGGAGTACCAAGCCCTTCAAGTTCAAAATAAGCGTTCTCCCACGTTCAAAATCTGAACAAACCGGGCGGGATTCGAAGTTTCGAACTCGGGACGATTTCTTGCCGGCGTTGGACTAGAATCCTACTCAGAGGTCTTTAGATACTGGTGACCGACCTGGAGGCCCAACAGCTTGAGTTAGCCACGTGCGGAGTAGTCCAACATCCAAAGGATTGCCGTTAGGGGTGACGGTGGCGCAAGTTTCGCATCCGTACCTCGGTTCCACGGGCCAGCCACAGACTTTGCTGGGGGAGCTGGAGCCAACTGAGTTCCGGCTATAAAGCCGAACCGAATTGTGTCTTTGAATGACCAAAAATCCCCCCCGACAGTTCGCAAGAAGGGGACTCCGAGCGGCTCCAAGGGCTTGCGTCACCTTCTTGCTCTTCGAAGGTCCGGAGGCATTTCTTTAATGATTCGATCGATTGGTCGGACGGTGATGCGATGAGCAGGCTTGACTCCTTCGCTATTGTTTGACGGTTCGTTCGTCGTCGAAAGCCTCATGCACTGATCACACTAGCTCATGCAAGGTGCGACACCGCGGAAGGGAGCTCTGCAGCCCGACACAGTCTCAGTGGCTGGGTATCATTCAACTAAATGGTTGAACAAGAAATCTACTTGAACAACATGTTTCATGCACTTGCTGATTCGACTCGGCGAGATATTCTTGCGCGGGTGGGAAGGATGGAACAATCTATCGGCGACCTCGCACGAGCCTACAGCATGTCATTCGCGGCGATTGCCAAACACATCGATGTCCTGGTTCGAGCGCAACTAGTTCGAAAACAACGACGGGGAAAGTATCAAGTCGTATCTTTGAATCCAGAAGCGGTGGGCGCAGCTCAAGAGCATTTGGAAAGGTATGCCATGAACTGGAACCAACGGTTCGACCAACTAGAGCACATTTTGACCAGCTATCACAAACCAGCACTATGATAAACAACGCAACCTTCTCCGTCAGCGCAGACAAAACCACCCTTCTCGTTGAGCGCATCTTTCCCGCCTCAGCTAGCCAGCTGTGGCAAGCCTACGCCGATGCGGACATTCTGAGGCAGTGGTTTTCACCTCGGGGATGGGTGACCGAGGTGCAGGAGCACTCCTTTGAAGAGGGTGGCTCGTTCATTTACATCATGCGCTGTGTAGACGAATCTCAAGACTGGTTCGGACAGACGAGCTGCGGCAAGATGGAATTCAGCAACATTCAACCCCCAAAAAGCTTCGAGTACCGTGATGTGTTTACGGATGAGAACGGAGTCGTGAACGAAGCGATGCCTGCATCGCAAACTCTCGTGACTCTCTCCGAAATCACCTCCTCGCAGACGATGCTCAAAGTTGCGACTCGGTATGCTCAATCGGAGGCACTTCAGCAAATGTTGGAGATGGGGATGGAGGAAGGTTACGGCGAGACCCTCGAAAAACTGGAGAATCTGCTAAAGGGTTAAAGAAAGGCAAAGACAAACTCCTAGACCGTCGATGCATATCTGGAGAGACTTGAACCAGCTAAGTGAGCGGTAGTCGACCGAGTGGAAGCCGAGGCTGACTGTGACGAACTCTATAAAGATCTATTTTGCAATTGGAGCAATCGTTTTCTTCTTGGTCATTGCCGTCTGGTTCCTATTCGGCACTGTAAACGTGGCCATCGCAACCGCACGCGTTGCCGTGGAATCACGAAATGACAGCTCTAGCATAATTCGTATATCTGAAATTACGCCATTTCATTCGATGTATGGGAGTTACTGGATTCAATCTGAGTGGGATAAATCTAGCCAAAGACTAGTGTTCTTCTGTGTCTTTAAAAGGCCCTATATCGGCAGAATTGGCCCAGTTAATGGTATTGAACTCGATTCGGACTTACTACCTGTACAGAATAAGAAAGAGGAGTTGGCCATCTATATTCTCGATGGCAACGGTCAGTTTAAGCTTTTGGATCATATTCGCTTGAAGGAGTGAATTGTGTTATGTTCAGAAACTGTGAAACCAATTTGCCCTTGTCATCATATTCGATCCAAATTCGATTACGTAGTCTCTCCATACAGAATACTTAGGTTCTTTAGAAGGGAAGAGTCAGCTCTATTTCTCCAATGGAATTATCATATAGTGGTGCACCATGTCAGGTGATTTGTTGCTTTAGGTGTCAGTGGGAATTCCCTTCTGCAGGTAGCTCGTCACTTTGAATAAGTATCCACACAAGAGTTATTGTAACAGTAGAATTGTCCTCGTGTTGTTCTGATCGCGTATGTTTCAGAGTTCAAAGCAAGGAACCCCTTCCCACATGGAGGGGTTCCTTCCTTTTGCTTGAGGCTGGCATGAGAGGTTGCCTGCTGACTGAGCGACGCGAAGGGCCAGAATTTGGGCTTCGAATTCTGACAGCACCAGGGCGAAGGCCCAAGCCGAAGGCGAATAGGCTAGATCCTTTTGCAGAAACGAATCAGTTCTTGGCAATAGTCTCTCGGATCCAGCCCATCATGAGCTTGCAGAAGTCGTGATTGTAGGTTCCGCGTGGCCAGTTCAGTTGGCTTTCTTTCTCTGTGGCCCAGTTATTGAATATGTGATCGGAATTCGGTAAAACTACTGCTTTTCCAGTACCTGGCTTAACACGGTTCATCGTATCAGCGATCAGTGTGTGGTCAACCTCATAGACGACATAATCGCTAGCACCCTTAACCGCTAAGACATGTGCCTTCGTGGCCTTCCAGTATTTAGGCATATTAATTTGTGCTAATTGTGCCCAAAACTGATTCGTTTTACCGCTGAACTTTCCTCCTGGGAAGGTGCTGTCAGCGGCCTGGGCTAGTTCCGGGTGGCTCATTTTGACATCTTCAACACTCTTTCCTTCGAGGAAGATTAGGTTCGCGAGACGTCCTGCGGCTCGTACTGATTCATCTACTGCCTCATGACTTGCTCCGGCTAGCAAAGATTGATATCTTGTGATGTCCATGAAGTACTCAACCCAAGTACGGGATGCAACTCCGTAGACCACTAAGCCTTTCACAGGACTCTCTGAAGCAATCATGGGGCCAAATGCGCCACCCATAGAATGTCCGAAGATGAAGATGTTGTCCAGATCAACCTGCGGATGCTCCTTTAGCTGCTTAAGGGTCTGGAGATAGATGTCAAGCTCGGTAAGGTAGTCAACTTCAGCAAAGGGACCACCTTCACTATCTCCTACACCAGGTTTCTCGACACGTATTGTAACAAAGCCACTATTGGCAAACTCGTGCAAAATGGGTGCATTCATACGGCTGAGATCGGTCATTTCTCCAGCCATGACGTAGTCATAGCTGAGCGGTGAAAATCCTTGGATAAAGAAGAAACCTGGGTATTTTCCTGGCTTACGGGGAGTGCTAATGATCGTCCTCATCCTCTGGCCATTGCTCACGATGTGGTGATAGGTAACTTGATAGTTTTCGTTCCCCGGATCACGTGGCTTTTCCGATAAGGGAGCGCGAAGTTCGATTGTTTTACCATCACGGATGACTTGAAACGTGACAGTGTCTCCGGATCGTAAGCTTCGCACTCTTTTACTCAGACCTTGGGTGGCGACCGGCTCCCCGTTCATAGCGACCAAGACATCACCCAACTTCAGACCAGCCTTTTCGGTGGTGAGGCCTGCGACTGGCTGCTGCACGAGAACACCCTGGCCAGCAGGGATTGAAAGAGAGGCCCTCCGATCTGGCGGGATCTGGCTGAAGGAGGCTCCCAGAGTGCCACGCCTCGGCAGAGGCTCCGGTTCGAGTGGGGCAAGAAGGGACAAAGACACGATCAAACTTGAAAGAAGGGTGAGACTCATAGGGTTACAACTTGTAATACTCCTTGGCTCTCGAGCAATAGTTCCCAAATTTGCGCTACAAATTGAGAACATGGCTAGATCCAAGAAGTCGGACGGCTCCCTGCAACTCTCAACACTCGAGTTGTCAGTCCTCGGGATTGTCTGGCTAAGGGGCCCCTGTACCATCTACTCCGTCATGAAGGAGCTCTCGGCATCGGAATCGAGTTACCATAAGGGCCGCGCGGGAACCGCATATTCTGTTGCAAATCGGCTGCTTAAGTTTGGGTTCCTGATGGAAGTCAATGAAGCAGAGAGTCGTAATGTGCAGGTCACCGAAGAAGGACTCTGTGCAGTTCAGAGTTGGCTCAAGCCGCCCATTCCTTGGGGAGACGTCACCCATACTGCGGATCTGATCAGATTGCGGTGCTTCTTTCTCGGTGCGGTAGACCCTGAGACGCAACTGTCGATGGTTAATGACGCGTTGAGTTCGCTAGATGCATTCCTTGATCGTACAGAGGCGCTCCTCTTAGAAAATGAGGTGATCGGAGAACCTTTTGGCGCTCTTGCAACTGTGTCTATCATTCTTGAGACAAAGTCTCGTATTGAGTGGCTTAAGATCGTACGAGAGTTGATTGAGGCGCCAGACGTGGCCCAAGGCTACGGGTCTCGCCTGCTCGACAGAGTCCGAAAGATCTCGGCTCCATAGAGGCAATTTCCGAAAGTTAGTAATTAAGGGCCTTAAAATAAATATATCACACTGATCGGGCACTTTTCTAACGGCTGGCTCAGGGAGTGAGTTCACGTGTCTTGAAGGTTCTTGCGGCGGGTCTCTGCTCCAGGCAATTCACTGCCCTCTGTCCTCATTGCAGGACAGAGGGCGAATGGCAAAGAAGTGTTCTCATTGGTGAAGCAATCAGTTCTGTAACGCAATAAAAAGACCGAACGCCCAATCGCAGCGAGGCTGGGCGCCTGATATATTCAGCAGCAGCGTTGAATCGAGGCTCTCAACTAAACTGAACTAAACTCATCGCAGAACAGTCACCAACAGAGGTGACTTAAACGTTAACTCGAATAGA
>JALOLT010000021.1 GCA_025455775.1 Fimbriimonadaceae bacterium
GGAGCGGGCCCTTACGGAGACAGAAAGACGCCGTGCCATCCAAATCGCCTACAACGAGAAGCACGGGGTTCAGCCGATGACGATCAAGAAAGAGGTTTACGAGACGGTTCGATCTCACGACATGGTTGCGGAAGTGAGGAGCCAGTATTCGGCAGAAACCGAGAAGGCTCTTGCCGATTCTGGTGAGGATCTAAGGCTCGAAGACATCCCGGTCTTGATCAATGGTTTGGAGCGAAGGATGAAGGATCACGCCAAGGCCATGGAGTTTGAGAAGGCAGCTGAAGTTCGTGACGAAATCGCAGCTCTTCGCAAGATGATGGGTGTAAGTGAAGGACGGATCGGAGTTGATAAACGCAAAATGCGTCGCGCGAAGCCTGACTACCGATGAGCCTGTACCAGCGTCGGAGTCCTTCCCTGGTTTTTCGGAAATTGCCCTATTCCGACAACCGACAGCCCTCAGCCCCTGCAGGATAAAATGGCAGGGAAAGTCTGGGGGCTCGGGCAAAGATATCTTGAGGCGTCGATCCAGCTCTTGCTCTAGTCTTGTTCTGCCGAAGTTCCATGCCTAGCCTGACCCCTTTCCAGCGAACCCCCCTTCTCGCCTTGGCAGAAAGCCGGAGGGGTTGCGTCGCGTGAACGGAAAGGTTTTTCGCTTTCCCATGCGCGTCCTTGGCGCAGTCCTCTTTCTTGCTGTGCCCCATCTTGTTTGGGGGCGGATGGGAGGAGGAGGCGGGTTCGGGGGAGGCGGAAGTTTTGGGGGACGTGGGAGTTTCGGTGGCGGAGGGGGCTTCAGTGGTGGCGGGAGTTTCGGTGCTGGAGGTTTTGGTGACGACTTCTCCGGGGCGTTGCTCATATTTGTTCTTCAAGTCGTTGTCATCATCATTGCCGCGATGATGCGACAGCAGAACTACAGACGCACAATCCAACGAGCAGACGAAGCAGTCCACTTTCGAAGGAGCCATGTCGCAGAAGAAGCTCTCCGGGCCTCAGATCCCAACTTCATCGGGGATGAGCTCTGTGATCGGATCCGCTCGAGTTTTGTCCTGATGCAACAAGCATGGTGCGACCAAAATCTCTCCTCAGTCCGCGCCTTTATGAGCGATGGTGTTCACGAAAGGCTGAGCCTCCAGATTCAAGAGCAAATTGACTTTGGCTACCAGGTTAAGATGTCCGGGCTCCGCGTGTCGCGGGTGGCTGTACTCGATGCGACCACTGAGGATCACTTCGACTCAGTCGCTATCGCCATCAGTGCCGTCGGCACTTTTCAGAGGATTTCGCGCAGAGATGGATCGCCTGTCACTGGAAAACCGCCAGAGGTTGATCCCTTCACCGA
Organism: Fimbriimonadaceae bacterium; assembly: GCA_025455775.1. GTDB lineage: Bacteria > Armatimonadota > Fimbriimonadia > Fimbriimonadales > Fimbriimonadaceae > JALOLT01. Next base: position 1,334 of record JALOLT010000021.1, read on the forward strand.
GATCTGGACCTTCATGCGGCGGAAGGGGGGGCGCCTTCAGGGTGGACGAAGAGGCTTGATGGAAGGTCATTGTCCAAACTGTGGAGCTGCGATCCAGATCGCCCAAAATGCGACGTGCCAGGCCTGCGGCTCGCTCCTCCGCAGTGGTGAACACGATTGGGTTCTCGTTGAAATTACTCAGAGTTCCGAGTGGAAGGGCCTAACCACCGTCTCTGCCGTTGGGTTGGAGGAGATCCGCCAAAGAGATCCAGACTTCGCTCTCGTCCACCTCGAAGACAAGGCCTCAGTGATGTTCTGGCGTCTGACGATGGCAGATCGGCTTGGCTCGGTGAAGCCAATGCGCAAGTCTGCCGTGGTCTCGCTTTGCGACAAGTTCGAAGAGGCTTACCAGTCTTCTGGTTCAAAACGCAGCTACTTGGGGGAGCGGGCGGTTGGCTCGGCGGACGTCGTGGCCCTTGCTCCTGCTGGCCAGCCGCTTGGCCAATTCGACGAAGGATTCGACCGAGCGTTTGTCCGTGTTCGATGGGCGGGACGGGTCTTCGAGACAGACGGCAGAACACGGACAAAGGTGGATCAACGCGCCATCATGAGTGATACGATCCTGGTGCTCGCGCGCAAGCCGGGAGTGCGATCTCTCCTCTCTCGCGCCCTTAGTTCTGCCCATTGCCCCCAGTGCGGAGCTCCAGAAACCGACACTGTAAGCCCAGCTTGCGACTACTGCGGGACGGTCCTCAATGATGGAGGAGCAGGTTGGGTGCTCCTAGACGTAATGCCCTCGGATTCACCAGAAGTGCGCGAGGCTCTCAGCCAAACTCGGTTCAGATCTTCGGCTGTTGCAGCAGCAAACGGAGAGGTCTCTGAAAGCGGGTTGATTGCTTGGATGATTCATACTGCCTTCCTCGACAGTCAGTTAGACGAACGTGAATTAGCCTTGATTGCCAAGGTTGCCCGCAAGCACAGGATGAGGCAGGAGGCGGTCGAATTGTTGCTCGATTCGGCTGCGGTCGGCACTCTTGTGCCTCCCGAACCATCCAGCCGTGCCGAAGCGAAGCAGTGGCTCGAGGCCATCACAGACTCAGCTTTGAGCGATGGTAAGGTGACACCCGCCGAACACCACTTGATTTCGAAAGCTGCCACCGCCCTCGGGTGGGATAAAACGGACATAAAACTGATGATCAAGCATCGCCAGCTAGCGGTCTATCGCAACGCTCGTGATGAGCTGAAAGGCAATCGGAATGGCTATGGGCAGAAACCTTGAGGCCTAGGATGCTAGGGGTCAGGTCTCCAATCTACAAACTCAAAAGGCATCTTAACACGGACGCCTTGTAACCAAGCCGAAAGTTGTGCGTCCGGTCACCAGAGGATTTAAGAATCACTATGGTTTCTGCTACACTCGCGCTTTTAACTCCCGGTCAGCAAGACTTGGCCACAGCTCCTATCGTGGGGGCATCACTCTTCAAGAATGGCTATGCGGTAGTGACCCGCAGAATTGCGATCCCGAGTACGGGAGAGCTCGTGATGAGGAGCCCCCTTTCTTCCGTTCTTGGGACAGTATGGCTCGGAACCCAAAAGGGAACAGTTTTGACCGACGTGAGAGCTTCGACCACCGACATCTCAGGGACAAGACCAGCCAACTCCCTGAACGAGATCCTGCAGGCCAACGTGGGGAAGGAAGTGACGATTCTCGCCCTCCTCGGGAGTGAACGCACAGAGATCTTTGGGAAGGTCATTCGGGTGAGCGATTCAAACCTCCTGATCGAGACCTCAGACAACTTCTTGACTTTGCCGAATTCCGCGATTCTGACCGTTAGTGGAGACAAAGGAGAGTTTAAGAACAGTCTCTCGACCACCGAGAAGGCGGCAGTGTGGCGAGTCAAGGGAACTCCTGGTGGCACTGTGTTTATCACAGGACTGGTGCGGGGCCTGACCTGGGTTCCCAGCTACCAAATCGACATCTCGAACGACAAGAAACTGACTTTGACCAGTAAGGCCACTCTGATCAATGACTTGGAAGACATGGATCTTCCTGAGGCTCGCCTGATCACTGGCTTTCCGAACCTACCCTTTATTAACATCTCAGATCCTTTCGATTCAGGGGTGAATATGAATCAGTTCCTGAATGCCCTTTCGAATACTGGGGCAGCCTTTGCCTCACCTGCGATGCCTGGTGGGCCGATGACTCAGAATGCAGCGATGCGGCGGGGTGAAATGAGCGATATCTCAGTAACGCCCTTTGAGCCGAACGAGCTGGAAGGCTTTAGGAGTGAGGATCTTTTCTTCTACCGCCAACCGAAAGTGAACCTCAAGCGGGGCGAAAGGGGCTACTATGTTTTGTTCCAAGCAGATTCTGAATATGAGCACATCTACACCGTGAGGAGTACAACCCCCGAGAGCTTCATTCAGCCGAGAGGTGGACCTGTGATGAGCCAACCCTCGATCGACGTTTGGCACGAACTGAAGTTCAAAAACACGAGCAAAATGCCCTTCACGACGGCCGGGGCGATCACTGTCAAGGACGGTGAAATTTTGGGTCAGGACATGCTTGGATATGTTTCGCCAGGAGCCGATACGACTCTCAAGATAACGAAGGCTCTTGATATTCAGGCGGAAGAAATTGAGTCGGAGTTCGCTAGGAGGCCAAGTGACATCAAGGATCAAAATGGCAACGTCCTCTACGACATCGTCACGATCCGGGGAACCTGGGAGATCATCAACCGAAAAGGACGGGAGGTGAAGATGGAAATTACAAAGAGTCTGCCGGGAGAGGCAAAATTTGCCACCAATGCCGGCGTGATTACGATCGGGGTGCGACGGATGGGTCAAGTAAACCTGCCGAGCTCTATCAAGTGGACCTTGCCCGTTCCGTCTGGCAAGCCGTTCCGCATCTCTTATGAGTACGAGATGCTGATCAGAGTCCGGTAAGTCCTGAGGCAATCTATGCCCCGTTGGTTGTGAAAATGAGGAGTGCCACCGAAGCAGCATAGATTGCCAGAAGGACAAAACCCCTGCTCTTTACGAGGATGCCTTGGCGATTTGGGAGCATCGCCAGAACGAGAATGAGACCAGAGCCGAGTCCCAGCACCACGTCTTGGGGGCGGATGGCGAAAGGACTGATGACGATGGCGACTCCGACGATGAAGAGGCCGTTGAAGATATTGCTGCCAAGGATCGTTCCGAGCCCAATGTCATCATGCCCACGGATTCGACTGATGACGGTGGTGGCAAGTTCTGGCATCGAAGTGCCGAGGGCCACCAAAGTCGCTCCCACCACGAAGGTGCTCCAGCCGAGTGCCTCGCCGATGAACTTGGCTCCCTCCACGATAAAGCCTCCAGCGAAGATGAGACAAGCGAGACCGGCGAGCGAAAGCCCGACTTTGAGAAGTACGGTAGTGCCTTCTTCAGGCGGGTCAATCCCTTGGCGTTCCTTCCAGGCCGCACAGGTGGTGTAGACGAGAAAAGCGAGGAAGACAGCTAAGATGATGATGCCATCGACCCTTGTGAGCTGGCCATCGAGGATGAGAAGGGCCAGTAAGAGCGGAGCGAAAATGGCAAGAGGTAACTCTCGCCGGAAAGCTCCGCCTTCGTCTTTGATGGCACCAAAGAGAAGGGCGATCCCCAAGACGAGACCGACGTTGACGACATTGCTCCCCAAAGCATCACCCAGCGCGATCGTAGGGGTTCCTTGCAGAGACGCCTGAATCGCAACCGCGAGTTCTGGACTGGAGGTGGCAAAGGCAGCGACAGTCGCACCGATGATCCCGGCTGGAATTCTTGCCCATTTTGCCAGGCCAACAACCCCTTTGACAAACAGCTCTCCCCCGACGCCTGCCAGGATCAGACCGATCAATAGAGAGAGGAGTGGGTGCATTTGGTGATTCCTCTTTCCCTATTTGTTCATCCCATTTGACTCGGAGGGAAAGAATGAAACCGAGTCCAAAGACACGTTACCGCTTCTGCGAAGCCACCAAGGGGGACAAACGCTCTATCTGGCCTTTGCCTCTCTTTTCCACTCCGGGGGAGTGTCGTTCAGGAGGTTGTCAAAGGCTGATTCGAGAGTGGGAAACTCAAAAGTGAATCCTTGGGCCTCGGCGAGGGTCGGGAGGGCTCGGTTGCTGATCAAAAGCAGGTCTACCTGGGTACCCATCAGCCGCGTGGCGATTCGGAGCAACGGCAAGGGAGGTGGTGGGACAAAGGGTCTCCCGAATTTTTGTCGAAGGGCCGCCATCAAATCGCTGTTCGTTCTGGGGTCTGGACTCACGCAGTTGACTGCCCCTGAAATCGGGGAAGAGATTGCCCATTCGAACATCCTTGCCACATCGTGGACATGGATCCAACTCATCCACTGCTTCCCATTCCCAACCGGCGATCCGAGATATTTTTTGGTGAGGTCGACGAGCTTTTCGAGGGCTCCCCCGTCTCCCAATACGACCCCAAGGCGCAGAATGACTTTCCTCGTTTTGGGTGTGGGATGAGCCTGCATCGCCCCCTCCCAGGCTTGACTCAGTTCTCCCAAAAAGTCCTTACCTGGTGGGAAGGACTCTGTGACCATTTGGTTTCCTGTTTCGCCATAGAACCCGACGCCAGAAGCATTGACCCAGACTTCCGGGGGGAGAGTGGCTTGCGAAATTGCTTGGCCGATCAGAGAGGTTGGGGTGACGCGGCTGTCGTACAATTCCTTCTTGTAGGACTCTGTCCAGAGGTTGGCGATCGGGGAGCCACAGAGGTTGATCACTGCCTTAGCCCCTTCCAGTTCTTGGCTCCAGGGACCGAGATTCTTTCCATCCCACACCACGACCCTCCCATTCTCGACTGGCTTTTGCGACCGGGAGAGAACGACAATTTCGTATCCTTGTTTCGCAAAGAAGGCGACGAGCTCTCTGCCGACGAAACCTGAACCTCCCGCGATAATTACTTTCCGACTCATTCTTCTGCCATCCATTGTTTCATCAAGGTTTGTTCAACCCCCAACTGTTGCAAGACCCTCGCAACGACTGTATCAGCAAGATCCTCGAGTGTCTTTGGTTTTTGGTACCAAGCTGGGCAGGCTGGGAGGATTGTTGCCCCTGCCTCTGTGAGTTGGGTGAAATTTCGAAGATGGATCAGGTTCCAGGGCATCTCTCGGGGTACGAGGATCAAGGGGCGCCTTTCTTTGAGGCAAACGTCAGCCGATCGGGTGAGAAGATCGTTGCTAACCCCTTGAGCGATTCGACCAGCAGTTCCCATGCTGCAAGGGATGATCACCATGCCGTCGTGGCGAAAACTGCCACTGGCAGGAGGGGTAAAAAAGTCTTTGTCGTTCAGCAGATGAATATTGCGAAAATCTTCCCCGAGCCAGGCTCTTGTGGTGAAGTTCTCCTTTGAGGGACTGACCCCGAGCTCAGTTTGGCTGACGTCAATGGCCTGAGCACTCAAGACGAGGTAGATGTGATCATAGTGGTGCGCAGCGAATCTCAAGAAGCGCTGCGCATAGATTGCCCCACTGGCTCCGGTAATTCCGACGACGAGCTTTCCCGTTGACATACTTGTTCTGTGTCTACGTTCGGGGTTGTGACTGTGTTCGAAGGGGGCCCATTCTGGCGAATTAGCCAGCTTGGGTGATGTGAACTAGGTCCCCGAGCTTGATCGTTCCTAGCGTTCTCGGAATGAGGTTGATGCCAAACGTTACTTTGTTGCCGAGTCTTCGTGTCTTCGCCAGGGTTCGGAGGGGTTCGTCACCAGTCTTTTCTCCGGTTACTTGGTTCACGGTGGTCACAGAGCATCTGTCGCAGGGCTTGGCATTTTCAAACTCGACTTCTCCGATGGAGAGATACTTCCATCCATCCTCGTCCCAAGGGTTTGCACCAGACACGACGATATTGGGTCGGAAACGATCCATCGGGAGCGATTCCACCATTTGGTTATTGAGGCTCGCCAGACTTTCTTCAGTCGTAAGAAGGGCAGGGTAGCCATCGGCAAAGGAGACTATATCGTTTGGTTGACCATATCGCTGGTCAACAGGTCGGGAGGCTCCGGGAGCAAAGGTGACAAGTCTTGTTCCTTCACCGAGATCTTGCGCGAGAAAAGAGGCACATTCGTCCCCACCATCCGCTCCCAAAACCTGGTTGTCCCAGATTGTGTAGAGGTTCCCGGTAGGGGTAAAGGCGTTAACCATATGGTGGCCATACAGTTCGTGTTCCAGATAAAGATGATTCCCGATCCACGAGGCGTTCCAGCAGGCTAGTTGGGGGTGAGTTCTTTGAGAGAGGAATTGTCCATCTGGGCCAACTACCATGGTTAGGCGGTCGCCTTTGAGCCCTTCTAGTCTGACGTCACTTTCCGTCAAGGCGACTCCTCTCATCCCTTTTACTGGGTAGATAAAGAGGCCAGTGACTCGGAGGGTGGTCATTTCTTGATTCTGGTATGTCCAGGGAGGCTTAGGTCAACAATCTCGTCTGGTTGCCATCGTTCGATCGCGATTTCGGCAAGCGAAGGACGGATGGAAACGATGCCGAGCTTGAACTGCCTGTGATCGAGGGCGCGCAGGGCGAGTTGCCAGCCTCGTCCTTCTTGAATCTCGAAGGGCCCGATTTCATCGACGACGAGGACGGGAGCGGGAGTGAGGAAGGCTTCTTCTGACCAGACGAGGGCTTCCGGGTTGACGTGGTACTTCCCAATTTCAAGGGTCGCGCCGGGCCAGGGCTTGGTTGCCATGAGAGGGCGCTCAGCATTTGTATCAAGTCGCCTGACGGTTTTTCCGACGTATTTGCCCTCTCCGTCAAACCAGGCTGGGCTGAGGCAGCCAGCCAGGGGAGTACCTTGCGGGAGCCCTTCGAGCGTTCTTTGAATTCTTGTCGTTTTGCCGCTCGCAGGTTTCCCTGTAATCAGGATCAGTCTTGCCACAGTGTAAAGAGTTCCAGAAGTGTGGTTGGGGTTAAATCAGCGATCAATCTCGCCCAGAACGATATCGATTGAGCCGATGATGGCGATGACGTCTGCCAAGAGTCGGCCTACGGCCATGACTTCGAGCGACTTGAGGTTCATGAAGCTGCTCGGGCGTTCGTGCCATCGGTAGGGGCGGTTTGAGCCATCGCCGATCACGTAGAAGCCGAGTTCGCCTTTGCTCCCTTCGATTCCTGCGTAGGCTTCTCCGACCGGAGCTCGGAAACCTTCCGTGAAGAGTTTGAAGTGGTGAATCACCGACTCCATGGAGTTGTCGAGTTCGTGACGAGGTGGTGGGGCAACCTTGCGATCCAATGTGTTGTAGGGGCCGCTGGGGAGGTTGTCAATGGCTTGTTGCAGGATTCGGCAGCTCTCCTTCATCTCTGCGATTCGGACGAGGAAGCGGTCGTACACGTCGCCATACTCTCCGACCGGGATTTGGAAATCGAAGTCTTCGTAGCTGGAGTAGGGGTTGCTCTTGCGCAAGTCCCAGGCAACGCCGGAAGCGCGAGCGATCGGGCCGCTGCAGCCGAGCTCAAGGGTCTCTTGAGCGGTCAGGACTCCTACCCCTTGGGTTCGTTCCTTCCAGATGGGGTTCTCGACGAGCAGGTCTTCGACGACCTTCAATTCTTCTGGGAATTTGGCGAGGAAGGTTCGGAGTTTGAGTTCGAAGCCTTCTGGCATATCGCCTCTCAGGCCCCCCGGCACGATCCAACTGGGCATCATGCGCACACCGCTAAACATCTCGAACATATCGAGCACCATTTCGCGCTGTTGCATGATGTAGAAGAAGGGGGTCATTGCGCCGAGGTCTAGGGCATGGGTGCCGAGCCAGACGCAGTGGCTGGCGATTCGGCTAAGTTCTGCGAGGATTACCCGCAGGTATTGGCCTCTTTTGGGGACTTCGCAGCCAAGAAGCTTCTCGATCGCCAGGGCATGAGCGAGATTGTTCCCATTGGCGTTCAGGTAGTCCATGCGGTCGGTCATCACGACGCACTTGTGATAGGTCTGGTATTCAGCCTCTTTTTCCATGCCAGTGTGCAGGTAGCCGATGACGCACTTGCATTGGATGATCGTTTCTCCTTCGAGTTCGCAGATCACGCGCAGGACACCATGGGTGCTGGGGTGTTGGGGCCCCATGTTAATGACCATCGTGTTCTCGCCGGTCTTTTCGAAAATGGTTTCGGTAGAAGGGATAAAGGTGTGTTGGCTCATACCACTCTTTATCTATTCTGGAAGGTTTTAGAATTCGTCGGCACGATTCTGGGCAGAAATGGGGCAAGAAGCGAGGAAAGCAGCTCTTGAGTCCAGCCTTTGCGGAGTTTTGCGTCCAAACTATCGGACCACATGCTTTCGTTGCTTGGCGGAGAATGGCCAGTTTCTCGGCTTGTAGGGAGATTGCCTTAATTCACGACTAACAACGCGTGGTTCGGGCGGAAAAGTCCCTTCCCCCCAAGTTTCTTGGGGAGAAGGGATTTAGAGGGATGGGGGCCTTTCTGAGGATCGCTACTCCGGACGAACAACGATGGGCTCGTGTATGGTAGCTACTCGGTCGTCGCTGATCCTTGCGCGGCTGGGGCAGAACTAGGCTGGGCAGGTGCTGCCGCCCCTGAGACTGATTCCGGCGTTCCTGTCGCAGGCTTGTCCGTTCGTTCGCCAAAGACATCCTTGCCGTCCTGGTTCTCCTGTCGGCAACCACCGATCAAGAGAAGGGCAAGGATTGCTGCGAGTGCGATCGTGGATTTCTTCATGATGTTATCGACTATGGGGCCAGAGTCGGTTTACGACTGTGATGTTGTCGCTCCTGGTTGTGCCCTGGATGAGGGCTCCTCGCCAGCTGACCGCCTTTGCGGAACTATCGGTAGCCACGTAGATGGTCATCCCGTCTGGCATGCCGTTCGGATCAGCGGTCGCGGCGGGCAGACCGACAGTGGTTCCTGCGAATCCTGCATGACTGCTACTGCGGGATCTCTTCCGCGCGTGGGGTGCGCAATAGCCGAAACGCTGGTCAAAGTTGTTTTCAGAAGCAACCCATCGCGAGAAGTTCACCATTGCTAAGGCTAGACCCCAGCACATATCCCAACGGCTGGCTTGAGCAACCATAACCATTTCGGAGACGTTCTCCACCGAGGTTTGACTAAGGGATGGAGCGTTTGCAATGCTCCAGCCAGCAGCCGCGAAAGCTGGTTGAGCAGCAGGTTCCAATCCGATGCCAGCGATGCCATCGACCCACCTGATCTGCCCGCCTGTGACCGTCGCAGTTCGTGCGCTTGATCCGAGAGCACCCCAGGCAAGGGACACGGAACCAGCCACAGGAGGAGTGTATTGGCTACTTGCAGCACCTCTCGTTGGCATGCCGAAGTGGGAGTTTCGTTGGATGAAGTTTCCTGGCGCTCCCACCGCTGGAGGTCGCGGCAGGGCACTATCCAGAATGATTTCGCGATTCTTCATGTAAGGCATGACAAGTTCCTGCCAGGTCGTGAAGACTGCGCCACCATTTTGGACGAAGGCGACCGTTGAAAGGGGGAAGTGATCTTCGTTGTCGGTCAGATAAATGACAGTTGCCGTGCCGAGTTGTTTGAGGTTAGAAAGAGTGCCAGTTTCCTTCGCTGCCTGCTTTGCCTGAGCAAAGACAGGGAAGAGAATCGCCGCGAGAATCGCGATAATGGCAATGACGACAAGTAGTTCTATGAGTGTGAATGCCTTTTTCATGGCGACATATCCTTAGGTGCGAAACCAATGAATCTCATTCAGGTCAACAGCCCACAGAGAAACCTGGTACTTTCATCTGGGACTTTCGACTGAATGAAAGCGGTAGTGTATTCTTTGATAGGTTGGAATGGCAAGTTATTTGCAGGAAAAAGGCAAAAAAATACTCTTATATTAGTTGATATAAAAGTTCCTGGATTTTTGCGTCCTGGTGAATTCCCGCTAAACGAGTGACCAAAGCCGTGGTGAGTCCTGGCCTTCGAGCTGTTTCGTGCGAATCACTGGTGTCTAAGTGCTTCAAGTCTCGGGGCTTGGCCATGCTGGAGATCTCACAAACAGAAATAAGATCTTCCCCCCAGTCTTGTTACTAGGGGGAAGGGCTTTCGCAACTCACGGGGTAGTTGCTTCCCTTTTATGATCAAGGGTGGTGTTATTTGCCAGGCTTTGGTGCTGCCCCTGCGCCAGGAGTAGCTCCGCCTCTTTGAACAACGTCAGGATCCGGGATGGGTTCGACGCCAGCCGAGGCCTTGTTCAGTTCGTCTGCGGCTGATTTGATTTCAGCGTCAGTGGCAGTTCCGCTTGAGCAACCAGCGACCAAGAGCGTCAAGAGGAGCAGGAATGCAGCGAGCCATTTCATCAGTCGCGATCCCACAGGTAGGCGGCTCGATCGGTGATGCGTCCAGTCCACTGGGGTAGCACGTTGCATCCTCGGGCGATCTGCGGAATGGTCAGCATCTTGGCGCTGGAATCAGAGAATCCAATGGAAATGCGCGCGCCAGATTTTTGTCCGCCGCCAGTATAGTAGGGCCAAGCCCCGCCGAAAACGTTCCACGCATTCGGAAGGTCTGGGCGCCATCCACCATAGAAATAGGCTAAGGAGCCGTTGTTGGCAGTTGTATCTGTGCCATCTAGCAATCGGCGGCAAGGTGGGTCGATTGGGAGCTGGCCACCATCACTAACCGCGCCGCCGACTCTCTCAAAGACTCCTGTCAGAAGGAGGATTGTATTGGAGGGGTCATTGACGCTGGTCATGCTCACTGGAGAAAAGCGGAAACCGGCAACAGGAACCGTAGGGTCGAAGATGAACCCGGTGAAGTTCTGATAGTTGTAGCCGTAGTCGGTGAGCCACCCCAGGTTGTAGAGCTCCTGATCCGTTCGGCTGGCGGCAGGCAGGGACGAAGGGTTCGGGAAGTTCGCGTTCGTCACCCGTTGCGAAAGACCGATCGGGCTGTTTGGCGTCTTGAGCATTTCTCTGCTCTTCATGTAGGGGAACATAATGTTGCCCCATGATCGGTCGCCTTGAGTGACATTGAAGGTGCCGTTGTACATCCAGAGGGCAGCTGTGTCATCGTTATCGGCGACATAGATTTGGTATGCCGTACCAGTTTGCTTGATATTGCTGAGACAGGCTGTCTTCTTGGCAGCATCTTTGGCTTGAGCAAAGACAGGGAAGAGAATTGCCGCCAGGATGGCGATAATGGCAATAACGACGAGTAGTTCTATAAGGGTAAAGGCCTTTTTCATGGCTGATGTCTCCAAATATCTGCAACGAGTGCAGGTCACGGGATCAGGGACAGGCTCTAACGGCTTTGTCTCGGAGAGTCAAAAATCCAGCGATGGGTCTTTGTACCTGTAGCGGGAACCAAAATGCAATAGTTAACAATGAACCGAAAGAAACCAGTTGATCAGGGATTTGATCAACTGGTTTCCTTCCTGGTTTTGCTTCGATTTAGGATTAGAACTTGACGTTAGCGCCCGCTGATATCTTCTGAGCCGGTGAGTCCCTCGAAGCTCTCTCCAGCGTGTGGCATTTGGATGTCTTCAACGGCGGGGCCTCTTGTGTCGTCGTGGAAGACAACATCCTCTCCGCCTAGGCCGACGTCCTTGCGCAAGGGGAAGCCAACCCAGTCGTCAGGGAGGAGGAATCGTTCGCCTTTCCGCGCTTCATTTCCTGCAAAAGCCACGCCGTAGAGATCCTGAATCTCTCGTTCCGGGTATTCGGCCCCGAGAAAAAGGTGCTTTATGGTCGGGATCGCTTCTCCTTCGTTGGCGGAGGTCTTCACGAAGATGCGCGAGGAGTGCTTGAGTGACATCAGGTTGTAAATCACTTCGAAGCGGCCAGGCAAGTCTCGTTCGTGCTTCCAAGTCAGGTAATCGACTCCAACGCACTCGCTGAAGTAGCTGTATTCCAGCTCAGGATCAGTTTTCAGGAATTCGATGACTTCAACGAGGGATTCTTTTGTGACGCAGAGGAAAGTTTCACCTCGAAACTCCTTCACTTTGACAAGGGCTTCTCCGAACCTCTGTCGAACCAACACTGCTTCGAGTCTTTCTTGATCGACCATTGGGTGCGCCATTACGAATTCACCGCCACTCTTTCTGGTGTCAAACTTGTGCTTGGATCAAAGGCTGGCAGGGACGAATCGATGTATTTTTCAGGAGCAAGGGAGGCAGCTTCGTCCCAATCGAGGGCTCCGATTTTGAGCACGTACCAGTCGCCCAGGATCCAAAAGGCAAAGTAGACGAGCATCGCGAGCCCAGTGAAGATTTGGTAGTCGAGGGGTGCGGACTGAAAGACGGTCAGCCAGCTCCACAGAAAGACGACTTCGATGTCGAAGAGGACGAAGAGGATCGCGACTAAGTAGAACTTGATTGGGAATCTCTCATTGGCTTCCCCGCTCGGAGCGACTCCGCATTCATAAGGGGATGACTTGTAGGGCGTTAGCTTTTTGGGGCCGAGAACCCAGCTGCCCACCACCATCACTGTGCATATTAGCCCAGACACAGCCATCAAGATCAAAATTGGCCCGAAGTCATTCATCTCAAACTTTCAGCATGTTACCTCTCGGGATGTCCTGCAGGGTGCAAAAGCCCATTTGCCCAGTAGAATAGAGGGGCCGATGACACTGCAAAAAGCCCTTTCCCATGTAATCCAGCGAGAAGACCTCTCCTTTGATGATGCTGCGTCCGTGATGAGGGTGCTGATGATGGGAGAGAATCCAGAGGCCCTGGTGGGAGGATTTTTGATCGCTCTCCAGATGAAGGGGGTCACGGGCGATGAGGCGGCTGGATTTGCCCACGTCCTGCAAGAGAGGGCCGAACCGAGCGGGATTCAACCTGGAAACCTTGTCGATACTTGCGGTACAGGCGGCGGGAGCCCTTCCTTTAATATGAGCACTGGCGCGGCCCTTCTTGCCGCAGCCTGTGGCGCAAAGGTCGCCAAGCACGGAAACCGAGCTGTCACGAGTCACTGCGGGAGTGCGGACGTGCTTGAGGCTATGGGGATTTCCATCGAGATTCCCATCAATCAACGCCAGGCCTACCTCGACCAGTTTGGAGTCCTCTTCTTGTTTGCACCGAACTTCCATCCCGCACTCCGAACCATGGCGCCAGCCAGAAAAGCTCTGGGGGTAAGGACAGTCTTTAACATGCTCGGCCCCCTCGCCAACCCAGCTGGTGCCAAGAGGCAAATGATTGGAGTCTATGACGCCAAACTGCTCGGGCCAGAGGCGGAAGCATTACAAAAGCTCGGTTGCGAGCATGGCTTCGTGGTACACGGTTCAGGGTTGGACGAAATCAGTCCTTGCACTGAAACTGCTTACATCGAGGTTTTTCCAGATGGACTCAAAGAGGGAACTTTCCAGCCAGAAGACTTTGGGATTCCGCGCCTCTCTCCGGCCGACCTTGCTCCTGCGCCAGACGCGAAAGGGAGTGCTGCCGTGCTGGAAGAAGCCCTGAGCAACTCGCAAAGCAAGAGGGCCCTTGCCTTGATCCCGAACACGGCTGTGACTCTCACCCTCGCTGGACTGACTCATAGTGTGAAAGAGGGGGCAGAACTGGCGAGAACTCGACTCGCCGAAGGTTTCGGGGTAAGTCTTTTGGATAAGTTAAGGTCGTTTAAGTGAACATTCTTCAGCAGATCTTCCTTGAAAAGCGAGAGCAGGTCAGAGTCATAACGGGATCGCAACTGAGGGAAATGGCGGCTCGCGCTTTGGATTCCGATCCTCCCAGGGGCTTCAAGCAGGCTTTACTTGCGAGTCAGAATCCTCTGCCTTTGATTGCGGAGGTGAAGCGAGCCAGTCCCGTGAAGGGAATCATTCGAACGAACTTTGATCCCGTTGATCTGGCCAAGACTTACGCACAGGCCGGAGCAGACTGCTTGAGTGTCTTGACGGACGAAAATCACTTTCAGGGGTCGGAGTCTGACTTCCGCTCGGTTCGTGAAGCGGTGCCACTCCCGATGCTGCGGAAAGACTTCACGGCAGGTGCTTATCACGTCTATGAGGCGCGGGCGATGGGGGCCGACTGTGTTTTGCTTATCGTCGCTTGTCTTTCGGACGACGAACTCAAAAGCCTGAGTGATCTAACCCATTCTCTGGGGATGGACACTCTGGTCGAAGCCCACAGCGAAGAAGAGGCAGAGAAAGGTCTCGCCTGTGAGCCTGACCTTCTTGGCATAAACAATCGCGATTTGATGACCTTCACCACCACGGTTGACATTGGTTTGAGGGTGCTCCCCCTCTTTCGAGGGAAGGGCTTTTTGGTGACAGAGAGTGCGATTGAAACCAATGGACACGTTAAAAGTTTGCAAGAAGCGGGGGCTCAAGCTGCTCTTATCGGAACGGCTTTCTGCCAGAGCTCCGATGTCGCTGGGGCGATGCGGGAGGTGATGGGTTGGTCCGAGTCAAGATCTGTGGTCTGACATCGGTCGATGATGGCTTGGCGGCGATGGAGAGTGGGGCTGACTTTCTGGGTTTCGTATTGGAGCCATCCTCACCCAGGTATGTCCCAGCAGAAAGCGAGGTCTTTTCGCAGCTGCCGGAATTGTCCCCCTTGCCTTGCGTGGCAGTCTTTGGCAATTCGCTCGATCATCCTCAGCGGAGGAGATTTCCCTTAGTCCAGAGTTGGAATGATCCGATGGTTTTGGACGCTCAGGCTTGGCTCCCGGTGGTGGCGGTTCGCCAGGGTTCTAACGTGGAGGATCTCTTGAGCCAAGCTGGGAATCGGCCGGCTTTGGTGTTGGATCCTTTTGTGCCAGGTCAGCAAGGGGGAACCGGGCAACAACTCGATTGGGATCTTGCGCGAAATTTTGTGGAGCGCTTCTCGGGTCGGGTTATCTTGGCGGGAGGTCTGTCTCCAGAAAATGTGGCAGAAGCGGTTCGATTTGTTCGTCCTTGGGCGGTAGACGCCTCGAGTCGCCTTGAAACGTCCCCTGGCAAGAAAGATCTCAACCTGGTTGAGTCGTTCATTCGAGAAGCGAAGAAAAAATCGTGAAGCTGGTTTGCGATTGTCGGGCACAAATTCGGCCAAAGATGCGTTAGGAAGTCAGGCGGGTGTGCCCGGAGGGTGGGGAACATCCGTTGGTATAATTCGCCCTGCAATTTTCCTTGGAGGCCCTCTTCTTTTGAGCCTGGCAATAGAGACCAAAAACCTTACTAAGACATACAAAGCGCGGGGTGGCAAGTCCATCAATGTCGTGAACGACCTAGATTTGCAAGTTAAATCGGGAGAAATCTTCGGATTCCTTGGCCCTAACGGGGCAGGCAAGACGACGACGATCAAAATCTTGCTTGGCATTATCTATCCTTCGGCAGGCACAGCATCTGTTCTTGGCCGAGACCCTGGTGACACTGAAGTTCACAAGCGGATCAGCTATTTGCCGGAGAAGCCCTATTACTACGAGCACATGACCGGTCGGGAATTGATGCTGTATTACGCGAGCTTGTTTGGCATTCGGGACGCGGCTCTTTGCGACAAGCTCCTGGAGCGGGTGAATCTTTCAAACGATAAGAACCGCCCGATCAGCCAGTACTCTAAAGGTATGCAGCAGAGGGTTGGCTTGGCCCAGAGCCTGCTTAATAACCCAGAATTGATCTTCTTGGACGAGCCAACGGGCGGTCTTGACCCGATCGCCCACATTGAAGTTCGAGACTTGATTCTGCAATTCCGCGAGGAAGGGAAGACGGTGTTCATCTCGTCCCACGAGCTCAGCGACATTGAGCGAATCTGCGACCGCGTGGCAATCATCAACAAAGGCGAAATTGTTCAGCAAGGCAGCCTGGATGTGTTGTTGGCTGGTGGCTCGACCGAGGTCAGAGCTGAATCGGTTTCTGATTCACTGGCCAGTACTCTACGCGAGAAAGGTGGATTCACAATGAGCTACAGCAGTGGGGTCTTGTTGGCAGAGATTCCTGACACAGTGAACCAGAACGAGATCATTGACACTCTGCGTTCTGGGAAAGCAAATGTGGTGAGCGTGATCCCTCGTCGCCGCCGTCTCGAAGATCTCTTTATTGAATCGGTCAAGGACGACAACGTCGCTAAAGGGCGGAAGCTCTTCAACATGGTCGACAAGGGTGACCAGGAAGAAAAAGTATGAACGTCATTTTGAGTATTGCTAAAACGACGGTTGGCGAAGCGATCCGCCGACGTGTCTTGCTTGTCATTCTGCTGATTGGGGTTCTGTTCCTCGTCATTGCACCAGGTCTGCAAACTCTCTCGGCTCGTCAGAACTTTGCGGTTTTAACCTCCTTCGCTTTGGGAATCATCCAGTTGACGAGTGCTGTCATCGCGATCGTCTTGACGGTGTACATGATTCCGAACGAGATCGAACGGCGGACGATCTACACGATTCTCTCCAAGCCTGTGCAACGGTGGCAATTTATCCTGGGCAAATACTTTGGGGCAATTGCGGCTCTTGCCATGATGATGGCACTGATGTCTGTGGCCTTTTTTGCTGTTTTCTACATCGTCCAGCCAGAAGCCCGAAGTCAAATCGGGAATATCGCCAAGGGACCGATGATGTTCTTTGTTCAAATGTCGCTTCTGGCGGCAGTGGCCATGCTCTTCAGCACCTTTGTTGCGCCGATCGTGAACATGTTCCTCTCCGGCGGGGTTTATCTGGTCGGAACTCTCTTCAACGCTGTCTTCCAAACGATCTCCGAAAATGACCAACTTCCTGGACTCGTGAAGGGGGCAGCGGGAGTGATCTACACTGTCGTACCAAACTTCGGCCAGTTCAATATTTCTAACCCCTTAATCAATCCGGGAACAGAAATCAAGGGCGAAACGTTGTTCTTCGTACAACTTGCTGGATACGCGATCCTCTACATCACTGTGGCGCTGATCATTGCCGTCATAGTCTTTGATCGTCGAGAAGTGTAAAGGAAACGATGAAACTTAAGCGAACTCCCCTCATCGCCACTGCAGTGTCGGCGTTCCTCGGAGCAGGGTTGCTGAACACGCTTGTGACAGGGCCCCATTACATGGATCAGTACCCGAGGGCTCTCGGCGGAAACGCTACCGAGAACCTTTCTCCTGATCAGCTCTTGGTGACAATTGCCGGCTTTCGGGAGATGGTGGCTGGCATTCTTTGGGTTCGGGCAGATTCCTTTTTCGAAGAAGGTAATTACGACGCGATCTTGCCGATCATCCGCCTTGTCACTTGGCTAGACCCGCGACAGCTCGATGTTTATGCCACAGGAATGTGGCACATGGCGTACAACTTCACTGACGAAGAATCTCGCTCCGATCGTCGCTACATTCCTTCCGCCGTGGCCCTCGGTCGCGAAGGAAGCCAAAACAACGACTACACCTACGAGTTGTTCTTTGAAACTGGCTGGCTATTTTATCACAAGATTGACGACGACTACGGTCAAGCGGTGAAATGGTGGGAGGCTGCTCACACCAAGAAGGACATGCAGACGGCTCGTCGGAATATCCTTGCGATGGCCTACATGAGAAATGGGCAACTCAACGATACGACGCGATTGTATCGTGACCTTCTCACCGAGGCTGAAGAGGCCTTCGAGGGTGACAACGTCTTTACGAACCGTCAGAACCGAGACACCCTGGAATCCAACTACGACAACCATTTGATGAGAATGGTTCAGCGAGGCAACTTCGCCCAAGAACGGGGTGATTTTGATCAGGGTTTGTACGACACAAAGCCTCCCTTCGATGTGCGATTTTCGGCCCGCGTCACTGTGACAGATTCAAAAGTTCTTCAGGTCGAAGGGACTTGGGGAGTCCAGCCGGTTGGATCGCGGATTCGAATGGTTTTGCGGGATAAGGACTTTCCGAATGCCCTCCCAGCCCAAATGGTTTGGGATCAGGCGGATCGAGTTGACTTGGATCCACCCAAGGATATCACCTGGGTCCAGGATGGCCTCTTTGTCCGAAACCAACGGTTCAATCGTCGCATCGATCTGAGCCGAGACCCGACGATGTATCCGTTCCGCAGCGAAAACTACATCATCGAGTTCTACTACAATCCTCGGTCTGCTCCCCCGCATATCCAAGATAAGTTTGGGTTTAACGGAGAAGGTATGACTGATCAGAATTTCTTAAACACGGAGATTCGCCCAGGAACCAGGGTTCTGTATGCGACTTTGGAAATCACCCGGGATCAGCTGCTTCGCCGTGGGCAATATGCCTTGGATCGCGAGACTCCGATCGTTCAGACCAAGAACTTTGTGGCTCCCTCTGGGGCAGCGGTGAACGACGTGCTTGAAGTTCCTGGGATTCGGTCTGCTCAACCAGAGCAACCTCAGGCAAGACCGGAGAGGCCACGGATCCCCCCGACTCGTACAGCCCCTACATCCACTGGTCGATAGAGCTACACTGAAAGTCTGAAAGAAGAGGATCCCCGGCCAAAGCCTGGCCCCAAAAGGGCTTTGGCCGGGAACTGCACGGCAGCAGTTCGGTGAATCCCGCCAGGGCCGGAAGGCAGCAACGGTAAGTCGATACTCTGGGCGATGCACCATTCCCGGTATCCTCTTCTTTCGGCACTCTCGCCACTTCTCAGGAACCTGCGCCTTGTCTCACGTCGCCCTTTACCGCAAGTATCGAAGCCAGAGCTTTAATGATCTGGTGGGGCAAGAGCATGTGGTTCGTACCCTGAGAAACTCGATCGAGCAAGGAAAGATCAGTCAGGCGTACCTGTTCACTGGCCCGAGGGGAACAGGGAAGACTTCGACCGCGAGGCTGCTGGCCAAGGCCCTGAATTGCACAGGGGGCCCGAGCGCGAACCCCCCAAGCGATTGTCCGATTTGTGCAGACATCACGGCGGGGAATTGTATGGATGTTCAAGAGATGGACGCAGCGAGCGAGGCTGGCGTTGAAGAGGTGCGGCGGAATATCGTTGAAGTTGCAGAGTATCGGCCCACCGAGTGCCGCTACCGCATCTTTATCATTGACGAAGTTCACGACCTTTCCGCCAAGGCTTTTGATGCCCTTTTGAAGACGATTGAGGAGCCTCCTTCCCACGTTGTCTTCATTCTCGCCACTACAGAGTTTAACAAGGTGCCGCCGACGATTCGATCTCGGTGTCAGAAGTTTGAGTTTCACCGTGGTTCCATTCAGGATCTCGTTTCCCGACTCACTACCGTTTGCCAAGGAGAACAGGTCGAAGCGGAGCCAGCCGCCCTCTTGGCCATTGCGCGGTTGGCTGATGGCGGTTACCGCGACGCCTTGACCTATCTTGAGCAAGTGGTGATCACGGCAGATGGCAAGATCACCCTCGACCACGTGTTCCGGCAACTTGGCTTGGTTTCCGATGACGCAGCGGATCGATTAATCCAGGCTCTCGCGACCCAGGAAGTGGCTGGGATCAGCGTGGCAATGGATGAGATTTACCAAATGGGTCGGGACTCCAGAAGCATTGTTGAGTCCTTGCTGCACCGTCTGAGCGACCTGACCAGGGCTCACTACCAGGTCACTGGTGTGAATGATCCGACCCTCGAAGCAGGTCTCCTGGCTATGGCGCAAAGGGTGGGAATCGAAAAGATTCTGGCCTTGCGCGGAGGGTTGGCGGAAGCCCATAAAGCCCTCGGCGAGGTGACAATTCCCCGCATCTGGCTCGAAGCGGAGCTGATCCGACTGAGCCGGACTCTGAGCGAGCCCAAGGCAGTCCCTGCCACGCCTGCCCCAGCTCAGAGCCAACGATCCACGCAATCTGTCCAGACTGAAAAGCCAGCCCAGCCAGCGATGAACCCCGAACCGGCGGTGGCTGTACCGAGCCAAGCTTCTAGTGGGGGCACAACGGTGATGCCCAGCGACAATCCGAAGAACATTGTCTGGCAAAAAGTCGTCTCAGCTCTCTCGGCCCAGTCCGCAACAGCTAAAAACCGACTGCCGAAGTCGCGGGCGATCGGCGGAACGGAAGGGGTTGTAACGATCGAGTTTGAACGCCGCACAGATGCTGAGTGGGTGCAATCAAAACTGCCTCTTCTCAAGGCCCTCGCGGAGTCGTGGAAATCGTTTTCGGGCGAAGAAGTCACGTTCAACATCGTTGCGGGAAGCAACTCGATTGCAGACCGTTCTATCGCGATGGAACCGACGGCGGTAGAATTGCCACTCGAAGGGAAACAGCTCATTGAGGCGTTTCACCAGGTTTTTGACACCCTCACTCCCGAACTATCTCAGGAAAAAAAGAAATGAAACTCCCCAAGAATTTTGGCCCTGGCGGCTTCCAGGGAATGCTTCAACAAGCTCAAGCAGCCATGGCAAGAGCCCAAACCCTCGAACAAGAGCTTTCTCTGGAACGAATCCAGATCGATAAGGGGCCGGTCAAGGCGATCTTTGATGGCACAGGCACCATGCTCGGATTGAAGCTGGACAAAAGCGTTGTCGATCCTGACGATATCGAGGCCCTGGAGGATCTCATCATTGGTGCAGTTCGCGATGGCTTTAGCCAGGCGACAGAATTGCGCGAAAGCAAGATGAAGGAGATCATGCCGAACGTTCCTGGACTCGACAAGATCCTCTAGGATGGTCTTCGCCAAGCCTTTAGCCGAGCTCATCGCCCAGCTCGAGAGGCTTCCGGGGGTCGGGCCTAAGTCAGCTCAACGCCTGGCTTTTCACATTCTCAGGATGAGGGATGACGATGTGAGGCGCCTCGCGATAGCCCTCACCCACGCCAAGGAGTCTCTGAGGTTGTGCCAACAGTGCCAGAGCGTGACTGAGGCAGAGGTCTGTGAAATTTGCAGTGATCCAAGGAGAAATCCTGTTCAAATCTGTGTCGTAGCGGAACCCAGAGATATCGCTGCTGTTGAGAGGCTCAATGAGTTTAAGGGAACTTATCACGTGCTCCACGGCTTGCTGAATCCATTGGAAAATGTTGGCCCTGAACAGTTGAAAATTCGTGAGCTCTTGACCCGTCTGAGAGATACGGTCGAAGAAGTGATCATTGCAACAAACCCGACAGTGGAAGGAGATACGACTGCCTTGTACTTGGCAAGGCTGATCAAACCCCTTGGCGTTACCGTCACGCGACTCGCCCATGGGATGCCAGTCGGCGGAGAACTCGACTATGCCGACACTGCAACACTCCTCAGCGCTCTGGAGTACCGGAGGGAGTTGTGAAGATCCTCGTTTTGGGGGCTGGTGGGCGGGAGCATGGTCTCGCCTGGAAACTCTCACAGGAGGCTGAGGTTTTCTGCGCACCTGGGAATCCTGGAATTGCGGCAGAGTGCCCTGTCTTTCCCGACATTTCCACGGTGGCGGACGTCGTTCGAGAGGCTCAGAAGCTGAGAGTTGATTT
This sequence comes from Fimbriimonadaceae bacterium, assembly GCA_025455775.1. Taxonomy (GTDB): domain Bacteria; phylum Armatimonadota; class Fimbriimonadia; order Fimbriimonadales; family Fimbriimonadaceae; genus JALOLT01. Next base: position 22,503 of record JALOLT010000021.1, read on the forward strand.
CGTGGTCGTTGGCCCGGAAGACCCTCTCATCGCAGGAGTAGGCGACGCCCTTCGAGAAGTGAAAATTCCTTGTTTTGGCCCTGGACGCGAGGGAGCCCAACTGGAGGCAAGTAAAGCCTGGAGCAAAGCCCAGATGGCGCAGGCAGGGGTTCCGACGGCTCTAGCGAAGACCTGCACGACATTTGATGAGGCGGAAGAGTGGATTCGATCTCGTTACGACGCAGGGAAGTCAGTTGCCGTGAAGGCGAGCGGGGCGGCTCTCGGGAAGGGAGTGGTGGTGGCAAACTCCGAGGCTGAGGCTCTCATTTCGGCAGAAGCGATGCTCTCTGGGAGCCTAGGTGAGGCAGGAAAAACCCTCGTCATCGAAGATCGTTTGGTCGGTTTCGAATTTAGCCTTCTCACGGTCGTAAGCGGGAGAAAGTACGTGAGTCTGCCTGTAGCTCAAGACTACAAAAGGATCTTTGATGGAGACAAAGGCCCGAATACTGGTGGAATGGGAACCTATTCACCAGTGCCTCACGTGACAAATGACTTGGTCGCTGAGGCGGAGGAAACGATCGTTTTGCCTCTTGTTGAGCACCTTGCGAACCAGGGAATCGATTACCGCGGAGTTTTGTTCAGTGGGGTCATGGTCGAAGAGGGCAAACCTCTTTGCTTGGAGTACAACGTGCGGTTTGGGGATCCGGAGACCCAAACTGTGGTTCGGCGTTTAGGCCCTGGTTTTGCGGAGCTTTTGCGAGCTGCTGCCAATGGTGAATCTCTTTCCCCTGTTCCAGTGCTCCCCAATTCGGTTGTGACCGTTGTCTTGGCAAGTGAGGGATATCCTGGCTCAGTGGAGAAAGGACGGCCTATTCAGATTGGTTCCTTACCAGAGGGGGTCAAGATCTTCCACGCCGGAACCTCTCTCTCGATGGGTCAACTCGTGACGAACGGGGGAAGAGTTTTGGCAGTATCAGCCGAGGCAGAGTCTCTGGAGTCAGCGAGAACTCTCGCTTATGAGGGAGTCGGTCAAGTGCAATTTGCAGGAATGCAGTCCCGCTCAGACGTCGCATGCCTTACTTCTTAAGAAGTGATTTCGTGATGAAGACAAGATTGGCTGGCCTTTCGGCAAGGCGACGGCTGAAATAGGGGTACCAGGCCTCGCCAAAGGGAAGATAGACCCGAACTTTGAAGCCCTCCTCCAAGAGGTCATTCTGGAGGTCTCTTCTGATTCCGAAAAGCATCTGCCACTCAAAACTATCCCGGGGAATCTTGTTTTCCTCGATAAAATCTTTGAGTTCACTAATGATCGCCTCGTCGTGGGTGGCGATCGCTGGATACTTCCCACGCAGGAGGAGCTTCTTGGCCTCAGTGACATACATGTCGTCGACAGTGGCCTTGTCTCGGTAGGCGACGGTCTCCGGCTCAAGGTAGGCACCCTTGACAAGCCTGATGCGGGAGCCAAGGCGGAGTAGTCTCTCCAAATCGTCATCGGTTCTGTATAGGTAAGACTGAAGAACTGTGCCAGTATTCGGGAAATCGGCAAAAACCCTTTCGATCATCGCGACGGTTCTCTCTGTGTATTCGCTGGCCTCCATATCGGCGCGAATGAAGATTCCGTAGGGTTGAGCGTGGCGGAGAAGGTGGCGGTAATGGCGTTCTGCGACATCGTCCCCCAAGTCCAATCCCAGTGCCGTTAGCTTGATGGAGATGTTGATCTTGTCTTTGTGGCGTCCCTTGCCGATCCGGTCGATGATTTCCTCATAAGACGCTAACGCTCGGGTGGCTTCTTCCAAGGTCGCGACATTTTCTCCCAAGAGATCCAGGGAAACGCCAAACCCGTTCGTTGCTAGGTCTTCGGCAACCGAGAGAGAATGGTCGAGGTCGTCACCAGCCACAAATCGAGAAACCATTGGCCGAAAGAGCGAACTCTTGGTGATTGCCTTTTTGACCGGCGACAGGGAGGAAGCTTTGAGAATCAGGGAGCGAAAAATCATCGCTGTACTTATCGAGCGAGTGTACACCCCCAGGGCTGGGTCGGTTCTGGCCAAAGCCTGTTGTCAGCTTCTGAGAGGGTGACTCTCTCAGAGTGGCGGTGGATTATCTTTTGATCCAAGAAACAAATCCTGAGGCGTGGCTTGGTTGGGAGGCTGGTATCCTCAGCGACGCAATGAGTCAGTTGGGTTGGCCAGATCGGGAGAAAGTCAAGCGGATTCTCTTCTTTCCCCCAACCCAGATCGGTGATGCGATTCATTTGACTGCCGCTTGCCGATGGATAAAGCAAGCCTATCCCGAAAGCGAACTCTCGGTCGTGACTTTGCGCCAAGAGCGAGAGATTTACGCCAGGTGCCCTTTTGTGGATTTCGTTCTTCAGCGGCCGAGAGGGGGAAAGTTGAAGCTCTGGCGATTGATTCGGTCTGCCAAGCCGGATCTTGCCCTGAGTTCGTTCGATTCTCGCTCCTCTCTCCTGTGGACCGCTCTGGCAGGAGTTCGTTTTCGGGCATGGCCCAAGACCAAGAAGTATTCCTCCCTGGCAACGATTACTTTGAAAGAAAATCTTCCCGGTAGTCACGGGAGCCTTCACCAGATTGAACAGCTTTTGGGGCAGATCACCGATATCGGTGACAGGGTGCCTTCCATCCAACTTCTAGCCCAGGATCATGAGGAGGCAAGGGCAGCTCTGGCTCCTCTCGGCGACCGTCCCATCGTGGCGATCATGGTGGGTTCCAGCCATCCCAGGAAGACTTGGCTACTTTCTCGTTTTCGGGTTCTTTGGCAGAGCCTCGAAGAGACGGGTTACCAGACTGTCTTGCTCGGGGGGCCGGCGGAACAAGAAATGTTGGAAGGGGAAAAGGATTTGCCGCCTGTCTTGGCTGGGCATCTCTCCCTGGCAGGGGGCTTAGCCTTCTTGGCTCAGTGCAGGGCGTTGATCACGAACGATACTGGCCTTTCTCATTGTGCTGGGGCGGTTGGTTGCCCAGTGGTGGCCTTGTTTGGCCCGACTTTAGCCACGGATTACCCTCCACCAGGTGAAAACCACTCCTTGATACAGGGTGAATGTGACTGTCCCCTCCGTTCTCAAGATCGTTGTGCTGGTGCATGTATGGAGTCCATTACGCCGGGCATGGTTCTGGATCGGCTTTCTGCCTTAATTCCATGAAGTCTTGGAGAATTGTCTCCAGTTCCGGAAGGCTACTGACTCTACTGAGTCTTCCCCGAACTTGGCTTGCTCCCGGCTCCCCCTTGATGTAGAGGGGAAGTTGACCTCGAAGGGCGCGAAGGGCTCTGATCTCGGTCTGGGGGTAGTCGTGTGCGTCTTTGGCTTCTTCAAAGGAGTCGAGGCCAGCTTCGTAGGCAATCATCAGCCTGGCGTGTTCGGTGGCTGTCTGGATGCGATCTTGAATCGTGGGCTCGGCTGGGGCCTCAAGCCCCCTAAGCCTCGCGCTGATCCTGGCCAGAGCCCAGGGGTTACTGATGGCAGCCCGTCCCACCATGACGCCATCGCAGCCAGTTTCGCTCATCATTCGGACTGCGTCTTCTGGGGTTTTCACATCGCCGTTCCCAATGAGGGGGATCGTGACGGATTTCCGCAGATCGTGGATGAGTTTCCAGTCTGCTTCTCCCTCAAAGCCTTGTTTGGCAAAGCGGGCGTGGAGGGTGAGCATCTGGATTCCAGCTCCTTGAAATCTCTTGGCGAGTTCTGGCGCGGCAAAGAGGGAATAATCCCAGCCTGCTCGAACTTTGACGGTGACAGGAACCTTCACCGCTTTCACGACAGCTTGGACGATCTTTTCCGCCGTATCAGGATCTTTGAGCAGGGCTGCGCCGGATCCGGTTTTGCACACTTTGGGCACCCAGCATCCCATGTTGATATCGACGATGTCTGCCCCCATTTCCTCTGCCAGTTTGGCTGTGTTGGCCATGATTTCAGGGTCCGCGCCAAAGATCTGGATTCCGAGGGGTCTCTCGTCTTGGTGGACGCGGAGCTTCTTGAGAGTCTTCGACGCGTTATAGTGGATCGCCATTGCGCTTACAAACTCGGTGAACATCAGGCCTGGCTGGCCGATCCTCTTTGCAATAAGGCGAAAGGCAAGGTTCGAGACATCCTCCATCGGGGCCAAGACCAAAGGAATTGTGACTGGCACAGAACCGACTTTGAAGCCGGGGAATGGGGGGTTGTCAGGATTTGTCATAGGGACGGGTGAAGGGTTGTCCGTAATGATGGCAAAACTGACTCAAGTGCCTTTAGGACAGGAGCTAGTGAAAATACCTGGACTTTTCGTTGGCAAGGATCAAGTATCATTCAGGAGTACTTCATTGCACGGTTTGTTGCAACTCTTACTTGGTGATCCTTATGTGGAGAATTTTACCTACATCCCTTGCCTTGGTCGTTGCTCCCTCAGCCTTTGCGGTTTTCCCTAACCAATCAGAAGATAATCAGTTTTTGAGCGTGGGACGCTTCAGCGGGGCGTCAGCAGTTGCGATCGCTCCGAACTGGTTTATTTCGGCTGAGCACGTAAACGGTACAACTGTTTTGCTCAATGGTCAGACCTACAATGTTGTCGAGAACATTGTCGCCCCTCTGACCCCGAACGTTTTTGGGAATCCGCCTACGATTGCGGAAAGAGCCGACCTAAGGTTGCTCCGGGTGGCAGAGACAGTACCGGTCGGTCAATTTAGCTCGATGTTCTTTGGCAACGCCACAGGCAGAATCGCCACGATGGTCGGGTTTGGTGACACTGGGATCCAGACGGCGAACGGGTATTCGATTACCTCCGGATCGAGTGGCACTCGTCGCAGGGCTCAGAACGTGATCGATGGCCTTGCCGTTGCTCGATTTGACAATGGGCCAGGCTGGCTGACTTACTATTACACTCTTGATAACCCTTCGAGCTCCAACTACCTAGCCGGGGAAGGAGGAATTGCTGGTGGTGACTCAGGCGGTGGCTGGTTTGTTTTTGATAACGGCGAATGGAAGCTCACCGGAATCAGCAGTGCCATCGGCCGATTGGATGGTAGCGCGAGCCTTGGTGCTTTTGATTGGGGAGGCAATGGCTTTGGCGTTGCCCTCGGCCGTTATGAAAGCTGGATTGTTCAGACTGTGCCAGAGCCTTTCACCCTTTCCGCACTGGCCCTCGCTGCCCTCGCAGCTCGGCGAAAAAGAAAGACCAAGGTCAAGGCCTGAGTCTCTCAGAAGGTTGTGTGGGGCTGGCTCAAAAGTGTGTTAGGCTTCCCGAGGACGCTGTCCGATCACGTCTTGGTAACCTCATCAAACTCACCTGCCCTGCCGAGGCGCAGCCCCGGAGCGTAAGCGGAGGGGAGGGCGTGGCCTCGGGGAGGCGGGGCAGGCAGATTACGAGAGAAAGGGTCTGTCTCTTTTGAGACAGACCCTTTCTGCTTTAAGAACTTTAGCCCTTTAAACTAGGCTCCGAGGCCTTTTCGAAGCATGCGGCGCTTTCGCACAACTTTCTTAGTGGAGTGCTTCATCTTTACTCGTCGAATCAACTTTGCCATGGCGCCTAATGATAGCCCCTTTGCTTGGCAAGGGTCCGAGAAAAGGCCCCACACTGACTCAGCCAAGATCTGACTCTGGCGGCCCAAAGCCCTCAAGATTCTCAAGAGGTATCCTCCGTAGAATCTGCTATGAGCGACTTGATTCAGTTAGGCGCGGTTAATGAGCGACCCAAAGCTCCACGGGGTGAAGACCTTCAGTTGAAGTTTAGCGAGAAGGCGATTGCCCAGCTTGACGCCCTTAAAGCCCACTATCCTGAAGAAAAGGCGTGCATTCTGCCTGGCCTCTGGATTGCACAGCGGGAGTACGGAGGCACCTTGACGGCGGAAGCGATCGCAGAAGTAGCTCACAGGCTCCACCGCAGCTATGCAGAAGTTGAAGGCGTTGCGACCTTTTATTCCATGTACAACACGGCTCATGCCGTCGGGGCTCACATGATTGAGGTCTGTACCTGCTTGAGTTGCCATGTTTGCGGCGCGTACCGAGTGGCAGACTATCTCAAGGAAAAACTCGGGGTTGGATTTGGGGAAACGACACCAGACGGACTCTTCACTCTCCACGAAGTGGAATGCTTGAACGCTTGCGATCGCGCTCCTCTTCTCCAGGTGGGTGACCAATACTACGGCCCCGTAGGCCCAGCAGAGATAGATGCCCTGCTCGAAAAACTTCGCACTTCTCCCCCGACGGTCACCCAACTGGCCGACGAAATCGTGAAAGTTCATCTGAAGGCAGAAGAACCCCGATAACGAAAATACGTTGAACATCGAAGTAATAAGGTGAACTGAAGGATTTATGGCTGAATACAAGCTTTTGCTCGAACACAGTGACAAGCCGGAGTTTCGAACGCTCCGCGGTTATTTGGACAATGGGGGTTACGAGGGACTGAAGAAGGCAGTGGCGATGGAACGCCAGGGCATCATTGACGAAATCAAAGCTGCTGGACTGAGGGGACGAGGGGGGGCAGGATTCCCCACCTGGATCAAGTGGAACGGGATCCCGAAGGAGAAAAAGTTCACCCATTATGTTTTGTGTAATGCGGACGAGGGCGAACCTGGCACTTTCAAAGATAAGCAGTTGATGGAGACCACTCCCTTTTCGTTGATCGAAGGGATGACGATTGCTGGCTTTGCCACCCAAGGGGATGTCGGTTACATTTACATTCGCGGCGAGTTCGTTGATGCAGCACGATCTCTCAGAAACGCCATCGATGAAGCCTACGCCAACGGTTACTTGGGCAAGAATATTTTAGGCACAGGGTGGGATTTTGACTTGCACATTCACATGGGAGCTGGTAGCTACGAATGTGGTGAAGAGAGTGCCTTGATGAGTTCCTTGATGGGTGAGAGGGGGATGCCGCGGCTCAAGTTCCCTCATGCGCCATTGCCGACGATTTCTGGTCTGTTCGAAAAGCCAACTGTTATCAATAATGTCGAGAGCTACGCCTGTGCCCCTTACATTCTCAAAAACGGTGGGGCTTGGTATTCGACCTTGGGGGCAAGCACCAAGAATAGTCGTGGAACCAAGATTTTCAGCGTGAGTGGCCACGTGAACAAGCCAGGGAACTACGAAATAGAGTTCGGTACGACCTTGATGGAACTGCTTGAAATGGCAGGTGGCATGAAGGGAGGAGCCTTAAAGGCATGTGTACCCGGAGGCTCTTCTGTCCCGATCATAAATGCGGCTGACTGCGAAAAGGCTGTCATTGGCTACGAAGAAATGGGGGAAGTCAAAACGATGGTCGGTTCGGGTGGGTGTATGTTCTTGAATGAACATACTTGTATCGTTTCCTTCATTTGGCGAACCGCGCAGTTCTACGCGATGGAGAGTTGCGGAAAGTGCACTCCTTGCCGCGAGGGCACCAGATGGATGGATCAGATCTTGCGACGCATCTGCGAAGGCAATGGCCAAGAGGGCGATATCGCTCTCTTGAAGCAAATCACCGAGCAGATTGACGGTAGATCTTTCTGTGGATTGGGTGATGCTGCTGCTTGGCCAGTAGCTGCCGCTCTTCGGGTCTTCCCAGAGGAGTTTGAGTACTATATCAAGCATAAGGTACATACCCCTTCCATGCATTTGCTGCTGCAACTGTTGCAGGTCGGCAAGCGAGCCAAAGCGTTCGTCTACCACCCTAAAGTCTGCTACAGCATATCCGCCATC
>JALOLT010000022.1 GCA_025455775.1 Fimbriimonadaceae bacterium
TGAGGCCGTGAAGACTGCTCCCAAGAGTCCAATCCCTTTAATTCCTGGCAAGGAGAGCGAAGAGATCAAGTATGTGGTGTTTATTACGAAGGAAAACCATACATTCGATGGAATCTTCGGTGGTCTCAAGGGCTCAGTGAGTGAACCAGACTACGCAGAGTATGGTCGAAACGGATGGATTCGGGAAAAGGGCAAAGAGGAGCGAGTGCCGATTATGCCTAACCATATCAATCTGGCGGAAAAGTGGGCCATAAGCGATAACTTCTACATGGAACCCCAAGCCAGTGGGGACGGCCACCGCTGGTTGGTTGGCGTCTATCCCAGCTATTGGACAACAAGAGTTTTCTATTCTGGTTGGAACTTTGCCCCGAACAACGAGGTAAAGGGTCGCCTGACGAGCATGGGTTCGAACGGATCACAGATTCCCGAAGACTATTTGGAAAATGGCTCGATGTGGGAGCACTTTGACCGCGCTGGAATCACCTTCCGGAACTACGGCGAGGGCTACGAGTTTCCGGCTCAAGCAGAACCAAACAATCCTCCCAGATCTGGCTCGTATCTGGTCGTGAATCACCCCTTGAACAAGGTGCTGTGGGAGAACACAGACTGGGGATACCCGATGTACAACACAAACATTCCGGACATTGCTAGGGTGGAGTGGTTTAAGGAGGATATTGAAAAGAACTTCCGGGCAAAAGGCAAGCCTCTGCCCCGCTTTATGAACCTGACCTTGTGTAACGACCATGGCGATCGGGCAAGGCCGAACGACGGTTATCCCTTTGTCTGCAGCTACATGGCAGATAATGATCTTGCTCTAGGGCGGCTCGTAGAATACTTGTCTCAGCAGCCGGAATGGAAAAACATGGCGATCTTTGTCACTCAAGACGACCCAGGTGGGGACAATGACATGATCGATCGACACCGTTCCTTTGTTTTGGCGATCAGCCCCTACGCGAAGAAGGGATATGTGAGCAAGGATCACACCTCGATCATGTCGATTCTCAAGACCATCTACCTGATCTTTGGTATGGGGCCGAACAACCAGTTTGATGCTCTGGCGACAGATCTCAGAGATATGTTCACGGCAGAGCCGGATTTTGCGAGTTACGTTCACGAGAATAGCGATCCAAGGGTCTTTGTTGACAAAGATGCTTACAATCCCAACGATCCTTCCTGGGCAAGCAAGAAAAAGTACATGCAGCCAGGCGTCAGGATGGATGACCCTAAGTTCATTGACTGGCTGCGAGACCAGCCGACAGGGGAGCCAATCAAGAAGCCTTGAGGGTTTGTTTTCACTGCGACTGGCTGAGCCAATCTTCAGCAGCTGTTTCGCCTGCGACGTAGCCAGTGGCCCAGGCAGCCTGCAAGTTGTAGCCTCCGACTGGGCCTGCAATGTCTAAGACTTCGCCGCAAAGGTAGAGGCCTGGGCAGAGATTGCTCCTCATCGAGTGGGGATCGACTTCTGAGAGGGTGACTCCTCCAGCGACGCACTCGCCCTTTTCCAAGGGGACGCGGCTGACGGTGCCGATGGGCCAGGCTTTGATCGTCTCAACGAGGAGATTCAACGCCTTCTTGCTGACGGACTGGCCAGTTTCTTCTGGTGAGATCTTCGCCTGATCAAGGAGCTCCTTCTCGAGGCTTTCTGGAACCAGGCCACGGATGCCATTTTTGACGAGCTTTTTTTGATTCTCCTGTTTCCAGGTCATCCATCTGGCTTGGATTTGTTCGAAGGTGAAGTCTGGGACGAGGTCTACTTCGAGATTGGCAGGGCCACTGGGCCAGTTTTCCGCGACGACGCGCGAGATGCCAAGCACGGTAGGGCCGCTGACGCCACGGTGGGTAAAGAGCAAATCTCCTCTCCAACGGGCGAGTTCTTTCCCCTTCAGCCTTGCCTTTAGGACGATGTCGCGGAGGGCAACCCCTGCTTTAAGTTCCATCCCTGCGAGTTCGAGTTCCATTGGGGCGAGGGCAGCCAGGATCGGGACGATCGTGTGACCCAGTTGGGTCGCCCAGGGCCACCCGTCGCCGGTGGTTCCGCTCTTGGGATAGCTGGAGCCCCCGACACAGAGGATCACGTGTTGGCTTTCAAAGGTGTGGCGATTGGTTTCGATGTGGAAGCCATTCTCTTGGGCGGTGATGGTTTGAACAGGAGTGTTTCGGTGGATCGTCACTCCTTGTTCGTTCAGATAGGTTTCAAGGATTGCGACGACGTCCTTTGCCGTTTGGTGGGTAGGGAAGATCCTGCCGTCAGCTCGCGTGTAGACCTCGAGCCCTCTTGAGGTCAGCATTTCGACGACATCTTGGGGACGCCAACGGTAGCAGGCTGGCCGAATGAACCTGGCTTCGTTGGGGCGGAAGGCGCGCAAGACGTCCTCGAGAGGGCCATCGTGGGTGATATTGCACTTCCCCCCGCCGCTGATGAGAATTTTTGTCCCAATCCGATCCGTTTTTTCCAGAAGGACGACTTTCGCTCCCATCTGGGCCGCCCGCCAAGACGCCATGATGCCAGCGGCTCCGGCTCCGATGACGATGATGGGTTTCATCAAAAGAGTTGACGCACCTTGTGGAGGGCGACGAGCTGTTGCAGGAGTTCGGAGGCTCGGTCGAGCGGCCACTGAGTGGCAGAATCGCTGAGCGCCCTTTCCGGATTTGGGTGGACTTCGAGAAATAGTGCGTCAATGCCGACCGCGATGGCGGCTCTTGCCATGGCGGGAATCGACTCTCGAACCCCACCAGTTTGGATGCCTTGGCCGCCTGGTCTTTGGGCAGAGTGGGTGGCGTCAAAGCAGACAGGAACTCCTAGGTTTCTCATTGTTTCGAGTCCCGGCATGTCGACGATGAGGGTGTTGTATCCGAAACTTGTGCCACGCTCGGTGAGCATGATTCCATCCGCGGCATGGGAGAGGAGCTTATCAACGATGTTTTTGGTATCACTTGGGGCCAGGAATTGTCCTTTCTTGACGTTGACTGGAATCTTGGTTTCTGCGGCTGCGGCGAGCAGGTCTGTTTGGCGGCAGAGGAAGGCGGGGATTTGTAGCATGTCCACGACTTCTGCCGCGATTTCTGCCTGCTCTGGGAGGTGGATATCGGTTGTCACTGGCAGGCTGAATTGCTCTTTAATGTCGGCGAGGATCGCGAGCCCTTCATCGATTCCTGCCCCTCTGGTGCTTGAGCCGGACGTTCGGTTTGCCTTGTCGAAGCTAGCTTTGAAGATGTAGCCGATCCCGAGTTGCTGGCAGATTTCCTGCATGGTGCCAGCCACCTGGTGGCAGAGTTCCCGGCTCTCTGCAAGGCAGGGGCCAGCGATGACCACGAGGTTACCTGTGCCAATTTTTACGCCATCGACTTCGATCTTTCTCATCAAGTCTCTAGTTTAGACTGGCACCCTTGGCGGTACCCCGGTCTAGCCACGTGATGAACTCTTGGTTGCTGAGTGACATGCCTTGGAAAATGTCCAGCACCTGCATGTCGGGAGTCATGATAACGTAGACAGGATTTGTGCTCGACTTGGTGAGCTTTTCACGCAGGGCAGCGTTCGCTCGATCTTCGGCAAGGTCGCGGTCGGTGTAGAGCTCCAGGGGCACCATTGATTCGATGCGCTTGCGAACCTCGGGGGTGGGGAAGACTTCGCCTTCCATCACGCGGCAGTTCGTGCAGGTGACTCCGGTGAAATTGACGAAGATCAGCTTGCCTTCGGCTCTGGCTTTGGTTTGGGCTTCTTCCACTTTGTGCTGCCAGGCGATGGCTCCGGCAGCGGCTTGTCTTCCTGGGTAGGGGTTTGGCGGGAGGAACCCTGCCAGGTTACCGAGTCTGGAATTGCCGGGGATGGCCCCGAGGAGAAACACGACGATGGCCACGTTGACAAAGGCGATCGCCATGCGGGCAGGGCCAATTTTGACGTCGGTTTCTTTTGGAAGGCGGAACCAGCCAAAGAGGTAGGCGGTCGCAGCAGCGATGATCGCGACCCAGAGGGCGAGGAAGACTTCCCGCGTGATCCAACCGAGCTGAAGCGTCAGGTCAACGTTGCTGATGAACTTGACGGCAGCCGCCAGTTCCAAAAATCCCATGTAGGCCTTGACAGAGACAAGCCATCCTCCCGCTTTCGGGAGCTTAGTCATGTATTGTGGAAGGAGGGCTAGGGCAAAGAAGGGGATGGCGAAGGCAAGGGAGAAGGCCCCCATCCCGAGAACAGGGAACAACCAGTCATTCGTTGCGGCAGCGGTTGCCAGGAGAGTGCCGACGAAGGGAACTGTGCAGGTGAAGGTCGTGAGGCTGAAGACGAGCCCCATCAGAATCGGGCCAATGAGACTTTGTTGATTGGAAGCTTTTTGCACTTTGCCGACCCAGGCTTGGGGGACAGCGAGCTCATAGACGCCAAAGAGGTTGAGGGCAAGGGCAATGAAGAGCAGAGCTAACAAGCCGTTCACGACTGGGTGAGCAGCAAGAGCCTGAATGCCTGCTGCGCTAAAGATCGCCGTGACAACAACCCCCAAGCCGACGAAGGTACCGATAATGCCGAGGCAGTAAGCCAGGGCCCCCGTCAGGTTAGTTTTCTTCTTGCCGTCAGTGGTCGAGACAGCTCCTTGGCCCTTGGTGAAAAAGCTGACTGTGATCGGGATCATTGGCCAGACACAGGGTGTGAGGAGAGCCAGCAATCCTGCGACAAAGGAGAGACCGAGAAAGGGAATGAGTCCCTGGTCTCGAGCTTGGTTGATTGCTTTGACTGTGTCGTCGGTTGGAACTGCCCCGGCACCGCTTGGAACCGAAGGTGTGTCTGCTTGGGCATCAGAAGCCAAAGCTGTTTCGTCGCGAGGAGGGACGTAGTTGCTTGTTTGGGGGGGGACGTCTGTTTGGGCCGCCAGGAATTCAGGGTTGGCTGGCCCAGGTTCGACGGTAAAGGGAATCTCGAGGGTCGCTCTCGCGGGGGGGTCGCAGCTCCTGGCATCGCAGGCTTGAGATCGGATGATGAGGCTGGCCACTTGGTTTCCGGTTGCGTTTGGGGCCACCTTTACCGGCATAGCGACGACGATCTCCCCTTCAAAAGTGATGACGTTGGCTTTGAATCCCCGGTCGTACTTCTTGATTCCCTCTGGTTCGAGGAACTTGAGGGCTTCTCCCGGCTTCCCGTCGCCATCTGGCAAAAGGGGTTGCCCTTCTTCCAGTCGGCCAGAAAGGGAAATCCACTCTCCCTGTAGCTGTCCGGAATAGATATGCCAGCCCTCCTGAATCTTGCCAGTAACGATAATCTGGGCAGATTCTCCTGCACGAACCGTTTCACGATTCAGCTTGGCGCTCCACTCAACTTTTGGGGCTGGTTGGGCCAAGGCGAGGCTGGTCACGAAGGTGACGAGCGTGAGGAGAAGGATTTTCAGGGTGGGATTGAGCCGCATGGGATAAGGTTTGCCTCTCGGGGCGTCCGGTCAGTTTAATTCATCTCGCAAGGTACCAGTTCCAGGCCCCCTGGTGAAACCGGTCGTTCGGCAGACGGCGGGATGGAATGTGTGGTCACAGCTACCCCAGGTATAAGAGGGAGCGGCTCATGGAAAAAATCCTCGTCATTGGGAGTGGCCCGATCATCATTGGGCAAGCGGCAGAGTTCGACTACGCTGGGACTCAGGCCTGTAAGAGTCTTCGCGAGGAAGGTTACAAGGTCGTTTTGATCAATAGTAACCCAGCCACGATCATGACGGACGAGGAGACGGCGGATGCTGTTTATATTGAGCCCCTGACTCCGGAGTTCTGCGAGAGGGTGATTGCCCAGGAAAGACCAGAAGGTCTGTTGCCAACCCTGGGGGGGCAAACGGGACTTAACCTCGCGAGTCAGCTCGCTCAGCTCGGCATCTTGGAAAAATACAATGTGAAGTTGCTCGGGACCCAGCTTGAGGCGATCCGGAAGGCAGAGGATCGCGAGCTGTTTCGGTCTCTAATGAGGCAGATCAAAGAGCCTGTGCCTGAGAGTTGGATCGTCGAGTCGGAGGCAGACCTCGAAGCCTTGCTCGATGTTGTTCCTTTTCCTTGCATCGTGCGCCCAGCCTATACTCTGGGTGGGACAGGGGGGGGAATCGCGCGCAACCATCAGGAACTGTGGGAGATTGGTCGCAAGGGACTGAAACTCTCTATGCGTTCCCAGCTGATGGTGGAGCGGAGCCTGTTGGGGTGGAAGGAAGTCGAGTATGAGGTCATGAGGGATAGCCGAGGGACTTGCATCACGGTCTGTAACATGGAGAATCTGGATCCGATGGGGGTTCATACAGGGGACTCAATCGTGGTGGCCCCGAGCCAGACCCTTAGCGACATCGAGTACCACATGTTGCGAACTGCCTCGCTCAAGATCATCGATGCCTTGGGAATTGAAGGGGGCTGCAACGTACAGCTTGCGGTGAACCCAGATAGCTTCGACTATTACATTATCGAGGTCAACCCTCGCGTAAGCCGATCCTCTGCTTTGGCAAGCAAGGCGACTGGCTATCCGATCGCAAGGGTCGCAGCAAAGATCGCGGTGGGTAAAACGCTGGATGAGATCGAGAATGCGGTCACGAAAACGACGAAAGCTTGCTTCGAACCAGCGCTTGACTATTGTGTTGTCAAGATTCCTCGCTGGCCCTTTGACAAGTTTTCGAGTGGGGATCGGAGCCTTTTCACCCAGATGAAAGCGACTGGCGAAGTTATGGCGATCGATCGAACCTTTGAGGCGGCTTTGATGAAAGCGATTCGGGGACTTGAAGTCAAGTCAAAGGATCTGCGTCACGATAAGTTCATGGGTTATCGCACAGTCAGTTCGAGTGAGATCCCAGAGGAAGCTGTGCGGCAGGGAGATTCGCTGGTTTTCACAGTTTGGTTGGATGACGCACTTCCCCCAGAGGTGGCTTTGCCGCTCCTCAGCGAAAGGAAGGCGGAAATCGAGAAGGCGAAGAGGCGGGGCGAGGAAGTCTCTTTCGTGCATCGGGTGGCGATGAACAAGCTCGACAGGGTGCTTGATGAAGGGAGAGGCGTGTGTCTGCTCCGCGATCGGGAAGTGGCGAAGTCCATTGCGGAAACATTGGGAGACCTTCACGGTGTTTTGGCTTATTGCGTGATGCCAAACCACATTCACGTGATGGCGAGCCCACTTGTCACAGAGTCAGAGGTACGCCAGGCCCTCCATGCCGCAGGTCACGAACTGGTCTGGTCTGACCAGAGCGTTGTACTCCCAGTCGAGGACGACGAGACTTTTCGCCACGCCTTAGACTCGATCGAAAGCAACCCAGTCAGAGCGGGGCTCTTTGATTGGCCCTGGCAAACCAGAAACAGCCCTGTGTACCGTCGGGCATTGACAGAGGGAAAAATGGCAGACGAGGATTTGCGCCAACACCTGCGATACCCGACTGACGAGCGACTTTGGGCCTTGGCTGAGGCTTTGCGGCGAGGTTGGGATCACGAGACTGTTTATGAGCTCTGTAAGGTCGATCACTGGTTTCTGCAGAAGCTCACGAACCTCTTGGGGATTGAGCAACGACTGATCCAGGCAAAGGAGACTGCGGGCCGCTCGGAGCCTTTGCTCGATTTGGTGAAGGAAGCCTTTTTGATCGGCTTCCCGAGTCCGTCTATCCTGAATCTGATGGGTTTGACCCCAGGGGTTCAGAAGGCGATTGCTGAGGTCTTGGCCGTGAGTGAGAAGCCGTTGGATGATTTGCCAGAGGAGCCTCCGGTCATGTTGCCGGGGATTGGGGTTGTTTCTGTGTCTTCGTCTGGCTCGACAGCTCTGAAGGCAATGGAGCGACTGAGAGCGGAAGCCGGTGGCTTGGATCCTGCCTTTTTGATGGAGGCGGCAAGGGCTGTGAACCAGGTTAAGGTCGAGCCAGTTTTTAAAATGGTGGATACCTGTGCCGGTGAGTTCGAGTCGGCGACTCCTTATTACTACAGTACTTTTGAACAGGAGAACGACTTCTTGGCTGGCTCGTCGCAAGGTTAGGGCTTCACAAAGAGGTTGGGGAACTGTATTAATTAACGGCTTTACCTGTGTGTCGTTGTTCGTGGATAAGAGCGCCTCTCTGTCTCCCTTTACCTGGTATTTATACTGGGGGAAAGGGCGAGGGATGGGGGGCTCCAAATCACGGGACGGCACTGTTGGGTGGATGAAGAAATGGGGCTGCCTCTTTTGAGACAGCCCCATTTCTCGGCAAGATTGCCAGCTTAGTTTCCGCCGCCAGTCGATCCGCCGCCACGGCGTCCGCCACCTTGGCCTCCTTGACGACCGCCCTGTTGCTCGCGGAGTTTGCGAATCTCAGCTTGCATCTTGGTTTGATACTCCTTGAACTTGGCATCGCCCAAGATCTTTTTCATGCCATCCTCGCGCTTCTTTTGGATCTTCTGCATCTCGGCTCGCAGGCCTTCTCGATCCACGTTTTGGCCTTGCCCTTGGAACTTCTTGCGAAGGTTTTCTCGATCCTTTTGTATTTCAGCGTTGAGTTTGGTCAGCTGTTCCTTTTGGGTGGCAGTCAAGTTGAGGCTTTCGAGAACCTTCTTCTCAATTTCTGCCATCCGCTGCTGGCCTTGCTGGCCTTGGCGTCCCGGTTGGCCTTGACCTTGGCGGCCGCCCTGTCCTGGTCCCGCATTTTGAGCAAAAGCTGTGGTGACCATCGCGCTTGCGACTGCGAGTGCTAAAAGGGTGGTGATCAGTTTGTTCATTTTTTCCGTTCCTCTATCTCAGTGGAATGGTGGTAGAAACGACGTACGATCAGAAGTGTTCAGTAGGCCTAGGAAAAAGGCTGCTTTTCTTGGGAGTTCAGGCGCGGATTCTCTGGGATGAGGAGCGCGGGGGAGTGCGTCTTGCGCGGATTTCCCGCTCGGCAAGCTCCATGAATTGGTTTTGATCAATCCTGGCAAACTCTTCTGCGTAGATTCTGCTGTAGAGGACGTACGTCTCTTGTCCGACGATATCCCGGAAGGCTGCCGCGTAAGTTTTTGTTTCTCGTTGAATTCGGTCTGAGGCTCTGCGCCTCCCTTCGTCGTTTGTCGCGCTGGACACCATGATCATCGCCTTTTCCATGGCAGACTCGTAGTTGCGATCCAGCGTTTGAACTCTGCGTCTTGCCTCCCGGCGGAGTTCCAGTCGAACCATCGAATTCCTGTGAGCTTCACGGAAGACAAGAAAAGAGGTTCGCATGACGAGTTCGCCCCGGTTGACTGCGTCGGCTGGTTCGCCCCGAGAAGGGGCGGTCATCGCAGGGGGCATGGTTGCGTTACTTTGTGCCAGGCGCAGTGGCGGAAGGTCAGGCTGGGGATTGATGCCAAGGACTTGGCTGAGAGCCACAGTTGCCAAGAGCCCGCCCAAGAGAAGTGCTGCGGCAGTCTTTAATGGTCTATTTTGTCCAAATCTGCTCTTCATGCCCTCTCGCTCACTCCAAATATGACGGAATCTAAGAGTGCAGTGTACCAGTAAGCCTGTCATTTCTACCAAGCGTTTGATCAGATACCAATGCGAAGGCTGAGGTCTTCGCACTTGGCTTTTTCAACCAGTTCCTTGATCTGGGGCGAGAGGTCGTCGCGAAACTCCTCTGGGGTGCCGAGGAAGAGCAGTTGGCCTTTGTGCAAAAAGGCGATGCGGTCTGCCACGCGGAAGACGCTGGAGACATCGTGGCTGACAACCACTGAGGTGGCTTGGGTGCGGCTCCTCGTTTCGACGATCAGCTGGTCGATTGAGTAGGCTGTCACAGGGTCGAGCCCACTCGTTGGTTCGTCGTAGAGCAAGACATGGGGTTCCATCGCCAAGGCGCGGGCTAGGCCAACCCTTTTTCTCATTCCGCCGCTGAGTTCGTTTGGCATCAGGTTTTCTTTTCCTGCCAGGCCTACTTCATTCAGCCTCTGCGAGACGATCTCTTTGGCCTGTTTGGCGGAGAGATGCTTCTTTCTTCTGATGCCGAAGAGGACGTTCTCTGAAACGTTGAGGTAGTCAAAGAGGGCTGCGTACTGGAAGACAAGGCCAAGCTTTGCGCGGGCCCTTTCTGGGTCACTCACGACGCTGATGCCTTCGATTTCTACGTCCCCTTTCGTGGGCTTGAGTAGACCGGAAATGCACTTGAGCAGAGTCGTCTTTCCTCCGCCAGAACTGCCCATGATGGCAAGAATCTCGCTCGTTCCAACCTCAAAGGAGATTGAGTGGAGTACCTCTCGTCCTTCGAAACTGTGGCTAAGATCCTTGACACAAAGCATGTTTTCTTGCCCTCTTGGTTCTGGTTTAGAGTGCTACGAGGCTCTGGCGGGCCTTCTTCACTCGTTCGATTGCCACTTGGTCCACTGCTTTTTCGAAGGATCGGAATCCTGCAAGCTCGAATCCATTGCGTTTTGCCATCTGAAGGGTTTCCTCGACTTGGGCCACTGAGACGTCTTTGCCGAGAGTGAAGTTCTCTGGTCGATCTTCCAGGGCCAGCATCATGGTTTCGCTCATGCAAGCATAGGCAGTCTTGGCGGGGAATCCAAAGTTGATCCCAAAGTCGACTTCGCCAGGAACCTTGATGACACCGCCTTCTATAACCAGTACGTCTGGCCTTTCTTTGCTGACTCTTGTGCTGACGTCCCTGGGTCTGGCAACATCGCAGATCACTGCCCCTGGCTTTAGGTGGCGGGGTTCGATGAGGGGGGCGTCGGAACTGGTGACAGTGATGATGACGTCTGCCTCCTTGAGGCTGTCAATCGCAGTGGTGGCGATCGCATGGGGCAGGTCTTGGGCAAGTTCTTCCGTCCGCTCGAGGTTGCGGCCGATAAGAGTGGTACTCCGGAACTCTTTGGCAAGGACTTTGGCGCAGGTTTTGCCGATGCTTCCCGTGGCACCCACCACTGCCAGGTTTGATTCTTCAGGGATGATCCCGACCAATTCGCAGGCTTTGAGAGTGCCTTCGATGGCAGTGGCTACTGTGTAGCTGTTCCCAGTGGTGACAGCAATCTTCGCTCTTTGTGCGACTGTAATTCCGCCGTCCCCCACAACGCTGGTGAAGGCGCCGAGCCCGATAATCTTGCACCCTTCCCGCTCGGCAATCTCGCAACATTCGAGGATGCGGTCGTAAACCCATTCAAGAGGCCTTGTCTCGGTAAACATCTTGGGGGTGAGAGGAAGCCCAATGAAGATCCCTTCTGTTTTTCTGCCGTCCGGAGTTTGGATCCCTTTGACTTCGCTCGCGATGCTGACTGACTTTTTGGTTAAGAGCCATTCGAGCGCACTATCTGGCAAAACGCCAAAGAGAGGATGCTTGCGGGTGATGTCCCTTGCCTTGAGGGGGTGGATGATGAAAGCGAATTTCAAAGGGGGGTGTCCTTGGGAAGTCGCTCTATTCTACCGATCCACGTTGCCATGGATTTACAGGGTCACCCCTTTGATCTTTCCGTGGATCGTGATCTTTCCATCGAGTGCAGTGACCTGGTTCATTTCGATTTGGATCGGCAGATCCTTCCCATCGACGAGAGGGTTGATCTTGTTCAATTGGGTTTCAAGGAGCCTCTTGGCGGGAGTCCCCCCCAGATCAACTGCCTGGAGCTCGACATGGAGCTGATTCCCTTCCCGTATGACGAGGCGACAATGGGCTGTGATGCTGAGCTCGACGACAATTCTGGCTTTTGCCGTGACTTTGACTAACCCGTTGGAGATCGAGATCACAAAGCTGTTCTTGCCAGCAGGGGCTTGTTTTTCCAGGAGGCTCTGGACAGACGCCTCTCCTACGACAACTGTAGCTTTTCCCGGTTGCTGGAGAGAAAGGCCGGGAGGATCCACCGACACCTGGGCTGAACCGCTCGTCACGACTAGCTCGTCTATCGTAAGGCCCATGTCGAGGCTGATGCCCCGGAGGGTCGCATCAAGTCCCAGAATCTCGATCTGCTTTACTTTAGGCACGTTCGAACCCCATCCATTGCTGACAGATTAACCATTTTCGAGGTAGTTTGCTTATGATGCTTTCGTCTTTTGTCGCTGCGGCTCTCATCGGTGAGACCATGGCCCCAAAGTTCACCCTGAATCGTGAGTTTCGCGGCGTTTGGGTCGCGACCGTTGCTAATATCGATTGGCCGAGTCGGCCAGGCCTTCCAGTTGCTGACCAACGAAGTGAGATGGAGGCGATCCTTGACCGTTGCAAAGACTTGAATGTGAATGCGGTCATCTTTCAGATCCGTCCTTCGGCTGATGCCCTTTACAACTCGAAGTTGGAGCCATGGTCTTTCTACTTAACCGGAGAGCAGGGCGTTCCACCAGCGGAAAGTTTTGATCCCCTGGAGTTTACGATCAAGGAGGCTCACGAGCGGGGCATTGAGCTTCATGTGTGGTTTAACCCCTACCGAGCTCTGCACCCGAACCAAGTATCGAAGAACGGTGCTGTGCACGAAAGCCATATCAGCCGGACTCACCCTGACCTTGTCAAGAGATACGGAACTTTCCTGTGGATGGATCCAGGTGAGCAGTTTATCCAGGATCGCTCTTTTGCTGTCTTTATGGACGTAGTCCAGCGTTACGACATCGACGCGATCCACATTGACGACTACTTCTATCCGTACCCAGTCACGGAGAATGGCCAGAAGACTCCTTTCCCAGACCAGAAGAGTTTTGCCCATTACCGCGCCAATGGAGGGAGGCTTGGTCTGGACGCTTGGCGGCGCAAGAATGTCGACGATTTCATTTTTCGAGTTCACCAGGGAGTCAAGCAGCGCAAGCCTTGGGTTCGATTCGGGATATCACCTTTCGGGATTTATCGGCCAGGGATTCCAGAAGGGATCCGGGCAGGGGTTGATCAGTATGCGGAACTCTATGCGGACGCTTTGAAGTGGTACCAAAAGGGGTGGGCCGATTATTTCTCTCCCCAGCTCTATTGGCCCATCGCTCAGACTCCCCAGTCTTACCCAGTCCTGCTAAATTGGTGGCGATCTCAAAACGCGGTGAACCGACATCTGTGGGTGGGGAACTTTACGAGCCGAACCAACCCGGCAGAAGGGAATTGGAAATCGCAGGAAGTGCTTGATCAGATTGAACTGACGAGAAAAGGCGCAGTAGATACTGGCAATATCCATTTCTCCATGAAGGCCTTGATGACCAACTGGAATGGAATTGCCGACGCTCTCAAAACTGGCCCCTATGCGGAACGGGCGATTGCCCCAGCGACAACTTGGCTGGACAAAAAGGCACCGAAGCCGCCAACCCTTGGCGAAAACAATCTGACCGAACAGGGATGGAGGGTCGAGGTTGTGCCTGACAAAGGCGAGCCAGTCAGGTTTTTCGCCGTGAGCGCTCTTATCGATGGCAAATGGCGGATCCTGGATGTCTCAAGTCAGCCGACCTTCCTGCTTCCGTCTGGCGAAAATGCTCCGAAAGAGGTGGCGGTTGTGTCGCTAGATCGGGTGGGGAATAATAGCTCCCCCCTCGTCATTCGTCGGCCGAGTCAGTCGGGGAGGATCAGGGGGCTGGGACAGGGTCTCTGATTCTCTGTCTCCCATCCAAGGAACAACTTATGACACGTGCAACTTTGATCAAGGCAGAACTCGACTCAGTGAGATCTGATCTGGCGGAGGTTTTTCCTCACTTGAAGGACGATCTCTTGCCCTGGGCTCCGACTGAGGGGATGAGAACGATTCAGGGGCAAATCGTGGAGATCATCTCGACTGAGCTCTCTATGACCGATGCTATCCAGGGCCTGCCTAAGGTTGACTTTTCGGAAAGAGAGGCGCCCTTTTGGGAAATCAAGACTCTGGAGGGATTGTTGAAGGCCTTGGCAGAGACCAGGGCTTCGACCCTTGCCTTGCTGGAGTCGATGAGTGACGAACAGCTTGGTCAAGCCCTGGATCTGGGCAAGGGGTGGGCCGACTATCTTTGTCTTGACCCAGTCCCAACCGAGGAGGCCTTCCGATTCATAGCCAGGCACGAGTCCTATCATGTTGGGCAACTCGTTTCCTATCTGTGGGCGCGGGGCAATGATCCTTACTCTTGGGAGTAAGAGAGAAGCTGCTTTCTGTTCGAGACGGTGTTTGGGAGCTCGGCAACTAGCGGCAGATACTTTTGAACTGCTGAAACTGCCCCGCGGCGGACTTCAAATATCCGTGTTGCGGCGGATGTGAACCTTTGGCACTGGAAGCAGACTCTGGCCTTGCCGGATGGGAGCATTGCTGTTGGCCATATAAGCCTGGATGCGTGACTCCACCTCAGCCGCGTATTCGGACATCTGTTGCTCCATGTCGGTGCGGATCAACTCCATGTCGTCCAAGAGGCGCAGGATGATTTCGACCCCGGCGAGGTTCACGCCAAGCTCTTGAGTGAGCCTTTGGATTCTCTTCACTCGTTCAATATCTGCTTCGCTGTAAAGTCGGTTTTTGGCCCCGACCCGCGACGGTACGACGAGGCCAAGCCGCTCGTATTGACGAAGGGTTTGGGGGTGAACTTTGCAAAGTTCGGCAGCGACGCCGATCAGGTAAACCGGTTGGTGCGTCGTTCTCAAATCTTAGCTCCTCTTGACACCAGAATTTCTTCCAACAGTTTGCGTTCCTGATCCGCCAAGGTTTTGGGGACTGTGATTTTGGCGCGGGCCAGGAGGTCACCTTTGCCTCCCCCTTGCTTGCTGAGCCCCTGTTGCTTTAGGCGCAAAACTTGTCCACTCTGGGTTCCAGGGGGAACTGTGACCGAAAACTGGGAGGCAAGAGTCGGCACCTTGACTTTTCCCCCCAAACTGGCGATGAGGTAGTCGACCAGAACTTCGACCTCCAGGTCGTCTCCCCTGCGAACGAAAGTCTGGTGGGGGAGGATTTTGACCGTAATGTAAAGGTCTCCTGCCTTTCCCACATTGCCCTTGATACCGCGGCCTGGGACGCGCAATTTTTTTCCTTCGGGAAAGCCAGGTGGGATCGTGACCTCGACCTTGCGTGAGTTGGTCACGATTCCTGTTCCTTGGCAGTAGGGGCAGTTCGCTGCACCTCCGTCTCTGGTCGCGACTTGGCCAGATCCTTTGCAGTTTTCGCAGGCGTCCTGAGTCTGGTACTGCAGAGTGCGCTTGGTACCTTTGTCGATTTCTTCGAGGGTTACTTCGACGACCTGTTCGAGGTCTTGACTGGGGATCGTTTTTCCTCTTGTCTGGTAACCAAATCCGAAGTTGTGGAAGATCTGCTCAAAGATCGTATCCATTCCAGCCTCGCCAAAGTCTGATCCGGAGCTTCCGGTTTGGAAGTTCTCGTAGTCTGATCCGAATCGGTCATACTTTCGCCTCTTTTCTGGGTCACCCAAGGTTTCGTAAGCCTCGTTGATCTCTTTGAACTTGGCTTCTGCCTCTGAGTTACCAGGGTTTAGGTCAGGATGGTACTTCCTGGCGAGCCTGCGATAAGCCTCCTTGATCGCTTTTTCATCTGCTTCTTTTGAGACGCCCAGAAGTGCGTAGTAATCCTTTGCCATAGTCTCTGGTGCTCAATCAATTGAGCATCTTACACTCAAGTAACGAATGAACCAAGCTTTAGGATTCATCGGTAGGGCGGAGGGATCTAAGAACCTCCTTTGGAAAACCGTCTTGTTACGAGGTTCTTTCTTCTCTGGAACCTTGATCAGGTTACCGATGATAGGGATGTGGAGCTATCGTCCCTTGAGATTAGGCTAGCACGAAGCGAGAATCTTCCGGTTCTTCCCCAGGCGGTGAGTACGATCATTCGCTTGGCAGACGACCCGAATGCCTCGCAGCGTGATCTGGAGAGAGCCTTTGAAAAAGATCCTGCCATCGCGGCAAAGATTCTCAAGGTAGCAAATAGTGCCTACTACGGCGGCGCCCATGTTCCTTCCATCGGCAGAGCCCTGAGCTTCTTGGGGACCTCGGCAGTTCGTTCCCTGGTCGTGGGGGTGGCGTTCCACCAAATGACTGCAGGTAAGAGCCTTTCGAAGCAGTTTGACAAGTTAGAGTATTGGCGGCACTCTCTGGCAACGGCTGTGATCTGTCGCATTCTTGGCAAGATTCGCAGCCCAGGCAGAGCGGAAGAGCTTTATGTCGCAGGGATGATGCACGATCTTGGCCAGCTGATCATGGAACGGTTCATGCCGGCCGAATTGGACGAGTGCATTCAGAACAGTCGGATGATGGGGCTCCCTCTCCATGTTGTCGAGCAAGAGGTGATTGGGTTCAACCATGCTCAGGTGGGAGGAATTCTTGCAAAGCGTTGGGGCCTCAGTGCTCTGGTTCAGGCGGGGGTCAGCTTCCACCATGATCCCGATGGAGACGGAGATTTTTACGATACAACCATCCTTGTGGCAGCGGCAAATGCCATGGCTCACGAGGCAGGATTTATGAATGGTCAAAGACAGGGAGTCGAGTCACTGAGCTACCCAATGGTTGAGGCGATGAGCCTTCCCCTTGAGCAGCTGGACGTGATCCGGCAAGTGGCATCTCAAGAGGTCACTAAGGCCTCCGAGGCGTTCCACATCGCCGCCTAAAAGGCGGCACTTGAGGCCTCCCTGAGCCGATTTAGAGCGGTGAGGGGAGGCTTTCCATTTTTGGGTTTCCTCTTCGCTCAGTCGAGACGTCCCGTCACGACCACCAAACCTGTCTTGCGGTCCAAGAGGAAGAATCTTTCGCCTGGCCGACGGATTGGTTTCCCTCTGAGTTCTCCGACCCCAATTCCTTCTGCACCGACAGTGAAACGGAACATCTGCTTGGCAAGGCCGATCCTTTGGTTGCCTCTGAGTTCCATGGCGACCTGGGGCATGTCGACCGGGCCGGTCCAGAGAGATTTGACTCCGACCGGTTCAAGGGCCTTTGCCAAGTCGAGCTCTGCTGTAACAGAAAAAGTGGGAACCGAGAGGGGTAAGTTTGCCTCCTTTGCATCTCGGGCCAAGGCGACAGTTTCTTTCATCTCCCCTACTGACCCTTCTGGGTGGGGCAGGAGGGTTTGGGCGATGACTAGGTCGAACCGGTCTCCGGCAAGCGGAATCACTGAGACGCGGAGGCGATCGGAGACGGCGATTCGATTTGGGGCGGCAAAGCGCAGAGTGCCATCTTCGCTCTGGATCGGGGACTGCTTCCATTCTGCTTGGAATCGCTGGGTTGAGGCCAGCACCATCACGAGCTCCCGCTCCAGCTTTGGGCTGAACTGGTCAATCGCTCCTCCACTCCTTGCTCTGACGTAGTCGTTCAGGGCGCGGTTGGCTCCAATTCCTGCGCTTCCGAGCCGGACGATGTCTGCTCCATAGGCTCGTGCCATCTCTTCTTGAAACATTGGAGTGACCAGGATGGGCCAGACCATGAACAGACCAGTGGTCACACTGAGACCTGAGTCTTGCAGCGATCCTGCGTAAGCATTCATCGCGTCGTTGAAGTCGCTGGATTCCTTGTCTGAGAGGTTTAGGCTGGTCTGCAGCTCGCGAGAGGTTTGGCCTTCGCTCGAGTTCATCAGGAACGCCAGAGCGATGCCGATGCCAGGCCCTGAGACAAGGTCGCCATCTTTGCTGAGGGTGAAGGTGAGGTCGTTCAGGCGAGTGAACCAGCTTGGGCTGACCTCACTGACTGGCATTGATGCCTCGACCGGTTTGGAGTCGCTAGGAATTTTGTAGGTTGTATCCCGGCAACCACAGAGGATCCCGATCAGGATAAAGAGGCTCAAGGGGGCGGCAGTCTTGCGCAAAATCTTGGTCATCGACCTTGTTGAGACTCTACCTGGCCTCTGACCATGTGACCTCAGACTGCCTCACCGAGATAGGCTTCGATCACCTTCGGATCGTTTCGGATGGCTTCGGGTGGGCCAGCAGCAATTTCTTCTCCGTGATCGAGGACGACAATTTTCTCGCAGAGTCCCATCACGAATCTCATATCGTGCTCGATCAGGAGGACGGTCTTTTGAAATTCGTCTCGTATGCGACGGACGACGAGGTGGAGTTCCTCTTTTTCCTGAGGGTTCATCCCTGCCGCAGGTTCGTCCAGGAGTAGCAGGTCAGGCTGAGTCGCCATGGCCCGGGCGATTTCCAGCCGCCTTTGTTTGCCGTAGGGAAGGTCGGCGGCTCTGGCGAGAGCAACGTCGGCAAGATCGACGACTTCTAGGAGGGCCATGGCTTGGGCGCGAAACTGTTCGGTTTCCCGGATCGCGCCAGGCAGGTAAAGGAAGGCGCTGAAGATGTTGGTCTTGTGGCGCAAAAAGGCTCCTACCATGACGTTTTCTACGACAGAGAGGGAGGGAAACAATCGAATGTTCTGGAAAGTCCGACAAATCCCCTTTTCTGCAATTCGGTTCGGGGGAGTGCCTCCGATCTCAGAGCCTTTGAACAGGATTTTGCCGGAGGTCGGTTTGTAGACTCCTGTGATGAGGTTGAAGCAGGTGGTTTTTCCGGCACCATTGGGGCCGATGAGACCGAAAAGGTCGCCTCGTTCGATATCGAAGGAAACCTTGTTGACTGCGGTCAGACCCCCGAATTTGATGGTGGCTTCATCGAGGGAGAGGAGAGGAGTGGTCATGTGGGGTTTGCACCTGGTTTTCCGAACCGAAGGGCCTTCATCGCTTTTTGCCAGCCAAACTCCTCGTGTCCAAAGATGCCTTGGGGCCGAATGAGCATGAGGACGATGAGGGTAACAGCGAGGAACACCATTCTGAGGGCACCCACGTCCCAGGTGCGGTTGGCGAGAACGGGGATGAGCCCGAAGACTGTCCCGAGGAGGACTGTGCCGATGATTCCACCCCCGACGATCCCTACGATTCGCAAGGTTTTGGTTCGTTGGGGGCCGTGATATTCATCGATGGTTCTCTTGACGAGATAGACGCTGACGATCAGGCAGATGGCCCCTGCCAGGAGGGTTGCTCCTGTGACTTGCCAGGGCTTGCCACCCTCTACCATAAATCTCGGCCACTCAGGGATGCTGAAGAGCAGAAGGGCTGCGATGACAGAGCCAGTTATTGACCCAGTGCCACCCAATACCACCATGGTGAGGATGAGAAAACTGACGTCCATTCGGAAGGTGTCTGGCGTGATGAGTCCGTCATAGACCCCGAGCAGGGCTCCAGCGGCCCCCGCGAAGGCAGAGCCCACGATAAAGGCGGTCACTTTGACCCGCGTGACGTTCACCCCCATTGCGGAGCTCGCTACTTCGTCTTCGCGCACAGCCAGGAAGGCTAGTCCGTGGGGTGTCTGGCAGAGGTTCCGGCAGACAGCGATGCAGAGGATAGCCAGGAGCAACACTGCCCAGAGAGACTTATCGTTTTTGTCGGCGATGTTCAGGCCAAAGGAGCCACCGAGGAATGGTTGGTTAAAGACAATGATCCGGATGATCTCGCCAAAGCCAAGGGTGACGATGGCGAGATAGTCTCCTTTCAGGCGCAGGGAATGTAAGCCAACGATGAGTCCTGCGATCCCTGCCGCAACTGCCCCGCCGAGGGCAACGACAAAGAGCCATGTTTCCGGGCCAAGGGGTTGGATCTTGTAGAGGGAGTTGGTGAGGGTTGCTCCCGCATAGGCTCCTACCATGTAAAAGGAAGCGTGACCGATCGAGAATTGGCCGGTGATCCCGTTGATGAGGTTTAAGCTGACAGCAAGAGTGACGAAGAGTCCGGCCAGTACTGCCAAACGATAGATGTAGTCCAGAGATTGGTCTTGGGCTACGAGACCTCTCATGAAGAACTCAAACCCAAAGACAGCGACGAGCGTGCCGATGATCGACAGAATTCGAACGACCCAGATTTTCATACTTTCTCCACCGCACTTGACCCGAGGAGGCCTCCTGGTCGGAAAAGAAGGATGACGATGAGGATGACGAATGCGATCGCGTCTTTATAGCCGCTGAGGCCAACCCACACGACCAAGGACTCTGCAACACCCATGAGGATTCCGCCGAGAACAGCACCTGGGATATTGCCGATTCCTCCAAGAACAGCCGCGACAAAGGCCTTGACCCCCAGGGCAACTCCTGCGAAGGGAGTGATGGCTGTTCCTTCGAAGGTTGAGTTCATCATGGCGCCTGCCCCTGCGAGGGCGGAACCGATCATAAATGTGTAGGTGATGACTCGGTTCACGTTCACCCCCATGAGAGAGGCAGATTGGAAATCGTGGTTTACTGCCCTCATCGCTCGCCCCGTAGCTGTCTTAAGCACGATGTGGCGAAGGATGATCATCAGGACTAACGCCGCGGCAAACATGATGAGTTTGCCTTTTTGGATCACGACGAAGACGGAGGCATCGTTGACTTGGGCTCGCAGGCTATTGCTCTTGATCGTGAGTTCACTGAGTCTTTCTCGAACCTCGAGGGCTTCTGGCGAGAGCTCGGAGGTCAGGGCACCTGGCGGGGCGAGTTCAGCAAGTCTTTCTTCCGCAGCTTTTTGAGCCAGGCTTGCAGTCTTGAATTCCTGTTTCAGAGAGGCAGGAGCTTGACGAAGTGTGAGGGAGATCGTATCTCGAAAGGGGTTGACTTCAGCTTGGATGTTCTGCTGCAACGGGGGAAGGAAGAGTTGTCCGCCGAATTGGAGGAGAAGTGACACGCCGATGGCTGTGATGAGGGAGGCAATTCTGCTTTGATTCCTCATGGGCCGATAGGCGAACCTCTCGATCGTGACTCCGACCAGGCTACAGACTGCCATGGAGACGAAGAGCATGATGAGGAGGGTGACGATGTTACTGGTTGGCGGCTTTGCCGCTTGCATTCCCGTGGCAGTAAATCCCATGGCCCACGAGGTGAAGAGAGCGGCGTAGCAGCCGATCATAAAGACTTCTCCGTGGGCGAAGTTGATCAGACGAAGGACGCCATACACCATTGTATAGCCGAGGGCGATCAAGGCATAAATCGAGCCGATGAGGATGCCATTGACCAACTGCTGAGGCAGAGCTCCAAAGTCCATTTGGAGCCCTGCCAGTGGTGATAAGAGAACGTCCATTTCGTGGGCAAGTTCAGCGAGATACTAGACTCAGAGGTCGCCCGGTTCGTAGGCTTTGCGGAAGACTTGTCCTGTTCGCGAGACTTCCACGACCAGAGCTCTCTTCGGGGGATTTCCGTTATTGCCCTTGAGGGTGATCTTGCCGCTGACAGACATAAAGTTCTCGGTCGCTTCGAGTGCTTCCAGGATTCCCTTGCTGTTGGGGGTCGTGGCTCTTCGGATGGCGTCTACTGCGAGCATCGTGGCGTCGTAGCCCAAGGCACCCATGGTTGTGCCGGGGGTGGTCGCGTACTTTTTGTTCCAGGCAGCGAGGAACTTTTTCACTTCCTCACGCGGCTCTTGGTTGTTGTAGTGGTTGCAGAAGAATCCGCCGATAATGGCGTCGCCGCCGCCAGAGGTGAGTTCAGTCGAGTCCCAACCGTCTCCTCCCAATAGCTTGACATCCTTCATACCGATATCCCGGATTTGTCTGGCCATGGGGCCGACTTCTGGGAAGTAACCGCTCATAAAAATTCCGTCTGGCGTTTTGCCTTTCACGTTTGTGAGCTGGGCGGTGAACTGGGTTTCTTTGCTTTGGTAGAACTCTTCGGTGACGATTTCTCCTCCAAGTTCGGTGAATTTCTTGCGGAACGAGTCACTGAGCCCAGTGGAGTAGGGAGTGCTGCGATCGGTCATGATTGCCACTCGTCGTAAGTTCAATTCGCGGTAGGCAAAGGCAGCCATGACAGGGCCTTGGAAGTCATCTGTGTAGCAGACTCGGAAGAAGTTGCCCTTTTGGGCGAGGTCAGTGCGGGTCGCGCCGATCGCGATGAGGGGAACTCCCTTTTCGTAGGCGACTTCGTTCATTTGGGCAGTGATGCCGCTCGCGACTTCGCCGAGCACGACCACGGCTCCGTCTGCGATGAGCTTCTGCGCAGCGTTCTTACCGTCCTGTGGGTTGCTAGCACTGTCCCCTACCATGACTTGGATCTTCTTGCCGTTGATGCCTCCGGCCGCGTTGACCTCTTCTTCTGCCAGCTTCGCTCCTGAGACTGTATCGATTCCCCAAGGTCGCAACTCTCCGTTTTGACTGGCCACAAGGCCGATCTTGATCGTGTCCCCCGTGATTTCATTTCCCGGGGCCTCGGGAGCAGTTCGTGCTGCTGTGGCTGGTGTGGTTCCAGCGGAGGTGGATGTGCTGGGCGTTGAGGAGCCGGTACCTGTTGTTCCGGTCGGTTCGGCTGGCTTGCAGCCAACCATAAATGCGGAGATGGCCAGGGCACAGAGGCCTGCAGGCAACAATTGTCGAATCATGATGTCTCTCTTGGAATGTCGCCGTTGGATGCCCCATTGCACGGCGTTCAGTGGGCTGGAGTATACAGGATATTTGCCGGTTCGTGAAACGGCAAGCTCGGCTGAGGCGTTGAATTGCACAGGTGCCAAGTCGGTTCGTGTCGGCAGTGCCCATAATAGAGAGACAAAGCCATGATTAGCTCGTTGCTCGTGACCCTTCCGCTTCTTGCCCAGCAGACTAAACCGATTGAGGTGCCGTTTCGGCTTGCCGAGACGGCGATCATCGTTGATGCCACGATCAATGGCAAAACTGTATCGTGCATGTTCGACACAGGATTCTCGGGGAGCTTCAAACTCAACGAGGGGATCAATATCGGTAAGGCCACAGGCTCAATTACTTTGATCGACTTTGTGGGGAGCTTCCAGGCCCCGACTGTAAAGATCAACGATCTCAGTTTTGGCCCCATGAAGATTGACCCAGCTGGGATGGCTGCGGTTCAACACGGAAACAACGACTACAGCCTCAGCTACGGGATGACGGTCGACGGCATCATGGGTCTCGAACCCCTGCGCAACACGATTATGGAAATCAACTTTGAGCGCAAAATGTTGATCTTCCACCCAAAAACCCATGATCTGACCAAAATGGTGCCAGACAACAAAAAGACGTTCAAGCCAGAAGTTCTTCCTGTCGGAAACGCCTCGGTGGAGCTCATGGTCGAAACAGAATCAGGGGAATACATGGTTCTAGCCCTTGACACTGGCAACAGCTTCTATGCGACCACCCACCGCGACGTCCTCGAAAGAATTGGGATTTGGAAGCCAGGAAAAAACCCTGTCTACACCAAAACCTCTTGGGTGGCGAGTGGGCCAGTTCAGAGCTGGTACCTGAGGATGCCAAAACTCAAGATATACGGAGCAGAGGTGGAGAATAGTGTTTGGAGCATCATCGACCTTCCTTCCAGCCGGGCAACAGGAGATGGAACCGTTGGTTTCGGCTTCTTGAAGCACTTCAACACGACAATTGACCTTCAGCGCAGAGTGGTTTGGATGGAGAATTGGACTGGCAAGTTTACGGAGGATCCGCTTGCTTCGACTGGCATGAGTGCCTTCAATGATCCAAGCACCAAAAGAATGAGAGTTGTGAGCGTGACTCCCGGCTCGTCTGCCGAAAAGGCGGGGATTCGCCGGGGAGACGATGTTCTCAGTGTCGATGGTAAGCAGGTGGTAGGTCTCACCTTTGACCAATTCCAAACCCTGATGGAAGGAGCAAAGGGCTCCAAGGTACAAGTGGCTCTTTCCCGAAGCGGAAACTTGATGAGAGTCGAGCTAGAGCGCACGGTCCTGGTGAATAGCCTGTAGCACTCCCTTGTTGTCAGGGGCTGGCTCACAAGTGATTGAACCTCTTCGGTTGGCAGATGCCTGCCCCGCCGAGGCGCAGCCCCGAAGCGCAAGCGGAGGGGAGGGCGTGGCCTCGGGGAGGTGGGGCAGGTGATTTCACCAAAAAAGTGATTTAATCACTTGTGAGACAGCTCACTTCTGTAGCTCGGATTCCGCCTGCCTTTTTTTCAAGTGGTTTAGGAGTCGAAGGTTAGAGAAAGCCGTAGGGGGCACGGAAGACGCCTTTCTCCGTGACAATCGCCGAGATGAGATCGGCAGGAGTGACGTCAAAGGCGGGATTCCAAACTGGGCAGTTCTCCGGTGCCACTCTCACCCCTTCGATTTCCGTGAGTTCAGAGGATTCTCGCTCCTCGATGGGAATCAGGGATCCATCGGAGAGGCTCGGGTCAATGGTGCTGCTGGGTGCTGCAATCACAAAGGGAATCTTGTGGGTGTGAGCAAGGGTGGCGAGCATGTCTGTGCCGATTTTGTTGGCAGTGTCGCCGTTGGCAGTGATCCGATCCGCTCCTGCGACCACGAAATCGACTTTACCTTGCCTCATAAGGCTCGCTGCCGCAGAATCTGCGATGCTGTGGAATGGGATTTTGTCGTGCAAGAGTTCCCATGCCGTGAGACGGAGGCCCTGTTGCCTCGGCCTTGTCTCGCAGCTATAGACATGGGCCACTTTGCCTTGCGTGTAGGCAGTGCGGATGATGCCGAGGGCTGTTCCGTGTCCTGCCGTTGCCAGGGAACCAGTGTTGCAAATCGTCAGGATCCTCGCTCCATTCGGCACCAATTCTGCCCCGAACTGTGCGATCTTGTGGTTCATTTCAAGATCCTCTTGCTCGATGGCTTGCGCCTCGGCAAGGATCTTTTCGCGACTCCACTGTGAAACTGTGGCGATCCTGTCGAGGGCCCAGAAGAGGTTCACGGCAGTTGGGCGACTGTTTCGGAGACCCTGATCTGCGATGGCGCGATCTTCACCTGCCTGAGCAGCCAATGCCATGCCGTAGGCTGCTGCCACCCCGATGGCAGGAGCCCCGCGGATTGCCATGTCTCGGATCGCTGATTCGACTTCTTGCCACGTGGTCAGAGTCAACCATTTCTCCTCGGCTGGTAGGAGTCGCTGATCTAGCAACAAAAGGGACTTCTCGGACCAACGCAGAGGGGCGATTGCCATATGGAATAGGGTACCTTCCGGTCTTGTTTGGCGACGTGGCCGACACAAGCTCCAGCCTCTGGAAGGTTGGGGTATCCCTTTAGGATAAGTTAAACCCTCATGCGCGTTTTGGTTTTTGAAGACGATCTGATCTGGAGTACTCGCCTGCGGCAATCGGTGCGCGGGCACGGCCACGATGTCACGATGTACACGGAGATCCCTCACTCGATCCCTCCGGCGGACGTCGCCATTTTGAACCTGGCTAGCGAGAAGATGATGAACGATAAGCTCATCAAAAAGCTCAAGGTTCAGGGCACGATGGTGATCGGCCACGCAGGTCACAAGGAGAGCGCCCTTCTGGCGAAGGGTTCTCAGGCAGGATGTGACCTCGTCGTGACGAACTCGATGCTTACCTTCCAACTCGGCAAGGTTCTAACGACGTTCTAGCGCAGCTCTCAGTCTCTTTTCATCGCTTTTTCCTCGACCATCTCGACCACGGCTTGGTTGCTGATGGGGGCCCTTTTGACGAGGCTGCGGGAGGCTTCGTAGACGCTTCGTGCCGGGGCACTCAGGAGGATCGTCCCTCGATCGGCCGCCATCAGCTGAGTTTTGAGTTCCTCGGCAAGAGGTTCGCCAGACTTGTAAACTTGGGTGTGGAGAAGAATTCTGGCCCGGGGATGGTGTTGCAGCACCATTTTGGCGAGTTGGATGCCGAGAAGGGGGTTTGGCAATTCCGCCCATGTCATGTTTTCAAATCGTTGCACCAGCGGCGAAGCAAAGTGTGGGGAGATGTTTGGCAGCTTAGCCCGGTCGGTAATCAACAACGTGGAGGTTTGCCAGGAGGTTGGATCAGAGCTGGCGAGGGCCTCGGCAGAAGTCAGGGTATGTAAGAGGCTTTGCGACGGCTTCTCATAAGTAGACCTAATTTCTCTTGCGACGTAGAGTGCCTGATCAAACTTGTTTCCAGCCAGGAGATATCGAATCACAAGGGCAGCTGCTTCGTCGTAGTGGGCGGTCTTGGCAAGAGCAGAGTCGATCAACTGCCACGCTTCGGCGAGGTCGTTTTGGGTCAAGGATTGGTTCATTAGGACGAAGACTGCTTCGAGGAAGTCGCCGACGGCTTGACTTCTGCGTGGCATCACCCATGCTTCGTTCATTCCCAGGAGCAGGTCGCCTTCGTAGAGGGCGATGAGGCGTTGCCTTTGCTCGGTTGCCTCCGGCGAATTTTGTCCGACACTTTGGGAAGTGAGTCTATTGAACTCATCCCAGTCGCAGTGAACTTCGTCCTTTCGAATCGAGAGGGTATCTCGCGACTGGATGAGGATTCGATCTGGGTCGATATCGTTCTCCATCAGTTCTTTTCGCAGCTGATATAGGGTGACGCTGAGCTTATTGGGAAGGTCGCCAGGTTTGTTTGCCCACAGGGCCTTGGCAACTTCATCTCTGGATCTCTCCCCAGTATAGAGGCAGAGGTACCCTAGGAGGGCTCCCGCACGAGAGGTTCGAAGGGTGTTGACGATTTTTGTGCCTTGTCGGACTTCCAAGAAGCCAAACATGCGCACATATGGTGCGTTTGGATTCACTTATACTCTCCCTTTATCGAGCAATGTTTGCTCGACCACTGTATTTTAAGTGATCTTTTTATGAAAATGCAAGATGGGGGTCAAACTTTCAAATCGCGCATTCCCCAAGTGAGCCCGCTTCGAAAATCGACAAAACTTCTCACGCCGAATTCTGTGTAGCGAATGCGGGCGACGCAGACGCCTTTTACTTTCCACCCCCGGGCAGAAAAGGCAGGGAAGTCTGGGTTGAACGGGACAAGCTGAGCCGCCTCCCCGTGCCCCCGAAGGCACTTGACTGTGTCC
Source organism: Fimbriimonadaceae bacterium (assembly GCA_025455775.1). GTDB lineage: Bacteria > Armatimonadota > Fimbriimonadia > Fimbriimonadales > Fimbriimonadaceae > JALOLT01. Next base: position 26,503 of record JALOLT010000022.1, read on the forward strand.
TCTCCATCGCAATAGGCATGGATTACATCGTTTGGCTTAGCAGCCCGGTTTTCGAACACGGCAATATCTCCCGGAAGAAGCAGGTTTGCCATGGAATCTCCCTCGACTTTTCGTCCCCATCGCTGAAAGTCGTAGCCCCAGTCTGGGATTTCCTCGTAGTCCACGTCCGCCCACTGTGCCCAGGGGTCTCCGGCTGTAATGGTCGCGAGGACTGGAAGCCGACGGAGGCTTCTCCCAATCGCAGCGACGGTTCCTGCTCGCTCTAAGGTCGCAGTTCGCTCCGCCTGTTCTCGCCCCAGGACGAAGAGCATTTTTTCCCACACTTTGGGGTCGCGAGGTCGTTTCGTAGAGCCTTCCAAAATGTCACTTATTGTGACGTGGTTCACACCGAGTTGCTGGGAGAGCCACCTTTTGGTTAGGTTCATCGCGAGGAGCATTCGGTTGATTTCTTCAGCACGGGGATCAATCACTTGGGGAAAACCTCATAAAAAGTTTCCATAATACTACCACATTTCTTTCCGACTGGAGTAGTATGGGGAAATGGTAGACAAAAAGATACCACAACGTCACGCGCCAGTTCCACTCGGCATTCGCGAATCTGAACCTCAATCGGTCTTCCTCCTGTGGTCTCTCCTTTTGGCTGGGCCTGTGGTGGGCCGGTACCCCTCACTCGGTGATCAGGTTGGGGCTGTTGCCTTTGAAGGTGAGGATGAAAACCAGTCCAGGCGACTCGGGGAGAGTCTCGCTCACGGGATCCTTGCTCAAGTTCCGGAGGTCGCTCCTCTTTGCCTGTGGAAGGTGACCTTTCATGAAGCTCGGGCCCTCTGCCGGGAGGCAGGTCTGCCTGTTCTTTTCATTTTCATGGAGTCAAAGCCAAAGCCGGAGGTCTTTCACCTTGTTTGATTCAGAAGAACTGAGACTTGTGGGAAGGAGAGCCCTCCAGTTCTACAGCGAGACCCTTGTGGCTCGGGCTGATGGTGCCGTCTTTGCTCCCCGCCATGCCACCCAGGAATGGGAGTCTCTCTCAACGGAGGAGCTCAAGAAGTTTGTCGATTCTGGATTAGCGGAGAGACTGACCCGGGAGGAGATGATTGATCTCTTGCGCTATCGTCGCGATGGCACTTCTGGCTCCCTTGCTCATCCTGATGCGAATTTGGAGGGACGAAGACGGGAGGACATGGCCCTTGTGAGTTCAACTCTCAGGCAGTTTGGGCTGGAGATTGAGCAAGCCACCGAAGGGCTTCTCCCGAGTCGTTCGTTTCAAAACTTTTGGGATGGCCTGTTGGTTTCTCATTACGTGAAGGGGAGAAGGAAGCCACGCCCGAAGTCTTTGATGCTCCAGGCAGCTCTTTTGGGGATCAAAAAGTCTGAGGTGGATCGCTGGGTTCAGACTGCTCTTTCTGACATGGAGCTCCGAGTCGGAGAAAACATAACAGAAGGAGAATGGAAAGAAAAGAAAGAAAAAAGTCGGAATAGTGGAACTTTGTCTGGCGGTTTTGCGTTAGGAACTCTTGCAGGGGATCGCCATGCCTCACAAGAACTCCAAAATGCCGAGCAAGGGCAGGGGTCTTGACCACAGCGAAGGCATTGCCTATCCCCTGTCTCAAATTCAGGAAAAGAGATGGGTTTTTCTTCTGTCAGTGCGCTACTGCGCGAAGTCTTAAGTGAACAAAACGGGGCTAAGGCGAAGGAGATGGCAAGGAAAGCGGTTGAGATGGCTTGCGAAGGAAACGCGACTCTCTTCCGCGAGATCATCGCCAGAGTCGATGGCCCTCTCCCCATGACCGTTAAACAAGTTGAACAAATGCCCGACGACGAACTGCTTAAAGAAGCGCTTGCGATCCTCGCAAGCCATGGAGTGAAGCCAGGAGCACTGGAATGAATCCCAAACCTCAGAACGTGAAGACCGGACTCAAGAGTCCGGTCTCTTTTTTATCCGATAGTGTATTTGCCGCCCTGCCTGGGCCAGAGCGCCGTTTGATGGTGCAAAGGTCGTGGGTCGGAAAGGTGGAGTTACCCTTCAACAGGGGAACCTTTGTCGAACGCATCCTGTCGACTGTTGGCCTTGGGCCAGGGTACGCCTGGTGCGCGGCAGCCCAGTATTCAGCATCCCTCAACGCGGGAATCGATCCCCGGCTCCTTCCCGGCAAACGCCAGGCAGCAGCCGTGAGCGAGTGGGTGAGGTGGGCCAAGCGCACGGGACGACTTCGCAAGACTCCTAAGAGGGGGGATCTCTTTTTCTGGCTCTTGACCACCAAACCTGGCTCTCCCGGCCACATTGGCTCGGTGGCGGAGGTCTTTGGCAAAGGCGACGAGGCGATCCTCCGCACCTTTGAAGGCAACACCAGTCAGGGAGAGGGGGGGAGTCAGAGAGAGGGTGATGGCTTTTATGAACGTCGCAGAAGCCTCAGGGCTCTGAAGGGCTACTCCCAGTGGGGGTTTATCTCCCTGGAGGATCTGCCTTGAGACCTCAGGTAGCGGCTTTGGTTGGCTTTGGAACTGCGACAACCGCCCTTCTCGAGTACTTGCTCCCTGGAACCTTGACTGACCAGCTTTTTTGGGCTGGTCTTTGTCTGGTCTTTCTGGACTCGATTAGTGCCTATCTCGCCGGGCTTCGTCGGAAGGGGCCAGCAATCTACAGCTCAAAGCTCCGAAAGACCGGTGAAAAGCTTGTTGGCTATGGGGTCGCGTACCTTTCCGTAGTTTTGGCGGCACAGGCCCTCCAAGTGGGGCAGGTCGAGTGGGCAGCAGTCGCGATTCTTTCGTGGGTTGTCTTGACCGAGGCCATCTCGATTTTCGAAAACCTTGTCGTCGCGGGGGTTCCGATCCCCAAGGGGTTGGTGAAGCTCTTTCGCGCGAAGCTCGACCGCTTTGAGAAGTCGTGCGAATATTTGGAAGAAGAAGAAACATGCAAGAAGTTATAGGAAAAATCATCTTCGGCTCAGTTCTGACTTACGCAGAACAAATGCTCTCGATCAGTGGCTCATTTGCTCAGGCAGGGGTCGAAAGGGCTCTGACTGTGCCGGAAGCCACGGTACGCGATTGGTGTCGCAGGAGGGGAATTCGAGACGAGGCTTCCATCCAGCAGATAGTGGCGTCTCTTCGCGAGGCAGCAGATCGAATGAGTGATGCGATTGTAATGATCGCAAGCAATGGCAAGGTGAAGCCCGATTGACAAGAGGGGAATTGCCTGGCGTTTCTCGCCTCGAGAACGGGCCCTCTTAGCAGAGATCGGCAAACGCCAAAAGTCGGAAGTTAAGCAGATCGATGCCGAGACAATGCCAGCTTGGTTTCATGAGGGCCAGAGGTTGGCGTGGGAGTCAGATTCCCAGGAGATTGTCGTGTGCAGTGGCACTCAGGGCGGGAAGACAGCCCTCAATGCTCCCTGGCTTTTGCGCCTGATCCAGCGGACGACTCTTGACCTCTTGCGCCGGCAAGCGATCCCCTACTTTCACACCTTGTTTGTGGAGCGTCACCAGCTCGGGACTCTGATTGGGGCCGACACAGGGAGGCCGAAGTTTCGATTTTCTGCCGAAGGTGCCGTGCGACTGTGCGGTACTCAAGTCCCGATCGTAGTGCACTTTCTAAACATGGCAGATCCCGAATCGAATGAGTCCTTCACGGCTCTTGGGGGGGTCTGGGACGAGGCGGGACAGGCAACAAACAAGGAACTGAGCTTTGAGGCAAACAACCGTCGGCTGGGAGCAGCTCGCTCCCTTGCCTCTCGGGCAAACATCCCCTATCTGGGCAGCCGACTCTGGACGACCACTCCCTATGACCACACATGGTTCAAGCGCAGGATCGTTGATCCGGCAATTCGAGGGGATCGCGGTTGTTCGTGGCACAACTGGCCCAGTTGGGCGAACCCAGGAGGAATCAGTGAAGAACAAGCTAGGAAGGAACTGGAGGGAGGGATGCCGCTTTGGCGGTGGCAAATGATGTACGAAGGTGAATTTACTCGCCCTGCGGGGGCTGTTTATGACTGCTTTACCTCGGCAAACATCGTGAGGCCCTTCCCAATTCCCAGCAGTTGGCCGCTGGTGGTTGGCATGGACTTTGGTTCAGCAAACCTGGCGGGAGTTTTCGGGGCGATTGATCCGAGCGACGATTCCATCGTGATCTTCAGCAGCTACTGGGCTGGGAGCGACACATTACAGAAACATGTTGACGTTATGAAAACAAAGGCAGGAAAGAAACCAAGTCTCGTCGTGGGAGGGGCTCAGAGTGAGTCGAACTGGCGCAGAGACTTCACCGCATTGGATTGGCCGGTCAGAGCTCCGTCGCTTCAGGGCCCCGATAGTGTCGAGGCAGGCATCAGCCGAGTCTACGGCCAATTTGCGACGAAAAAGCTCAAGATCTTCTCAGATCTCACGGCTTTGATCGACGAAATCCAAGGCTACACCAGAGTCGTGGACGGCGAAGGGAGGGTAACGAGCGTGATCCAGGATAAGTCGAGCTACCACCGCTTGGACGCGTTGCGGTACCTGGTTGGGACTCTCCGCCCTGGTTCCGGAGCAACCCAGACCCGCCGAACTTCGCGAATATTGGAAGACGAGGAACCCAACGCAATCGGAGGCTTGGTTTGACCGGCGAACGTTCCTCTGTCTTGGACTTGGTGCCAGTGGGAGAAGAGATTTTTTCTCTTCCCCCTTGTCGCTACGAACCTTTGCCTGGAAGGGTGGTTTTATCGATGGCAAAGGGAGAGAGAATTGGTTCGCTCCTGCTCCCTTCGAGTGGCCGGTGCAACCCTGACTTGGCACTGGTTGTGAGGTCGGGGGTTCCGTGGCTTCATCCCGGAGATCAGGTCTTGGTTCGCCCCTATGTCGGGGCTTGGCTGACCGATGGATTCCGAATCGTCGGAGTACAGGAGTGGGCCGAAGACGCGATTCCCGCCCTGTGGAAGGCAGGCGAGATTCTCCCTCTTCAAAAGTGGGTCTTGGTGCGGAGGAATCTCTGCTCATGGACCAACCAGTATCTAAAGGAAGGGGTCGTTGTGACAGCTGGCCAGGCCTCGCCCGTCAAGCCGGGACAGAAGGCGCTTGTGCCGTTCGAAAAGCTGGAAGCTACTTACGGCCCGCTCACGATTGGCCTTTTTGGCGACAGAAGTTTGGCCCTGGTTCATGACCCAGTGGCATGGGAGGAAGAGCCTCGTGATGAGTGATCTGAGGTTCTTTCTGCCAGGTGGCACGGGATTGCTCAAGGTCTCTCTTTCGGAAGTTCAGGGTCGCAAGGACTTTGCCCACTGGTTGGGTGAGGCAGTCGATCAGGCCTTAGCCGGAAAGGAGCTCTTGCACCGCAGATGGCGCGTCTTGGAGGCGATGTACCGCAATGAACCGGGTTCGAGCGGCTTTCGCCTCATGAAGAGAGTCGAAATCCACCCTGCGCCACTTATAACTCCGCGAATCAAACGCATCTCGAACACGGTCTACGCTCAGGTCTTGGCCCCCGACCCTTGGGTTCAGTGTATTCCCGATGAGTGGGGTTCGACCAGAGAGGGGGCGGTGGAGAAGGGTCTCCAAGCCATCGCGGAGCGGTCGGGATTTCGTGAAACCTTTCGGGATTCGCTGGACATCGCTGGCTGCTGTGGTCAAGCAATTATTCGGCGGCGGTTTGTGGCAGGAGAGGGTCTGGAAGACGAGTTGATTCATCCCGCAGACTTTATCGTGAGCCCAACTTACCAGACCGACTTAAGAGAGGCTCACCTGATGGGACATCGCTTTTACCTGCCAGTTTGGCGGATCGAAGAGCTGAGACGCACTGGTAAGTTCATCTCTGGCCCCTCGCTGGCTGCCTCTTCGACAATCGAGCCTTCTGGCCACAGCCAGACTCTCTCGGGAGGAGTCGAAAACCAGAACTCAGAGGAGGATTCCCGCCGACCGGTAGAGCTATGGGAGCTCCTCGCCATCGTTCAGTTTGAGTCTGGTCCGCAAAGAGTACGGGCAGTGATTTCCGTCGAGTCGCGCCAGCTTCTTTTGGCAGAGATTTACCCTTACGAGGAGCCTTGGTACTTTGACCTGCGCTACCACAAGGAGTATGGAGTCTGGTGGAATTCGAATTCGGTTGCGAACCTCTTGCAGGGGTTGCAGCACGATTACACGATTCTTCACGCCCTCTTAACGCAGGGAACTCTGGTTTCGGCCTTGCCTCCTTTGGTTGTCTCGGGCGGGTTCTTGACGGAGCGTCTCAAGAGCTATGACTTCGCCGACGTGATTGAGACCGACGTTCCGATTCAGGCTCAGTCTTTGCCAATCAGCTTTCGGCCAGAGACGATTCCAGTTCTCATCGACCAAATTGAACGTTTGGCAGATGCAGTGACTGGGGTGAGCCAACTCGGAATTAGTCAAGAGCTCCGTCAAGGGACAACCGCGACGGAAGTGAACGTTCTGGCTGCGATTCAAAAGCAGTCAGAGAACAGCTACCTGAGTTACGCGAGTCAGACCTTGAGTCGCTTGTGGCAATTTGCCCTTGTCTTGGCGAAGCACCACCGGGCGAGTTTTCTTTCGACTTACGGCCCTGCTTTGCCTCCCGACTTCTGGACAGCAATTCGAAAGATTGCTTCGTACCGATTCTTAGTGAGTGGCGAGAGTGGAAGTGAGATTCCCGCCGTTCAGATGCAGAGCCTCCAAACCTTGCTCGCCATGAGCCAAGCCCCCAACTCTGGTCTCGACTACCGGGCAGTTGAGTTGGCAGTGGTGAACGCGATGCCAGTCAAATTTGCGACCCAGACGCTTTTCCGCCATGAAGAACCAACCAGAATTTCAACCGAGCCAGGAAGAGGCGAGGGTCCTCGCCTGGCTCTCCATGCCAGAGGGGAGGATCTTTCGCGAATGGTGCCACCAGAAGGAACAGGTGGCGATTCGGAGCCTTCTCCAAAACCGACCCAGCCCTGAGCTTTGCCCTTGGATGGCAGAACTTCGGGCCCAGGCAAGGGTCTTTTCTCGACTCAAGGACTCTGGCGATCTTGCCAGGGTCCTTGCTACTTTTCTCCACCCCATAGATGATGAAAAACGAAACACACCCAGAGATTGAACAATCCGATTGGGATGAAATTTCCCCAGCGGAGCTCGTTCGGTTCGCTGTCCGCGAAGCGGTCGAAGACGTGATCTCGCCCCTCGCTGAGCGGCTCGCCCGACTCGAAGCTCAGGCTGGTTCGGCAGGCCTAGCGGAGCGCATTGCGCAAGATGCTGGAGTCCCGGAGGCGGCGGAGGGCCTGCGCTCTTTGCTTGCCCGATTCGATGACCCAACTCTTGCGGAAGTCTATGACTCTGTTCCTGCGATGAAGGAACTGCTTCAGACCGCAGCGCGCGAAGTTGCCAATGGCTTACGCGATAAGTCACCGATCCCACAGGCAGAAAAGGTCTCCGGCGAAGGTCAAGAGGCAGCCCTTCCGAGGGGCTATGACTCGATGAGCAAAGCCTTTGATTCGATGGCAAAGGATCAGGGCCTGAATCTCAACTTCCGCAAGATCTTTCGCGATTCCCTTAACAAATCCTAACCTTACATGAGAGAAAGCAGAAACAGAAAAGGTACCCCTCCCTCTGCAGGGGATTTTCAACGCGTCTTAGTGACCAAGGATGCCCAAGAAATCCATAGTGCTTACGAACCACATGATCTTTTGACCGACTTGGGTTATGAGATTGACCCAGAGATGAAAACAAATTCTGGGGTGATCTACCGAATCCCAAACGTGAGGGCGGAAGACAATCGGCGCAAAGCCATGGATCAAGCAGATAGACTCGCTGGCATCACCCACGGACAAATCGAAAGAGATAAGACGGCGGAAGGTGACCCTGAGTACTTCCAGTCAGTAAACGCTATTGATGAGCCTTTGAAAACGACCGCCCGCCTTCAGGATCAATAAAAGATGAGTGCTTATCCAAAAAATGTTTTCACGAAAGTCGTTGTCCCATTTGATCAAAGCGGTGCGAATACCCTTGGGCTTGTCTCCATTCCCATGGCAGCGAACCAAACGATTAAGCCTGGTGACTTGCTTATCTTGTCCTCCGGTAAAGCGGCTCAGGCCGTTGCCCTGCCGAGCAACAACAATAGCGTGACAGCGAGTGCAGGAAACCTTGATATCCAGTATGTGGCGGTTGAGAACGCGACAACTGGTGGTTCCGTTACGAATGCGAACGTGATTCGCTGTATTCCTTTGAGTAACGAGAATCTTGGAATCATTCTCCGTGCCTATGACTCAAGCCCAGCCAATACGACCCAGGCTAACTTTGCTGTGGGATCTAAGTATCGTCTGGCTCGATGGAGGGGGTCAAGTTCTAGTCAGAGCTGGTATTGCCTGACTCCGACAACTGAGAACGGTGATCTAACCCTCGCCTATTTTCACCCAGAAAGCGGTTCGACTGATCAATACACCCTTTTGGTGGTGAAGAAGTAACCATGATTCAAACTATTGCCACAAATCCAGAACTGGCTCGCGTGGGCCTTGCAGCTGTCGTACCAGCCTTTCAATCGAAACAAACGACCTTTTTCCAAATGCTTAAAGCGCAGAAGATTGCGACGAAGCAGCAGTTTGAACGCTTTACTCAAGAAGCGGATCTGATGCTGGCCCCAGTTGTGAATGAGGCTCAAGGGATCCCGACTCAGCAGATGGAGACTTATAACCAAAAGGACTACCATTGGCGAAAGAGAGGCCTGGGGGTTATGGTCAGTCGTGAAAAGGTTGAAAGTGACCAATACGGCGTCTTTACCCTCTCCAATATCGGCAAGAAAATTGCCAAGGCGATGAATCAGACCGAGGAGGTTTTAGCTGCAAATCGGATCAACTTTATGACGAGTTCAGCTACAGAAAATCTAGGGTTGGACGGATCGCCCTTGTGCTCCAGTATCGGACTGGGAGGAGGACACCCTCTGGAATCAGGCGTTGGCAACAACCGCGGCGTTCTGGTAAATGGAATTTATGTGGATGTCTTACCCAGCTATAACGCCCTGATGATGGCGACAGCTGAACTGATGGGCCAAGTGAGCCACAAGGGCCTTCCGATGCCTTCGGCAGGTCCTTATCGGATCATTTGCAGCAGAAACTACAAGTGGGTCTTCGATACAATCGTCGGGAGTACTCAGAGAGCTCAGACGAGCGATAACGATAAGAACGTCGCGATAGATCTGATTAGTCAGGTGTATTGGAATCCTTATCTGACATCTCCTGGTTCGTGGGGCCTTCTCGCCGAAGACGCTGACGTCTTTCACCGATTGACTTTCGGAGGTAAAACGTTTGAAAGTGAATACGTTAAGGGGAAACAAGTCTACGCTTATTACGCAACCGAAGTCTATGAGTATGGCCACCGTGACTGGCGCGGATTCTGGGGAACCACTCCATAAAAAATATGAGTCTACACACTAACAGCAACGGCTTTCAGCGCAAAGCCTTTCTCACTGTGAATGGACCGCTCGATAACGATCTGGTCGCCTTTCACGTGGTAGTGGATGTGACAAGCGGAGGGGGGGTAACCCCCATTCTTCCTGATCATGCGATTCCCCCAGGTCATAAGGCGTTTCTCCAAGGGTTCAGTCTCACCACCGACGGAAACGCTTGGACAGGGGGCGAGTCGGTAAGTCTTGTCGATGGCTCAGACGGCCAGGCGACGACATTCGCCACGATCACCCAAGCCAACCTCCCCACTCTAACGAATCCGATTCGACTAGGTCACCTTGGCACTGTCACTCCATCAGCTGGATTGGCGAGTGGGTCAAGGGCAGGGCGAGGCATCAGCTTTGCCAGAACCGGAACCTTTGCTGGGAACGCAACTCTGAAACTTGCAGCCTGGGGGGTTGTCCGTGCCGACCAAGCCGATCAGATAGGATCTGGGATTTAAAGGAGCTTGATCACTCATGGATCAGTGGCTTCTTCCTTTCGCATCCTTCGCCACGGGGTTTTGGAGGCCTGATCCCCCTGGTTTCTCCATCGCCCAAAACCTTGCCAAGACCGCTCCGGACGATTTGTCCGGAGCGGTCTTTTCCTTTCTCGAACCAGGTGTGACTCCAGTGTCCTCGTCACCGTTTGACCTGAACGTCACTCTGAACCCAATCCCTTCCTTGCCCCAATCCTCCACCTTATGGTTAAGGCTTGGCGAGGGGCTTGGGGTCGTTTTGGTTCAGGTCTTTACCGGGGATGAAGAGTGGGGTTCCTGGTTTTTGTCCATCGGAAACGCCCTCGAGACTCACATCTTGAGTCACCCGAAGCTGCTCCCCCCCGGAGAGGAGATCACCGTGGTGGTGAGGCCCCTCGCAGGAATGAAAAGTTTAAGGGTGACCTGGTTGGCGATCCGGCAAGCCGAGGGCGATCCGTCGAGATTCGAAGAGAGCCCTTATCACCTGGATCAAGGGGGAAGGGGGCGTTTCAATCCCCAAGGTGAGGGCTCCTTTTTGCAGCCCAGGCATCCCGAATCACCTCCTCCCAAAACTTGGCCTTGGGGGGCGAGTCACGACTTCTTTCGGCCAAGTCGACTCCGCGAAGACGGGGATAACAGTCCATGACAGTATCTGAAGCAATCGACCGCGCGCGGCTCACTTACCCTGAAATGCTAGCTCCCCAGGCCCTCGTTTACCTGCAAGAAGTCGTTCGGGACGTCTTGCAAGACGTAAAAGCGGAGCGAACGAAAATCCAGATTGATGTTTCCCCGGGGGAGAGCCAGTACCTTCTTCCCCAGGGGACTTTGTCTGTTTGGACAGCCGCCTATGTGGCAGGAGTTGGTGATGCCTGGAGTCTTCGGTGTACAACCGAGGAGGAGCTGGATGACATTGAACCCCTGTGGCGGGAGCTTGCCTTAGAGGCGGAGCCTCGACTCTTTTTCGTTTCTGGCTCCAAGATCTGGCTCTATCCGGCACCCCAAAGCCCAACCGTAGCAGGATATCCCCGCTTGGTGCTCTCGGCAACCGTCGCTCCAACGCTCACACCCACAACTTTGCTCCCCACGATCTTGGATGGTGGAGCTTACGTGGAGGGAATCAAGGCTAAGTACGCCAGCGATCTGAGGCTAGAGGCCAAGGAAGTTCACGAGCTCGCTTACATTCGGGAGAAGGAAAAGGCGATTCTTGCCGAACGGCGGAGACAACCAAACGGGCCTCAGGGCTGGAGAGGGAACTGGGTCAATGGCCAAAGGGGGATCGTTTGAAAGGCCAAGGAGAGGTTTTTTGGCGCCTTTGCGACTCCCAATCCGTTCCTTACCTTGGCTTGTTTTCGGCGCGAACTCCTGCGAGTTTACGACCTGGCCAAGCCTCCGTGGCAAAAAACATCCGTTGGCAAGATGGTTCCCTGCGCTCGCGTTGGGCAGTCGAAACAGTGGCACCTCCGCCTCCGGGGGGAGGAACTGCTCTGGGTGGAATTGAGCTTCCCTTTGGCGATTCGCAAAGTGTGGCACTGGTCGCCCTGGCAGTCCCTGGGCAGGGCAGTCAGGTATGGGCAAATGTCTTTAATGGCTCCGCTTGGGGAGGATGGTTTGAGGTGACAAGTTCATCTGGCCAAAACGGGAACACACGATTGACCGGAAACAAGTGCCTTTTTTGTGCCACAAAGCTTGGGGTTTTTGTCCAGGATGGTGTGTCTCTCCCGCGTCTCATCTCCCTTTCCGCCCTTGGGAGTGGCAGTGCCAGAATCATGCGGGCCATTCCCGCTCCGAGTGCATTGGTTGCTTCAAATCCAGTCTTCGGAGGAGGGAAACGCCTCAATCTCTCGCTTGTTCCGACAGTCACGGATTCTGGTCAATCTCGGTTGACCTTTGATTCCTCCTGGCAGTTGAATTTGGCAAATCCGTCAGTTGGTGATTGGGCGCAGGCTTCGGTCACGCCAGTCACTTTCACTCATGGAAGACAGGTTTGGATCGTCGTTTCTCCTTCGGCTGGCTCCCACTTCGACCCGGTTTGGCTGAGAAGCTTTCGTTGGGAGGTTGTCTTAGCAGATGGGTCGCGACAGGTGATTCAGGATGTCGAGGCAGGAATCGACAATGCCTTTGCGGTGGAGACCAACAGTCCCGCGACCGCCCTCTTCGCTTTTCCCTTGAGCTTGCCACCAGGGGGTTGGTCGGTCCAAGGAATGCGCTTGACCGTGATCAGTGGGTTTTCCTTTACAGGGAATCTTTCATTCCAAATGGTGAGCGAAGGCGGGAAGGTGCCAGGCGGGGCGACTTACGGAGTCTCCTGGGCAAACCCTGGATCTCGTTGCGAGGGGCCTGGCATTGTTTTGGGGCTCCCTCAGTTACAAGGGGCAGAGTCAGGCAAGGCCAGAACACTCTTGACAAAGGGAGGGGTTCAAACCCTGGCTGGCACTCGCCTACCCAGTGGATTCCTCTTGCCTCTCGATGGTCGCCTGACCTATGAGGTAAGGGTTCCTGTTACCTCTTCTCCAAGCTCTGATGCAAACCAAGGAGTGAGTCAGATTCGGCTCTATCGCCGGGATGGGGGGGAAGATGCTTTCTCGCTGATCCAAGAGATTACAGCGGCAAGCTGGAACGGAACGACCTGGTCTCCCGTGGCACCCTTCAGTGGGTTCGGGGTGAGTCAGGTGGTCGAAGACCATGTCGGGCCAGAAGAGAAAGACTTCACCCAAGCTCTCCCAGACTCAGGAGTCTTGACACCGCCGGTGGGAGAGGGGATGGCGAGTTGGGGGGATCGGTTGGGAATTATCAGTGGAAATAGGATCTGGCTTTCCGAAGCAGGAAAGCCTGCCTCGTTCCGTGCTTCTGCCAGAACGTTGCAAGGGATTCCCCTGTGGGAAACAGCTTTCACGGCTGATCTCCCTGAATCGGAAAAGGCAGTCGCTCTCTTGAGTCAGCCAGGTACAGGGGCCCTATTGGTCTTCGGCCAGAACAATCTGTATCGCCTCTCGCGTTTCCAATTATCGTTGGTTGCCAAGGTTTCCTGCGCCTCTCCCCACGCTGTCTGCCAGTCTCAGACGTCACTGTTTTGGGTTGGAGCCAGGGGGGAGGTCTGGAGATGGGGAAGCTCCCTTGCCGAAATCACAATCGGGAGAATTCCTCGCTTCGCTGTCCCAGGTGAGGTCAAGGTCGGTGCTCACGGAGAGCGAGTCTTTTTTGGAACCTCAGGAGGGGCGATGATCTGGAACGAGGTAATAAAGGAGTGGGAGAGTGAGGACGTTTTTCAGCCAAGGACAGCAGCCTGGCTTCGAAGCGGTACCCACTTTCTTCTGGCTCTGGACTCCGCCGGAAGTCTCCGCCGCCACGAGATGGTCGGCCTGACGAATCCAGTGGAAAGTGCCGTTCGGTTCTCGATCCCTGCTTCGAGCCCTGACCAGAGAATGAGCCTTCGCAGAGGTCTTGTCGAGTCAGCTCCCGACCCTTCGGGAACGATGACCTTTACCAGACTTTTCCGCCATGGGTCGCCCCCGAGCGTCGGCTCGGCAACCCTTGCTGGTGGAGTTTGGCGACACGATCAGGCCCCCAACGGTGGTGTGCCTGGGGGAGTTGGATACGGGGCAGAAGTCCTGGTTGAATGGCAGGGAGCCGGCGGCTTGGCCATCACGACTTTGGCGATCGAGCTCGGGCAAACGGTTGGGGGAGGGCCAGATGCAACCCCCTGACCTCGTGAGCGACCTTCAAGAGAGGGTGGCTTGGCTTGAGCAAGCTCTGGTGCGGAAGGAGTCCCAGGTGGCCCCCTCGCCTAGTTCTGCTCACCCCCTGATGCTCCCTTCGCCAGTTCTCCTCGCATCGGGAACTGACCTCCTCGACTGGATCACCATCGAGGGGGCTCGGTTTCTTCCCGCGGGATCTCGCATCGCTTGGATTCAGGGACTCGTGCATACAGGCCAGAACTGGCAAGTGATTTTGGGTCGAACAGACTCAAATTCTCATGCCTTCCGGCTCGCTGCCGTGAGGGCTGGTGGGGATGCCGACACTCTCGCTTGTCTTTCGGTTGCTCCCTTAACCCTCGCTCCTGATCTGAGCTTTCAGCTCGCTGTCACATCACATCCCGACCCCCAACCAGACGCCTGGAGAGAATGGCAAATCTGGCTTTGGGGGTCTTCGTAAACCCTGGAGAAACAAAGAAAAAACTGTGAGCCTCTTAAAATCAATCGGGAAAGCAGTGAGCTCTCCCTTCAATAGCTTGGGTCGTCTGACTGGGGTCAAGATCAATCCATTTCGGATCCAAGACTCCAAGATAACGTCCCCCCAACTGAATCTCGACGACGCTCTGAGCGTGGCTGGCTGGGCAAAGAATCCAGCCGCTAGCTTGCTGGGCGATGCCTTGGGTTCTCTTTCGTCGCCTGCTGGCGGTGGGAATGGCCCAAGCAGGGGAGAAGCCCTGACGGAGCTGTCTGCCTTTGCTGCCGAGCTCGCTCGACGTGAAGTCCAACGGAACCTCACCACAGAACCAACTCGCAACGATCTGATCGACCAAGCCGTTGCGTCCCTGAGCCCGGGATCAAGCCTGACCCTCGCCCAAAGATTCCGAACCACCTCACTGCAGCAAGGCAGAAAGGCAGCCGAGCGCAGAGCGATGGAAGCCAGAGCTAAGGGCTATGCAACAGGAGTTCAGTCTGGGATTGCCGAAGAGGCAGAAAGCCAGGCGAACGATCTCGCCGGTCGGATGTTGGCAGACCTTCTCTCGCCAGAGTCTGGGGCTAAAAGAGCTGTCGCTGCGGCTGATCTCTTGCGGCCAAGTCTCTCTGCGACTGCTTTCGCCTTCTCGAACCAACGCCAAAACATCTCGGATTCCCAGCGACAGCAACTCTTTGATCGCCAGATGGAAGCCACTCGGCCTGCCAGTCTGGGAGAGTCTCTCGTCGCTCTCGCTCCCGAGATCATCGCCTCTTATCTGGAAACCCAGAAGCGCAAAAAGTCGCAAACCGATCTTCTCGCAGCGGCGCGGAGGTACCTGCGTTGATCAATAAGCTGGTTCAGCAGGCCAGATTCTCGGCACGAGAAGAGCAACTCAGGAACCAGCTCCGCGATCGCCGAAAGGCACTCGAAGGAGCCTGGCAAGAGCGGCGAGACCTCACTCTGGACTTTCCTGAACCAAGGACTCAGCCAGTGCAAGAGGTCGCCCTAGCTGCTGGCATCGCTCTACTGGCTCAAGCGATGGGGGCCAGGACTCAGTTCACCCATGGGGGATTTCGCTCCTTTCAGACTGCGAGGAAGTCGTCGCTCCAACAACAAAGTCTGGTCGACCAACAGGAAGCCCTGGCGCAATTTCGAAAGCAAGACGACGCCTTGTCGGATCAGGCAGCAAGCCTTCAGCGTTTGCTCAGCGACGATGCTCGGTCCTTAGATCAAGTCGAGAAGGATCGGCTGGCGTGGAACTCCCTTCTTCAGAAAGACCAAACCCAGCGCGACCTGGCAAAACTTAGGTCATCTGACCAGGCCAAGCGTCTCGCCGTGCAAGTCAGCCGGAATCAAGATCTGAAGGAGCAAGCAGATCGAACTGGCAACCAACGAGATCGCGACTTGTCCCAGAAGGATCGAAGTCTCGCTCAGCGCGACAAGGAGATCTCTCTCCGTCAGTCTGCTCAAGCTGACCAGAAGGAGCGAGACAAAGCCAGACTGCAGCTCGAGCGGGAGAAGATGGCAGCCCAAGCAGCGCGATTCCGAACCCAAACTCAAAAGTTTGACGAGGTCTTCAACCTGGCTAAGGGATTAGGAGTCAGCGATGAAGCAGCCCAAGCACTCGCCTATGATGCGATTGGAGTAAACCTTGCCAAGGCTGGCCTTGCTGGCCCCTTCCCAGCTGGTTCGACGAGGTCGAGGGATGGGGCACGGATGGACGCCATCCTGTCTCAGCAGGTGAACAGCGACTACCTCAACGCTCTGGATGCTCTCGACAGCTTGCGAGCCAACGGGGCACTCGGAACCGCCAGGAACACTTCTGAGTTTCGCCGAATTGTGATAACACCTTTGCTCCGGGTTGACGAAGAAATCTCCCGCATCATCAAGGATATTCGCGAACCAGATGAGGACACGGTCGTCCCGGCTGCTGCTAAAGCGTCGCTAAAGTCCCTTGAAGAAAAGCTACTTTTTGTCAGAAGCGTCTTGAAGGGAGCCATGACTCCGACGACGATCCCTCGAACGGGACTCTCCTGGGGTGGCCACCAAAATGGCAGGATCCCCAGGTCAGCCCTTCGAGAGATTGGAGGGGCACAGGGCCACTTCATGATGCCGGAAGCGAGCCGCGCCATGGAGCTTTTGATAAAGCAAGCCAGAGCGGACGGAATTGATCTTCGGATCGCGAGCACTTATCGCGACTTTGATCACCAGGCTCGCCTGCATAGGCAGAATCCAACCCAGACAGCACCAGCCGGGAGGAGCAATCATGGCTGGGGCAGGGCAGTGGACTTCACGACGAAGGGCCGTCTTTTGCGCTTCGATGACCCTGCCTACGCTTGGCTCATGAAGAATGCTTCCCGGTTCGGCTTCATCAATCCGCCTCTCCTGCGAGATGGAAGGGGGCTCGATGAGGCTTGGCACTGGGAGTTCCACGGGTCTCGCTAGGAGCAACCATCCTCTTGGTTCGTCCCCCACCCTAGTCGTTCACCCGAAGGGCGAAGCCTCTGTCCGATCGAACCGGCGGAGGCTTCCAGTAAAGCCCTGGAAATGCTTTAAGGCACCGGTTGTAGCCGGCTCCAAATCCCCGGCAGCTGGCAACCCTTACGCTTACTGCTTGGGGATCCGTTTGAATCTCACAAAATGTCTAAAATCAAATCATCCTTAGGTCGTCAAAAACAGACAGTTGGCGCGACCCCTCTTATCGTCTTTGGTTCCTTAAGTTGGACGAGTTCTGATCCGAACATCGCCAGTCCCCGATTAGCCACTTTGTGCAATATGGCTGCTTCTGGCGGAGCTATTGTCTATGTCTTAAAGGAGACTGTCGGAGCCAATTCAGTTGTGTCATCCTCCGACTTCGACTATATTCTGTATCCTTCTGAGACGCTGATTGACGTCGGCTTAGCTCCTGGTGAGCAGCTCAGAATCGTGGCAAGTGGTGGAAGTACAGAGGTAGCAGCGACGTACTTACGGGAGGTTCATTGATGGGGCGGCGCGCCTATCGTCACCCGAGTCGTTCCTCACTGAGCTCTCCCGGTGGGGACAGCCCTCTCCTTTTTTCTGGATTTGCCACGATGGCAAACATGCCTCACCCTCTTTCCGCTGCCTTTGTGGGCTGGTGCCACAAGCGGATTGACCAGTATATGGAAGGGGCAGTACCACCGGAAAGCAGACCCAGCAAGCGGTACGTCTCTGTGGCAGGCAATGACACAAGCGACGGTTTGACCCCCGCTACCGCCTGGCGATCGCTGCAAAAGGTTCAGGACTTTATCGACTCCCTCACAATCCCCCAGGCCAGAGAGGCAGCTATCTTGTTCCGCCGAGGGGACACCTGGTTCTTCAACACAGCGCAAGGTAAGGCTTCTCGCTCGGTCGCCCTTACCGCCGCAAGTCAGACAGCAAATACAGTAACCCTGACCTCGGCTCCGGTTGGTTTTGAACCAGTTCCCGGCGAAATGTGGTATCTCAACACGTCGGCGGCACTGGCCCCGAACGAAGTCTTAAGCTACAACTCTGCGACGAGAGTTGTGACCTTCCGAGAGAACTGCTACGGTGCTTCTGCCGCAACCATGTCCTGGGAGACAGCCCTCCACATCAACCGTCCAGTGGCCCTAGGAGCCTACGTTGACGGGACTGTGCCAGAAGCGAGTCAGCCACGATTTGCCCATGCAGTCAGGCTCACCAATAGTCAATGGAATACAACTGCCGACCCAAAGGTAGTCTCTCACACTTTGTCGGCTGGGGTCACGCTTGCGAGGGTAAAAAAAGCAAAGGCATACAACGATTGCGCCTGGAAAGTCACGACTGAGGCAGAAGTGCAGGCCAGGGAAAACTCCTGGGCCCAGGTTGGGACCACCGTCTTTTATCGCTTCCGGATTGGCGAGAATCCCCGAGAGGCAAACGTCAATGGGGCCGAGCTTGTTGTGAGAAACTTCCAAGACGGGATCTGTGTTGCCGACCTCGACGGTGTTTTTGTCAGCGATATCTGGATCGATGGTTACGGGGCCTACGGCGATCGAAATGCAACTCAGATGTCTTACCCTGGCTATGGTTTAAGGGCAACCAATAGGGGGGCAAGTGTCTTGGTAGTGCGAAATTCTTTGTTTTCCAATAACAACAGGCACGGGGTTGGAACCGTCGTGATCGGGGCCGGGGGAGTCATGGTCTGCGACGATTGCCGGAGCGACTGGAATGACGAGGGGCCTCCCTTTATTAGCTACGCAAGCCTGGGAGCAAATGAGTGCTGGCTCAGGAATTGTTCAACAAAGAATACTGCTATTCCAATTGGCGTAACTCCTTTCAACACGATGGGTTCCGGATTCAGTCACGGCTACTACGCCCATACCAGCGGCGGAGCAAACAAGATCGGAATGTGCGTCGCCCTTGGCTTCCAGGACGGGCCTGGAGAGTGGATGGCCGTCGACACGAGCGGCTGGGGAGATGCGCCCAGTTGGATCAGTATTCGCGATTGCCGAGCATTCAATATTGATTACCGATTCGAAAAGCTCCCTCGAACCCCCTATTTTGATCGCCACACACTTTCGAGTGGTTTGAC
>JALOLT010000023.1 GCA_025455775.1 Fimbriimonadaceae bacterium
CTCTTTGCAGTTTCTGCTGCCCAAGCCCAGTTCACCGTCACCGACACGACGATGTTCCCTGCTAACTACACCCAAACGCCGATCGCCATAGGAACTGGCGGGAGTTCGACCGACTTCTTTCGCACCACAGGCGGCAACGGGGGCAGTCACCTAGAAGTTCGAACGATCAACAACGCGAACGGCGGCTTCGGGACTACCTTTATTTCTTCCCAGTGGTACTGGGATCCTTCTCTGGGAGGTCTGACGAACTTTGACTTCTCCTTTGACGTTATTCGGAAGGCAGGCGATTTCTCGTCGATCACCCTCGCATTCGCGATTCAGCAGGACGACGAGATTTTCATCTCCCAGCAGTTTGCCTTCAACGCCCCCACATGGACGACACTGAGTGTGAATGGCCAAGCCTACACTTCATTCAACAAGCTCGTGCCATCGTCACTCCTGGTTGATCCGACTTCGATGCCTGATTTCAGTACCAGCGGCGAGATTATCCGTGCTGGCTACATGGTCTTTGGCTCCGGCTTTGACGAAACGACGAGAATGACGGGAGTTGACAACTTCACAGTCTCTTCAAACGTCGAAGCTGTGCCAAAGCCAGCCACACTCACTGTCATTGGTTTGGGACTCGCAACTCTTGCCAGAAGACGCTACAAGAACTAAGGCACGATTCGCAATCCAAAGGGGGGAGGCTCACCATGAAACCAGAAACAAAATCGGCGGTGGTTTTGCTTGCTCTGTGATCGTGATCACAAAGAGCCAAAGGAGCAACTCCTATGATCTTCACGATGCGAACGAAGATATCTCTCCTCGCCTTTGGCGCGCTCGCGGCCCTGGCTCTCCAGGGCTGCGGCGGCTTTTTCGGCGGCAGTGGTGGCTCAATTCCCACACCACCGTCGAACCCAGATACCTACGGCCTCCAGGCCCTCGCCACCTTTACGAACGCAAATCAGTTTCCCGGTGAAACAACCAACCTCACTGCGAGCCTAGGTTCCATGAGCCAGAATGCAACCCATCGCGTGTTCTCATTCGGGCCGACCACCCGCCGCATGTCAGTGGCGATCCCAGATCGACCCTTCTTCATCAATGGAGCCCGCTACCCAGTCCAAGAGGCCAGCCAGTCCAGCCTGGGGGGAATGGTCGGCCTTCAATTGCCAGGGAGCACTGTGTACGAAGGGAGCATGGGGACGATCACACTCACCCAGGCAACAACTGGTTCACGCTTGGTATTTGATGGCAGCCTTCAAAACGTGGTGACCACGACCCCAGGAGATGTGGAATCCCGAGTTGAGCTTGACTTGCCCACCCTCACCGTCCTTCCCGCAAATGTCACCACTGGCTGGGGAGCAGTCTATGAACACGATCCTGCAACTCAACCTCAGGTTCATAAGACGATCTTTCGCAATACCGCCTATCTCATTGGCGGGACCATGAGGTTCGAAGTTGAGTTCACCGACGGCGACAAACTCCTCTTCGACATTCCCGGCGTCGATCCACGAAGTTACCTCGTCGGCAACGGCACGGATCCTCTCAAGGCAACCGCGACTTACTCGGATCTCTCCGGAAGCATCGGCTACGGGAGCACGACTATGGGCAAGGTTCACTACATGCCTCGGCCAGATGGCCTCTATCTCACCTTCGAGGACATTCGGTTTTCGATTGCTGCTCCCGTGAATGGCTCCCTGAGTGGAGTCGTTCGCATCGAGCAGGAATAAGCCACTGAATTTACGATTCCCCTGGGGCGGTCTCGCCCCAGGGACTTTTCTTAGTTAGGAAAAATCAAATGAAAAAACTACCCTGCCCTCACTGCCAATCTGCAGAAATTCCCTACTTCACCAAACTCACCCTCGGCCCTGGCCGCACGATCAGTTGTCCAAAGTGTGGCGGTGCCATCAGTGTTCCCTGGACGAGTCTCTTGCTCCTCGTCGTATTCTTTGGATCAGTCGGCATCGCGAGTCAGACCGGAATCATGGCGGTGAAAGTTGCCGTATGGGTGGTTGGCGCAATCCTGATGGCTCTCATCGTCCAGTTTATGATCCCGCTCCAAGCTCGAACTGACCACGTGGGCAAGCGTTAGGCTTAGCCCAAGACCTTGAAGATCTGGGGCGTCGGGATCTCGCTGGACATTGCCAGCCGATCTGCAAAAAAAGTCCGGTGCGAACCGCCGGAGCCTCGGGCAAAACCGTAAAGAAAGGAGACCTCCTCAGCCTCCGAGCCCCGGACTTCAATCAATGCTCCCTTTGCGCAAAAAAAGAACCAACCTCGCGGTGAGCCCTGCGCCTCCCCCGGAAGTCCTTTCCCGACTCGTTCGTCAAAACTCCGAAGACCTTCTTCGCGCATTCCACCTCGACCGCTTCCCTGGTGCTGGCAAGATTCTTTCCCCTCTGATCCGCCCCTCGGCAAAGCGTTTTGCGGTCGACATCTGGGGATTCGAGACAGCCCTCGCCCAAGGGGGGCTTCTCTCTGCTGCTCGCTACGCTCTCGAGCACTACGCTTCGCCACCGACCATCTTGGGAGCGGAAAACATCCCAAAGGGTCCCTTTCTGATTGCGAGCAACCACCCAGGTATGACCGATGCGATGGTGATCTGGCACTCGATCGACCGCCCTGATCTTAAGACCCTTGCTGGCCGCCGTGACCTCCTTGATCTTCTTCCCGCGACCCTTCAAACGCTCCTGATTATCAAGGAAGATGACAAGGCCTCTGCTTTTCATGCGGCTAACTCCGCCCTCCGCCAAGGCAATCCTGTCCTGACCTTCCCGGCCGGTCGCATAGAGCCTGACCCAGCGGTTCGTCCAGGCCTTCGCGAGTCTCTCAAGACCTGGTCGCCGAGCGTCGCCCTTTTGGCTAGACGCGCCGGTGTTCCGATTCTTCCTGTGCTCGTGACCGGGACTTTGTCAGGTGAAGCCTACCGTTCACCCCTGGTTTCTTGGTTCCGCGATCCGGAAGACCGGGCCTGGGCAGCTGCCACTCTCCAGGTGCTTCTTCGTCGCTACCGGTTTACCTCTCCGACTCTCCATCTCTTTCCGGCAATTCACCCGACTCGCGATGAAGACCTTGCCGAGACTATGTTGCGCCTGACCCAGCCGATCGCTGACATGGCGTGATATCCTGCCCCCAGGAGCCATCATGCCCACCGAACAACCAGCCTGATGGGGGTGCGTTAACTTCTTCCCCCTTCTCGGAGCCTTTGTTGGAGCTGCGATCGGCTACCGAGCCGCAGGATGGCTCGGCCTGATCCTCGGGATTCCTGTCGGCATCATCGCCTGGGTGGTATTGGTCTGGCTGACCACCCACCTCGTCCTGGCCATCGCTCGCAAAAGCCGCACTCACCGCTAGTTCGGCTTCGCAGTCCGTTAAACATGGGCCGACTAGTGAAAATCTGTTGATTGGTGGAGATGAAGGGATTCGAACCCTCGACCTCTGCAGTGCGATTGCAGCGCTCTCCCAGCTGAGCTACATCCCCGGGCCAAGACGAGAGTATATCCGAAAAGAATGAGAGCCGATCAAAAGCAGGATGCGAGTCACGAAGCCACAGACCACAGAAATCAGGTCACGTTTTCGGCAGGCTCACGCGGAAGGTACTCCCCCGGTTCAGCTCACTCTCCAAAGAGACGCGACCACCATGAGCTTCCACGATGTTGCGAACGATACTCAGACCCAAACCAGTTCCGCCGCTGGCCCGGCTCCGGCCCTTATCGACTCGATAAAAACGCTCAAATACCCGAGTGGCCTGATCGGCCGAAATCCCAATCCCAGTATCTTCCACCTCGACCAGAATGTCGTCATCTCGATCCATCAGACGGACACTGATCGTGCCCCTACCAGTGTAGTTAACAGCGTTCTGGATCAGGTTCAAAAACACCTGAGTCATCTGATCCCCGTTAAACATTCCCTTGACACAATAGGGTCCTTGGTATCCGAGAACGAGACCTTTCTCAGTCGCGAGGGGCACGAGTTGTTGCACACAGACTCGAAGCAGTTCCGCCAGATCCACTTCGGATTTCTGCAAGTTACTCGCCTCGACCGTGCTCAGAATCAAAAGATCATCCGTGATCGTGGTCAGGCGATCCACCTCCCGGACAATCTTGCTGAGGTAGCGCGGCCGCAGTTCTTGATCCTCTGGGTCATCATCCTGCAGGGTTTCGGCCATCGCCCGAATCGTCGTCATTGGTGTTCGGAGCTCATGAGAAACGTTCGCCACGAAGTCTCGCCGAACCCGCTCCAGATAGCGAAGCTCCGAAATATCAACCATGGAGATAAACACCCTGCCTTCCACGGAAGCTTCTTGCCAAGTCCCGACGACATAAGACCTGTCTCGCGGGTGGCGCAAGACAAGCTCTCGCCGTGCCGGTTGGCCAGATGCCGCTTGCAAGACCATTTCATTGACTTCTTGACTAATCGTCACCCCTAAAATCGCTAATCCACTCGGCTCACCGAGCCCGAAAGCATCCTGAGCTGCCCGATTGGCATAGAGGATCTTGCCAGTCCGATCTGTGAGAAAGATGACGATCGCCAAGCCATCGGCTAACTCATCCAGAGCGTTTCTGTGGCGATCACACTCAACTTCGAGGGCACTTTGTTGGCCCAAAAGATCCTTGATGGCCAAGTCCCAAGCCCCCAGGAGTCGCCACGCCAAAAAGCATCCGTAGAGCATCACCAGGCCAAAGAAGACCAGAGCGATGAGAGCCAAGAACGAAGATGGTGGATGAAGGATTCCCACAAGGGCCGCCGCAACCACCAAAACCCCAAAGAGAGGAGCGAGCTTTGCCCATCTCAACTGACCAGACCCTGGCACCACAAAAGGATTGTGACAGCCAGACCAGTACAATCGCTGGCATGAAGAAAATCGAAGCCTATATCCGAATGAACAAACTCGAGGAGATCAAACTGGCCCTCGAAGAAATCGATATTCGAGGAATGACCGTGAGCCAAACAAGAGGCTACGGCCGACAAAAAGGCCAGACGGAGCACTTCCGAGGCTCTACCTATGCCCTAAACCTCGTCCCGAAAAACAAAATTGAAGTCGTTGTCGCGGACGAGGACGTGGAGGAAGTCATCGCGACAATCATTGAGATCGCCCAATCAGGAGAACTCGGCGACGGCAAAATCTTTGTCACAGAAGTGATCGATGCCATCCGAATTCGCACCGGAGAGAGGGGGCTGGATGCCATCAACTAATTTTTGTAATCTTAGTTTTCCGTAGACTTTTAGCATTAACACCACTTTTTATCCAGCCAACTCTCTACTTTGAGACCATTTTGCCGCATTGAGGGTACACATGTTGTACACTATCGATCATACAATGAATCGGTCGAGGTTGACAGATTCGAGCCGGAATGGTTACCACGAAGTGGCAGCTGCTCTGCGCCGAGATATACGCGATGGGAAAATCGGGAGCGGATCGCTCCTCCCCACAGAGCGTGAACTGCAAGATCGATTCACGACCAGTCGAACAACCGTGCGGCGAGCCCTGCAGAGCCTCGTCGATTCTGGTTGGGCTGAGGCAAGTCCCAATCGTGGCGTGTTGGCAAAACAGGGTCGCCCCCAAGCCTCAACAACGAACATCGCCTTTATCGATCACGCCGAGACTGTCAACCAGCCTCTCTTTATGGCGCTCAATAAGAGGCTTCAGGATGTTGGATACCACCTGGTTCATGTTGACTCTCACCGATTCACGGTTGAGGGAGCCATCACCTATGCCCACGCTCAGGGTTTTGCCGGGGCGATCATCTGGCCAAAGACTTCTTACCTTCATCTTCCTCAAGTTCAGTCAGCACTGGCTTTGATGCCAGTCGTCAACATCCGGCACTCTTTCCCCAATGCCGCGACAGATGTCGTCTCGGAGGATGGCTTTGACGGGGGTCACCTAGTGGCCAGCCATCTGGCACGAATGGGCTCCCGACGAGTTGCCGTCACAGGAATGCTCGACATGCTCAGCACAAACCACGAAAGGTTTGCTGGCTACCAGATCGGCCTCATGGATAACGAGATCCAGCCTTCTTCTGCTGATTACGTCTTTTGTTTCACCTCCGACATGGTGCAGCCAGACACCAGGCTGCTGGAGTTTCGGCTCAGCCAACCAGATCGCCCAGACGCGGTTTTTGTCTTAGATGACTTCCTTGTCCCGTTCGTCGCAAAGGCGATCGAACGCTGCGGGCTCCGAGTTCCAGAAGATGTCCGAGTAGTCGCATTTGGAAATGACGTCCCTTACGATTTCGGTGGTGTTGGCTTGACCACAATTCTGGTCGACTGGGAATTGGTCGCAGATGCAGCAGTTCGAAGGCTCGTTGCGCGCCTTCATGGCGACCACTCTGCTCACAAGAAAGTGAAGATCCCTGTGCGATTAGTGGTGCGAGGGTCCTGTGGCGCCTCGCCTGCCACCTGGGAAAACATCCCCTATTTCTCCCATGCAAACAGCTTTGCATACGCTCTCCCCGAGCATGGTCGTAGACCCTATGTTCCCGGGGAAGCCGTTTTAGCTACGTCAGCAATCCCAACCAAAGAAGGTTAAACCCAATGAAAAACAATCGTGCGTTCACTCTGATCGAACTGCTCGTCGTCATCGCGATCATCGCGATCTTGGCGGCCATCCTCTTCCCTGTCTTCGCCCAAGCCAAACAAGCGGCAAAGAAGACAACGGCCCTCTCCAACATCAAGCAAACAGGCACTGCCGTGCAGATTTACTTGGCAGACTACGACGACATCTTCCCCCAAGGGAACGGTGCATGCTGGTGGGGGCCGATCGATGGTGCTTGGACGTTTACTGTTCAACCCTACATCAAGAACCTTCCCCTTCTGCGATCCCCAGCCGATCCGAATTCCAATTCCCACTGGGAGTCTTGGATGCTTACGAACCCAGAGTCGATTCTGATCGGATTTGCCTCCAACGGCTTTGTGCAAAATGACGGCTCCGGTTCTGCCACTGCCGACCAGCTGATGGGTGTCATGGGCCTGAACCAATCGGTTGCTGGCCCCTGCGGCAATACAGTCTGGATGGGTCGCGGCGTCACCAGTGCCACGGCAGTGACGAACCCCTCTGCCACCGTTGCCTTCACCGAACGCCACGGAAGCGCGACCTCTTGGGGCCCGGGAATGCTCATCAATGGACAGGATTTCTGGGATTGGACTGGCTTTGCTGGCCTCCTGCCAGACGGAGCCAGATCTGCCGGTGTCTACAATATCAAAGGCAGGGTTTGGAACCAAGATCGCCGAAATGGAGCTGTCACGGCAAGATTCGCCGAAAATGCTGTCTTCAGCTTCGCCGATAGCTCAGCCAAGGCACTTAGGCCAACCAGAACCAACCCAGACCAAACCAACCGACCGCAAGACAACATGTGGAACGCTTACCGATGAGAAAGGCAACAATTCTCCTGATGATCGCAGGTCTCTTCTCTCTCAGCCTTGTCGGTTGCGGAGACACCAAAACAACCTCGACACCAGAAGAGAACAAGACGTGGACAAACCCCAGTAAGGAGAGGCCAGCTGAGGCAGGCTTTGGTGCTCCGCCGCCGCGGACTCAGGGCAACTAACAGTAAAGCGTGGCGAGATAGAATGGATAGGCCTGGTTTTCGAAAGAGAGCCAGGTCACTTTTTCTCTGGGAACAGCTCGATCGAATTCAGGAGCCAGGAACCAGAAAAAACCGGTGCCATAGTGTTCCTTAAAATGCTATCCTCTGCGTATGTCGTTAGGCACTCGACGGACTGCTTGTTCTCTTGCTTTTGCTCTGCTTCTCCCTCTCGCCACCGCTTCGAGTGCCCAAAACCGCCAGTCGTGGCGAGATCTATACACAGTCACAGAGTCTCGGATCGCGATGAGAGATGGAGTCGAGCTCTATACCCTCACCTATGTTCCCAAGGGCAAGCCTGGCCCCTTCCCAATCCTAATGGAGCGAACCCCCTATGGCGCTGGGTCTCCCAACATGGCTCCATCTCGCGCCAGCCGTGAGTACCAAGAAGCTGGCTATATCTTTGCCTTCCAAGACGTGAGGGGAAAAGGCAGAAGCGGTGGCGATTTCGAGAACGTCCGTCCGATGGTCAAGCCAGGGCAAAAGGGGATAGACGAGTCCACCGATACCTACGATACTCTCGACTGGCTCATCAAAAATGTCCCGAACAACAATGGAAAAGTTGGACTTTGGGGGATTTCCTACCCTGGTTTCTATGCTGGAGCAGGTGGCATTAACTCTCATCCAGCCCTTAAGGCGATTTCGCCCCAAGCACCTGTCAACGACTGGTTTTTGGGAGACGATGTCCACCACAATGGTGCGTTTTTTCTGCAAGAAACCTTCGATTTCGCTCTATGGTTTGATGTCCCGCGTGGCCAGCAAGCGATTTTCATCCCCCGTAACAACCTCTCTGCTTATGACTTCTACTTGCAAGCAGGTGCCCTCTCAAACTTTGAAGAGAAGTTCTTACAAGGAAGGCTGCCATATTGGCAGGAACTCCTGAGTAACACAACCTATAATGACTATTGGAAAGATCGTGCTTTATGGCGGGCTTTCAAAAACGTCAAGTGTGCTGTTCTCACAGTAGGCGGTTGGTACGATAAAGAGGATCTTTACGGGGCCCTTCAACTCTATCGGGCAAGTGAAAAGCAGAATCCCGGGATCAAAAACTATCTTGTCATGGGGCCTTGGAGTCACGGGCAATGGGCTGGTGGTAGCGGCAATTCCCTCTCACAGATGAACTGGCAGATGCCAACGAGTAGTTGGTACAGAGCCCAGGTGGAGTTTCCCTTCTTTGAAAGGTTTCTGCGAGATCAGAATGTGGATGAGCCTGCCGAAGCGACGGTCTTCGAAACTGGGGCAAACAAGTGGCATCAGCTTCCTTCCTGGCCCCCCAAACAAATGAAGCCTCGATCGATCTATTTGGATCATCAAGGGGCTCTCAACTGGGATCAACCTCGCGACTCCTCTGCCGCCATTTACCTTGCAGATCCAGCGAAGCCAAACCCTTACGTTGAGGACTATCAAACGAGTAAGAGGGCCCCTGGTGATTGGCTCGCCAAGAACCAGGCTTGGACCGAAGGTCGGGATGGAACCCTTACCTACACTCTGCCACCCCTGGCGGAAGACTTGCGAATTGCTGGGCCGATAGAAGTTAAAGTTTGGCTTAAAACGACAGGTACAGATTGCGACTTAGTCGTGAAGCTCATCGACGAGTTCCCAGCAGGAACCCTTGCTGTAAAACCAGACGGCCAGACATCTATGGCTGGCTATCAGTTCATGGTGCGGGGCGACATTATGAGGGCAAAATTCAGAGAATCCTACGAGCGGCCAAAGCCGATCACGCCAGGTGAGCCTACTCTCGTTCGCTTTGTCTTGAACGATGCCTTTCACACATTTCGTAAAGGGCATCGCATTAAGATCCGCCTGCAAAGTTATTGGTTCCCGGTTGCGGACCGAAACCCGAATGTCTTTATGGAGATTCCTCGGGCGAAGGACAGTGACTTTAGATCTGCCACGATCTCGATCCTTTCGGGCGGTAAGAACGCGAGTCAGCTGGTTCTGCCAGTGATTCCACAACCTTGGTGAGTTCCTTAACCAAACTAGTTTACTTGGACAAGTTCGTAGGCTTCGATCACGTCGCCTTCTTTGAAGTCTTCCCAGCCGACAAACTTGATACCGCAGTCCTGACCAGCAAACATTTCTCGCACGTCTTGCTTGACATTCTTCAAACTATCCAATTCGCCCTCGAAAACAATTTCGCGGTCACGTTTCACTCGAACCTTTGAATTACGGAATATCTTGCCATCAGTCACGTGGCATCCAGCCACCTTGCCGGACTTCGTCAGTTTGAAGACAGCTCGAACCTCGACGGTTGCCTGATACTCTTCCTCATACTTGGGAGCCAACATTCCCTTCAGAGCACTTTCGATATCTTCGATCAGCTCGTAAATGATGGTGTAGGTTCGGATCTCGACCTTTTGCCTCTCCGCCTCGGCCTTTGCCTTTGGTTCTGGCTTGGTGTTAAAACCGACGACGATCGCGTTGCTTGCACTGCCCAAAAGGACATCAGATTCGGTAATGCTTCCTACCCCACTCGCCAGGATCCTCACGTTCACTTCTGGGTGGGAGAGTTTTTCAATGAGCCCGCGAACCGCTTCAACCGACCCCTGGACATCGCCCTTGACGATCAAGTTCAGATCCTTGACTTCTTCTTGATCCATTTGGCGTCGCAAATCGCGGAGGGTGAGCCGCTTTTTCATGCCGATGGCGTTGCGGAGCTTTTCTGCATCCACCCGATCGGAGGTCAGGTCTCTGGCAGCTCTTTCGTCCTTGACGATGTCAGCTCTATCTCCCGCGCCAGGCACTTCGCTCAGGCCAAGAATCTCGACTGGCATAGCAGGAATCGCTTCCTTGACTTTCTCGCCTGCGTAGTCAGTCATCGCTTTGATCTTGCCCCAGGTATTGCCTGCCACGATGACATCCCCCACGCGCAGGGTCCCCTGCTGGACGAGAACGGTTGCCACTGGTCCACGGCCTTTGTCAAGTTGGGCCTCAATGATGACGCCTCGGAAGTCAGCCTTCGGATCTGCCTTGAGTTCCATGACGTCAGCTTGGAGCAGAATCATTTCCAAGAGGTTTGGCACTCCTTCTCCCGTGTGGGCAGAGACAGGACAGATGATGACTTCGCCGCCGTAGGCTTCTGGGATAACATCGTAATTCGGGAGGGTCATCACGACCTTATCCACATTCGCCGATGGCTTATCAATTTTGTTAACGGCAACGATCATAGGCACCCCAGCCGTTTTGGCGTGCTGAATTGCCTCTTGAGTCTGAGGCATGATTCCGTCGTCCGCTGCGACAACCAAGATCGCGATATCCGTAACACTCGCGCCCCTTGCTCTCATGGCGGTAAAGGCTGCGTGGCCAGGAGTATCCAAGAATGTGATCACGCCTTGCGGCAAGGTCACCTGATAGGCACCGATGTGTTGAGTGATGCCTCCGAACTCTTTAGAAACAACGTTAGCCTTCCGGATGTAGTCGAGGATCGATGTCTTGCCGTGATCAACATGGCCCATGATCGTGACAACCGGGGGTCGTTTCACCGGCCCACCTTTGCCAGGCTGCAACTTCCGACTTGCCTTGGGGGCGGAGGGCTCGGCCCAGGTAAGGCTAAATCCGAATTCCTTGGCGAGGTTCTCTGCGACATCTTGAGCCAAGACAGTGGTCAGGGTCGCCATAACCTTAAACTTCTTGATCAGGGCCGTTTGGACTTCCTTATCTGTGACTCCCATGGCTGCCGCGATGTCGCGGGGGGTTCGGTTTGGAGCAAGGGCGATTGTTTTCCCTTGTTGTGCTGCTGCCTCTCGAATCAATTCAAGATCGTCATCCCCTACCTCGAATTGACCATCTGTTGTTTCGACACCAAGTTCGTGGCAGGCCGCCAAAATTTGACCTGGCGCCACTTTCCATTTTGTGGCCAATTCGGAGATTTTGCGAAGCATCTGTGTGTTTTTTACCTCTGTCGCCATTCAAGCTCGCGCCGTAACGACTCCCTCGCCTCGATAGGTACCCTTTGACGAAGCGACTGATCGAGCCGATTCTTTTTCGTGAGCTGAGCCCAGCAGGCAGGATCATAGCACAGGTACGCACTTCGGCCTTGAGAAGGGGAATCAAGGGAGAGTGAACGGCTCTCGCTGGTGTACCTGATTCGAATCAGATCGCCCTGAGGCTTTTTTGCTTGACACACGACGCAAGTACGTATCGGAACACCCATCTCTGTCTTTTTTCCTGCAATCGACAAGGGGGCTGACTCAAAAGAGGCAGCCCCCTCGGAATTCTTCAGAAGAAATCACTTAAGATGTCGCTTTTCCCTTTTCTTCCGCTGCTTGGGATTCGCTGCGAATGTCGATCTTCCACTCGGTGAGGCGCGCTGCCAAGCGAACGTTTTGTCCACCGCGACCAATCGCCAAACTCAATTGGCTATCAGGCACTACCACATAAGCACTTTGATTTTCTGGGTCAAGCTTGATCGTGTTAACCTTGGCTGGTGACAAGGCATTGATGATGTAAGTCTTTGCGTCGGTGCTGAAAGGCACAACGTCGATCTTTTCCGGCCTGAGTTCATCCATCAAGACTTGGATCCTGGTTCCTCGCTGTCCGACACAGGCTCCGACTGCGTCCACTCTTTCGTCATGGCTCACCACGGCGATCTTGCTGCGCTGGCCAGGTTCTCTGGCAACGCTCACAATCTCGACAAGACCATCGGCGATTTCAGGCACCTCAATCTCGAGCAGCTTGCGAATCAAGTTGGGGTGGCTTCTACTGGCGATGACCTTGAAGCCCCGAGAAGTCTCCTCGATTTTCAAAATGTAGACGCGCAAACGCTCGTTGGGCCGATAATCGTCCGTTCCCACTTGTTCCCGCTTGGGAAGTTCGATTTCGTGGCGATTGACTTGGATCAGGACGGAGGAGTCCTCGCGTCGCGCGACAGTGCCGCTGACAACATCCCCGACCTTTTCGCTGAATTGATCATGGATGCGTCGAAGCTCAGCCTCCCTCAGCTTTTGCGAGAGAACTTGCTTGCAAGTTTGGGCGGCAATACGGCCGAAAGCGTTTGGGTCAACTTCCACCGGAATGAAGTCACCAATTTGTGCATCTTCCTTATACTTTCTGGCAACTTCTAGGCTCATTTGGAAACTTGGATCCAGCAGTTCGCCCACGACTTCCTTCTCGATGACAGCACCGCTTTTGACGTTAGAATCGAGCCGCAAGGTGATCTCACCGGTCGCCCCTTTGTACTTTTTGTAGGCGACGGCAAGGGCCTGTTCCAATTCCGCAATCAACTCATCTACGCTCAGATCTCGTTCGACCGCGATTTGCTGTAACTCTTGCATGAGATTCATCGTCATTCAGCTCCTGGTGTTTCTTCTGTCGGCGGGATCCAAAGCCTCCGGTGGTGAGAATGGTCACCCTATAGGGAGAAAAAAGCGGCATGGCTAAAGGGCCATCCCGCTTCTCGCGTGCAAGGAATCCTGCCTAATTTGTCTTACGATTATACCATGGGGGACGTTCAGTTCAGGGGCCCTAACGTGCGATTCTCAGCACGGAGTCCCATTCAGATGGGGTCACTGGCATAACGCTCAGACGCTGGCCTCTTTGCAAAACCATCATCGTCTCGCAACCAGGGGTTTCTCGCAAGAGATCCAAGGAGATCACCCTTTCAAACTTCTCGACCAATTCGACGTCAACCGCTAGCCAGGGCATTTTATCAGGACTCGCTTTTGGGTCGTAGTAGCTGCTGCTCGGATCAAGCTGGGTGGGATCTGGGTAGGCAGGCCCTGCAATTCGCATGATACCGACGATGCCGCTTGGCTTTGCATTCGAATGGTGGAAAAACGCCAGGTCTCCGACCTTCATTTGATCCCGCATGAAGTTACGGACCGTGTAATTGCGGCACCCTTCCCAGATATCTGGTTTTCCCTTCGCAGCAAGATCGTCGATCGAATAGACGTCCGGCTCTGACTTCATCAACCAATAGGCCATAGAGTATCTTGGCGTTACGAGATGATCTTGCCTGTCCGTTTAACCCATAGGGCCTTTCGGTGGATCCGGTTCCTCTCGATCGCTTCTCTCGTTCTGCTCGGTCTGGCCTTTTTTTCTCCTGGTTGTCAAAGGCCCGGCACGACGAGCGACAATTCCCCGCCACCGAACTTAGCCATCAAGCTGCCAGCCCCCAAAAGAACTCTCACAAATGGGGCGCTCGGGATCATCTTCTGCCCAGAAAGTCATCGGATTGAAACTCTGCTCTCCGCGGCTGGCACAAAGGAGGGCTTTAGACCAGGGCCAGACTTCCCAGCAATCCCCAATCTGGAAGGCACTCCTCGCCTGGAATCCTTCTCCACGGATCCCAGCCAAGGAACGATGAATCTCACTCTCGCCTCGAACCAGACTCTCATCCCAGTCACGGTCCAAATCCACCGGACAGAACCAGTCTTTCTTGTTCGGATTCAGGACTCAAACCCACTCACCGCCTTCGAAAATCAGAGCAAAGAGTGGGTCAGCAACCCAGGCACCCAGGCCAAAGAGATCGCAGACTCCTGGCAAAACTGGGTTCGGAAAATCGAGATCCTTGGTTCGCCGGAAGATGACGAGGCTCTTGCTGGGCTTGAGGCCAGGGTGAGAACAGGTTACGCAGGCAACCAGTCGTACGGGCCATTTTCTGGCACAAACCGCCGCTTCACGAACCACATCTTCTGGGATCTCGATGTGTGGGTCTTCCCTGCTCTCGCCTTCATAGAACCGACGCAAGCTGAGAACATCGCAGCCGCTCGTCTCAAAATGGGAAAAGGGATGGAGCAAAATGCTCGGTCATTCTTTGACTTGAAAGACCGCGAGACAGGTCGCGGGGTTCAGGCATCTGGCGTCACTTCCCCGCCGCTGAGGGTCGCTTGGGAATCATTGCCAAACGGAATCGAGGCATCCACTGCTCCGACCAAATTTGCCGAACACCACAACGCAGCCGTGGCCCTCATGTTGGCCAAGGCGGTTCGACTGGATCTTGTGGAACAACCCGACCGAGCCAAGGAAATGATCAAAGGCATCGCGGACTTTTTCTCTGCGCGAAGTTTTGTCGATCCTGCCAAAGCAAATCCAGAATCCGAGATTCTCCAAGTCATCAGCCCCAGCGAATGGCACGAAGTCGATAACGACTTGGCGACGAATGCCGGTGCAGATCTCCTGCGACGTCTGACTGGGAGCAATCAGGAGGAAGTCCCACCCTTCGCTCTCCCCAGAGATGAAAAAACCTTTCTGAGCTTTGACAATGATCCGCTCCGGATGTATCAGCAACATGCAGCTCTTTTGGCTTTGTGGCCCTACGAACACCCAAAGGTCAAGAAGGAAGCGCCAGAAATGCTGGATCGATTCCTTGGCAAAACGACACTCAACGGCCCGGCCATGTCCCTGAGTCTCGAAGCCTTGTTGCTCGCCCGCAATGGACAACCAGATAATGCCCTGGTCAAGTGGAGGGAAAGTTGGCAAAGGTATACAGATAACCCAGCTGAAACCTTTATCGAAAAGCCGGGCCAATCAGAGAGCTATTTCTATACCGGTGCAGCAGGCTGTCTAAACTCTGTCCTTTACGGGTTTCTGGGCATCAATCTGGAGGGTGGAGACCCAGGAAAACCAATTGCCCACAAAATCGCAATTGGCGAGAATGATTTCATTGTGTTTCAACCCAATCTGCCAAAGGAGTGGGAGGGAATCAAAGCACGAATCACTCTGAAAGGCACGGAATACTTGGTCACTGTGACCCACACATCCTTTAAGATTCAACCATCCCCAGTAAAAATAAGGGGCTAACCGACCATAATAAAAGGAGCGCATGAGGAGCCCAAGATACGCCCACTCGTTCGAGGTCATTCGTGACCTTCCGGACGCACTGAAACCTCTAAAGGATCTGGCCTATAACTTCCGTTGGACCTGGCACCACGAAACCCAAAGGGTCTTTCGCGACACAGATCAAGAAATCTGGGAAGAAACCAATCATAACCCGGTTGAACTCCTCAACCTTTTGAGCGACGACCGAATGAGGGCCCTCTGCGAAGATGAGGTCTATCTGGCTCGCCTTAAGGTCTGCATTGAGGACCTGAACGACTATCTCGGCGCCGACACTTGGTTTGATCAAAAGTTTCCTGGCGAACGAGAAAAGACAAGAGTCGCTTACTTCTGCGCCGAATTTGGGATCAGCGAGTCCTTACCCATCTACTCCGGCGGATTGGGTGTCCTTGCTGGCGACCACCTCAAAGCAGCGAGCGATCTGGGGATCCCCCTAGTCGGGGTTGGTCTGCTTTATGCGCGAGGCTATTTCAGACAATTTCTCAGTGCCGATGCCTGGCAGCAAGAGCACTACCCGAATTACGACTTTTTCCGGATGCCCCTCGTCCTCGTCAGAGGCAAAGACGGCAAGCCGATGAGAATCCAGGTCGAGTTCCCTGACCGGACCGTTACCTGTCAGATCTGGAAAGCTCAAGTCGGGCGAGTTTCACTTTATCTCCTCGATTCCAACATTCTGGAAAACGCCCCGCGAGACCAGTCGATCACTGACACTTTGTACGGCGGCGACGAGGAAATGAGGATTCGCCAGGAGTCCATCCTCGGTATCGGGGGCTTCCGGGCTCTCGAAGCTCTTGACCTGGTTCCAACCGTCTGCCACATGAACGAAGGGCACGCAGCCTTCCTTTCCCTGGAGCGACTCCGACACTTTATGTCGGAACACAACTGCGAACTCAGGGTGGCGAGAAAGTGCGTCGTGGCTGGGAACGTTTTCACAACCCACACCCCAGTTCCCGCTGGCTTCGACCTCTTCGACAGTTCGATGCTGGAGAGGTATGTGAGCAAATCTGTGGCCCAGCTTGGCCTTCCTTTCGATCAGTTCCTACGCTTAGGACGCATCAACAAGGACAACAACAGCGAAAGGTTCAACATGGCGGTTCTTGCCATGGAAAACAGCAACTATGTGAATGGAGTGAGCCGGTTGCACGCAGAGGTCACGCGGGAGATGTTCCAGGCTAGGTGGCCAAACTATCCCTTGCAGGAAGTCCCTGTCGATGCCATCACCAATGGAATCCATACTCTCACCTTCCTGGCTCCCTCCATGGCTCAGCTCTTTGACAAGCACTTCGGATCGAATTGGGTAGACCAGGCAGGCGACCGAAATCTTTGGAAGAGAGTCGCAGACATCCCGGATCGCGAGCTTTGGGAACTCCGTGAAAACCTGAGAGGCGACTTTGTTCGATTCTGTCGGCGCCACGTCAGACGCCGCATGAAGCTGAACAGTGCCGGTGCGGCAGACATGCAAAATGTCAACGACATTTTGGATCCCCGCATCCTTACCATCGGGTTTGCTCGCCGCTTTGCCACCTACAAAAGGGCCACCTTGCTTTTCCGAGACCGAGAACGGCTTAAAAGCATCCTTCACCACCCAGAAAGACCAGTGCAATTTGTCTTTGCTGGAAAGTCTCACCCGAAAGATGACGGAGGCAAGAAACTCATCCAAGACATCGTCCACTACCTGAGGCAAGAAGGGGCGAGAACGAGGATGGTCTTCTTGGAGGACTACGATATGGGCGTCGCTCGCCAGATGGTTCAAGGTGTGGACGTGTGGCTCAATAACCCTCGAAGACCAATGGAAGCCAGTGGAACCAGCGGGATGAAGGTTGTCCCGAACGGGGCTCTCAACTGCTCAATTCTGGACGGATGGTGGGCAGAAGGCTACCAACGCGGGGTCGGCTGGGCGATCGGAGACCACAACCAGAACCCAGACGAGGGCCACCAAGACTGGCTGGATTCGCGGGCTCTGTACTCTCTGATCGAAACGGAAATCGCCCCGACCTTCTACATGCGAAACGACCACGGCATCCCCACCGCTTGGGTCGAAATGATGAAGCAGTCCATGATGGAGCTCGCCCCCACCTTCTCCACCCTGAGAATGGTTCGGGAGTACACATCCCGATTCTATGTTCCTGCTAGTCGTTCCTTCCAAAATCTGACGGAAGACCAACTCAGTCGAGCCAAGACCGCCTTGGTGTGGCGTGATAAGGTAACGAGTTCGTGGGATAAGGTCAGGGTGCTTTCTGTCGCAGACAATGTCGGCCAGGCAGCAAGCATTGGCGCACAGTTTGAAGTCACAGCCGTTGTCGAACTCGATGGCCTGAATCCAAACGATGTCAAGGCTCAAGTCATGGTCGGGTTAGTGAGTAGTAACCGGGAGCTTACTGAGATTGAGGTCCATGACCTCGACCTGCAATCGAGCGATGGGTCGAAACATATCTTCCGGGGCGTCGCAACCTGCGAAGCACCTGGTCACAGAGGCTACGTCGTGAGGGTTGTTCCCTTCCATGAGGATGTCCGAATCCCGACCGAGCTCTCCTTAGCCGCTTGGGAACCAGTTATGTAGTGACCCTTGGGCCTGGCAGGGCGACGAACCGAGCCGTACACTAAGAAGGTATGGCTCGGTTCTTTGCCCTTTTCTTATTGATCTCCTCTTTCCTGCTTGCTGGTTGCGTGATCAAGGAGCCTGTGGCGGACGGTGCCACAGAGACCAGCAGCAAAGCTGGCCCAACGCAACGAGCAACGCAGGACTCTGCGGCGGCATCGAATCCGGAAGCTGCTTCGGAGCCTAGCAACCCAGCGGTCACCTCTGGAGCTGGCACTGGCGCGCAAGACTCTCCGTCGACCAATATCAGGGCCGATTCCCAGGGCCACAGCCACGATCTCATCAAGGTAGAGCCAGGCAGCACCTTCCTGGCGGAACGAGAGGTAACCCTTAAGACCCTGCCAGCCGTAATCAAGGCAATTGGAAAGCTCGATAGCCACGGCGGGGATCGCTTCAATGATGCCTTCGCCAAATCCACCGTCGATCAAGTCAGGGAGTTGAAAGAGGGGGAGAGGATCAGAGGCTCCCTTCACACTGATACGAAAAACGGCCACGAAGAGGTGCTTCTCGCCCTGATCCGGGGGAAGGGAGATAAGGTTCTGGTCAGGATCCAGTTGGCAAGTCAAGAGGCGACCGACGCTGCCCGCAAACTCCTGAACGAAGCCTAACCCCATAAAACTATGAACCCTCGCACCCTTTGAACCGGGGGGCGAGGGTTCTTTCTCAGATGGGGTGGAGCTTAGGCTGCCGCAGCCAAACGAGGTTCTGGCTTCTCAATCTTCTCGATCTGGCGTCGGAGATTCTTTGGCACGATCGCTTCCGGTTCCACAAGCACAACCAGAGTCTCGCCAACCTTGCCGACCCCAGCAATGAAGTCGTCATCCTTTGCGTGGAGGAGTTCGCTCCCTTCTTCGATTTCGTTGTCGTTCAGGGTCACGATTCCGTCGACCTGATCTACCTTGCAGGCAATTCGCCCGGATCGTGTGTGAACGACAATATAGTTCCCTGCTTCCGTCTTGCTCGTAAACTCGAAGCGCGATCTCATGTCCATCGCCGCCAAGGTTTCGCCCCGGAGTTCGAAAACGCCGAGGAGAAGACTAGGGGTACGGGGGATTCGAACTGGCTTTTGGTCTGCCAGGATTCGCTCGACGCTCTCGATTGGGATCCCATATCGTTCTTCGTCGAGCTTAAAAACAACGTATTTCTTTTCGCTCATCGCCATTCCCTTCCTCTGGACCATTTGATGTGGCCACAGCTATTAGGCAATTCCATATCGGGAATCAAGCTACACCAGCATTCAATACGGGATAATGAAGAGACATGGTCTCTGCGACTTTGGCTGCTGCCTTCCTCCTGATTCCGATCGCTTCTCCGCCGGTGGATCGGTTCTTTAGCAGGATGTCAAATGTTCAAAGCTTCAGCGGGATCATTTTGGTGCCTGGCACCCAGGGCCAAATTGATCTGAAAGCCATCGTTCCCAACCGCCTCCGAGCTCGTTTCACTGGGCCAGGGATCGACGCTGAGCTGCTCCAAGACCAGAGCGCAACTTTCACGATTGATCATCTGGATAAAACTTATGACCAAACCCCAGCGGCTCCGAGCTTCGGCGGGTTCGCCGCATGGGCTGAGTCTCTGGTGGGAGTCATACCAACCCTCCTTTTTGGCTTGGCAGGCCTGAAGGAACAGATCAAAGAATGGAAGGTTTTGCCGAGAGAAGCCCTGAATGGCTGGGAGACAGAACCGATTCAAGGCAAGACTGAACAGGACACCTTCACGATCTGGGTTGACGCGACGGGATTTCCACGAAAACTACGCCACCAGGGAGTTACCGAGTTTGGCCCCTTCGATCGAGTCTGGATGATCAACAATCCCGAAGTAAACGCGGTTGATCCGACGATGATTGTGGCGAAGATCCCCAGTGGCTACGACTTTCGAGTGACCCCGCAACTCACATATCCCCCGATCTCAGACGACAAGCTCAACTTGTCGGTCTCACTGGTGAATGCGAGAACCAGCCGCCCCTTTGACCTCAACCGCGAGAAAGGAAACCGGGTCGCAGCCGTCATCGTGAGTCAGGCGAATTGCGAGCCAACCCTGAGAGCTGAAGAAGCCCTACGAGATCTGGAAGCAGCCTTTTCTAAGAACAACGGGGTGGTCTACGAGATCATCGTCGGATCCCAGGCGGGAGATCTCAGCAAGAAGAGTTCGAGCCGCACCATCCTGCTCGATCATAAAGGAGAATTGATGCGGGAGTGGAGACCAGCAGTCTCTCCCACCATTTTCTTGGTCGATGGGAAAGATATGCTCCTGAGAGGATGGGCTGGCTACGGTCCAGACCAACGAAAGAAACTCGTCGAGACCCTTTTGCGAGGACTCAAGCAAGGGTCAGAGTAACTAACCCTGACCCTTCTATTCCTCTAGCGAGATCCCCCTTTTCGGAGGTTCGCATCTTGGCTCCCGAGGACGAAGAAAAAGTCTCGGTAGGGGGAAACAAAGGTTCCGCCTTCTGCAGTAGCGTTAAAAGGAACGTTTGCCGACGCTGTACTGTCGAGATCGTGAAGGGCAATGGTGCCTTGCCGAAGGCCGCTGAGACCCTTAATCGTCATTCTCCCGCCAACAGTTGCCCCAGCGGCCTGGGTCACCCTGCCAATCGTACGCTGGCCATCTTGCATCGCCTGTATGATTCCCTCCCCGAGGCCGGGAAAGACGATCCGGTTGATCGTTAGCCAGTCGGCACCTTGGTTTCCAATCACGATGGTCACTGGGCCAGCGGGAAGAGGAACCGTAAAGTCTTGATCCAAAGTGCGATCCTCCGACTGAGCTCTCCAGGTTTGGTTGACAACCTGACGACCGTTCACCGAAATCCGGAGGTTTGCTCCGGCTTTAGCGACAGATCCCACTTGCAATACAAAGTTGCCTGGCTCTTTTTGGTTGGATCTCAGAGTCAAAGGCCTCGAAAAGAGCCGAGAGTTACCTCCGCTGGTCTGACTTTGCAAGTAGCTCGAGATCTGACCAAGATTTGCCGGAGTCGCCCCTTGGGGCACATCCAGCTCGAACTTGGTGGTTTCCCCCCAGCCCTTGCCCATCGCGAGCACGAGATCCCCGCGGTTTTCTGTTTCCATCGTTGCCGAGACAGGGCGGAAAGAGTGGTCTCCTGCCAAGCCGAGAGGCTGAATGAGATCAACGAAGCGGCGATAGATGGGATACATGCGTAGATCCCACATGCGATCCCAGTACCAATAAGCAGCGGCACCGGGATGACCTGCCAGAGTCGAAACCCACAGAGAATCTCTCACGATCATCGGCTCTGCCTTTGCCTCGAAACGAGCCCCCCCGATTTCGCCAAAGAAGAGAGGCTTGGTCTGGGGCAGCCTCTGCTCGGCAAGCCTTGCTCTCACATCTTGGGGATAAGCGTGGGGCTGGTAGTAATCCATCGAGTCGTAGAGACCCTTTATCTCCATTTCGGAACTCGTTGTGACAAGCCGACCATAGGGGTCGATGGACCGAAGATATTGCGCCATCTCCTTATGCCACGCAACCACTGTCTCTGGCTGCTTATCAATGTGGATGGGATCAACCCACTCAACCTCATTGAACAGTTCCCACGCCATGATGGAACGGCTGTGACCCCATCGAGCCACGGCGTAGCGAAGCCAGTTGCGTGTCAGACGCTTGGCGTAGGCATCGGTAAAGAAGTCGTGGGGCCTGCGCAGGAACCCCCCGTTCACTCGGTTCCAGGGATGGTCGTTCCAATTTGGGTTCACCTGAGTGCTGAAGAGACCATGGTGGAACAAAACGAACTGAAATCGGATCTGGTTGGACTCGGCAAGAGAGACCCAACGATCCCAATTTTCAAGGGTGACAGGATCCATCGTGTTGACCTGGCGAGGGCGACCTTCGCGAAGCACATAGGGGTTCTTGGAATCCCAACCGTTCGCCCAAATCCTTGTCCAGTTAATCCCGGAGTTTGCCATCAAACGGAAATGGTCTTCAAGGTTGTGGCTTTGGAGGTGCCAGCCGAAGTTATGGCCAATCGGGAAATAGGGCGAGCCGTCATCGAACCTGAAGCGGTTCTTGGCTTTATCTACGCGAATGAATCCTTTTGCCAAAGGCGTGCCAGGCACATTGATGCGCTGGTCTGTATTCGCAACGCCCCGACCGTTTCGCTGCAATCTCACCCGATAGGCACCTGGCTTTTTGGCCAGAAACTGGACAACCCAACGATCCTGGTCAAAGAATGCGATTCGTCGCTCTGGGGATGGACCGTCAAAAATGGCGATAACGTCGTTGTCTTGGCCATCGTAGGGATTGCCGACGACTGGGACGTTGAACTCAACGCGAACAGGCCCATACCAGGTCTGGGTTTGGCTTGACTGCAGGCCAAGAGTAAGCATGAGCAAGGAAGTCATAGTCTCACACTAGAATA
This sequence comes from Fimbriimonadaceae bacterium, assembly GCA_025455775.1. Lineage (GTDB taxonomy): Bacteria > Armatimonadota > Fimbriimonadia > Fimbriimonadales > Fimbriimonadaceae > JALOLT01. The sequence goes on from JALOLT010000023.1 coordinate 22,307, forward strand.
CCAACCTGTGAGGCAAGCTAGACTCTAGTAACTCAGCTTTCTCGGGAGGTTCCTTGCAACTTCAACCCATTGCGAAACAATGACTTCGCTGGGAACTGCTCCCACCTTGCCACTCGTTTGGTTTGCTTCGCTGAGCTTGCGGTGCAGGTTGTCCGGGCGTCTGGTTCCGAGTTCCAGGACTGTATCCACCCCAACTTCTTCCAACAAGTCTGCCATTGCTTCATCGATACCAGGAATCCTCTGGAGGTCGACTTGGTTGACCCAGCGAAGAATCGTCTTGGGATCGATCTCCGTGGATGCGGCAACTTCCCTTCTTCCACCACCAGGCCCACAAGTTTCGAGCAAGTCGGACTGACTCGCGATCCCTGCCTTCACCAGCTTGCCTTCTTCAACCTCGGAGAGACCATGCAAACGAACCAAATCAGTGTGATGAGCAACTGCCACAGCTGAAGGGGCAGAGCTGATGGTGACGGCAGGGACTTGCTCCTGCGACTCTGTTACATGGAGAGTACTGAAGGATTCCTGGATCTCAACTGGGGGTTCTTTCTGAACTTCGTAGGGATCGTTTGGCTGGTCTCCTACTGGTGACGGCTTGCTATCAGGACAGGCGTTCGAGAGATCGGCTGAGACTGCGTCTGATCGCTTAAGAGACTCGGCAAGAGCTTCGTTCTCCCGCTTCAGGCGGGCGATCTCCTCGTCTTGTTCGGCTTGCCTAGCCCCGGTGGCTTCGAGCAAAAGTTTGGCCTGCTGGACTGCTTCCTCTTTCTGGGAGAGTTGGGCAGCCATCTGGCGCAGCTTTTCCTCCAGCTCTTCGCTGGAGTTTTGCCTGAGCGAGTGGGCTGTGAGAGTTCGCTTAAGTTCTTCGATTCGCAAGTCTCTTTCGTGGATCCCCATGTTCAGCCCCTCATGTCCAGCGATCGCTGTGTTGTAGCGGGCTTCCCACTCCTTCGATGCCTCCTCATAGGCCACAGCTCGCTCAAGTCTTAAGCGCAGTTCTCCTAGTTCCTTCTCGTAACCGGCACTTCGGGCGGCGTATTCTCTCTTCAGAAGTTCAAGTTGCTGGTCGTTTCTCCCGATGATCGACCGCAAGATATAGCCGATGAGGAAAGCGATAAACGCAACTACTGCCATCGGCAGCCAGATCACGGGAGCAATTTTGAAGTACTGTTCCATTTCACAATTCCTTGGTTGCTGCTCGGTGGGCTCGCCTTAGGGAGCAGGATCCTCCTGACTGACCATTCGGAACGTGATCCTGCGATTCCGTTGCTGGTCTGCGGCGGTTTGGCCACGGGAAACTTTTTTGGTGTCCCCGTAGCCCTTGGCAATCACTTGATCCTCTGGCACTCCGAACTGAATCAAGTCGAGTCTGGCAGTTCTGGCCCGCCTTTCACTGATCGAGAGGGCAGGCTTCTCTTGCACCCCGTCTGAGTGTCCTTGCACTTCCCAGGTGGCCATTGAGACCCTCATCTTCTCTGCTACTTCACCCAAAATGCGAACTCCCGCTGGGCTCGCTGTGACACTGTAGGCGCCATACTCGAGTTGGGCTCGTGAAAGCCAGATCCGAGCTTCTTGGGCGACAGCAACTGCCTGCAAATCATCTGTCTCTTGCGCCTTTACCAGTTCACTGAGTTCAGGTTGTGTCTGAGCCTCAAGCTGGCTTTCTCTGATATCAGAAGGAGGGGGAGCAACGATTCCCAGAGCTTTTTCGGCATCCTCTTGCACAAGAGCTGGAGTAACGGCAAAAACTCCGACCAGAGCTACCAAACAAAGGGCGAGCAACCATTTCCAGTTTGTCATGCCAGCAATAACACCGTCCTTTCTCAAAAAAACCTCTTGCCCTTCCAGTCTTGCGCTTCAATGCACAAGACGTTTTTCCATCACATAAAGCATCGGCAAGATTCTTCCACGCCGCCAGATGAGATGGGACAGTTCTTTCCCGTGCTGGAGTACAGTTTCGCGCTTGCGTCGCTCTGGTGAAGTTTGATCATTCGGTGGCTAGAGCAGAACAAAGAATGGTGGGAAAATGGTTCGATTTCCGCACCAAAAGCCCAGAATTTTTGCGCCATCTTGTGTATGCTGAACGTCTGAAATACCGGATCTTGTGGTGAAACACGGCGAGGTCATCAGAGCACTACCAGCTTATCTCGCTCCCTCTGAGTCGTTGGCTTGACGCAACTTGATCCGCTCGTCTTTCTGCGCATTCACTCAGGCATATTCAAATGAGCTGGACATATCAACTCGGAAACCGAACTTTTATTCTTGACCGCGAAAAGGCCGAAGAGGCTCAAGCGGCGAAAATGGTTATCAATGGTCGCGAGACCATGACCTTTAACCTTCTTCCCCTCAAGTACCAGTGGGCCTACACTCTCTATCGCACGATGAAAGCGAACCACTGGGAGCCAGAGGACATCCCGATGCAAAAGGACATCGAACAGTGGCGAAGTGACACGGCCCTCTCGGACGTCGACCGCTGGATCATTCGCATGGGGATCGGCTACTTCAGTGCGGCAGAAGGAATCGTCGGAGACAACATTATCCACGTCGTTCGAGAACTGATGACTGCCTCGGAACTCAAGCTCGTTCTGGGCCGCCACGCCCACGAAGAGAACATTCACGCAGACTCTTTGCTCTACATGATCTCCAGTCTGGGCATCAACCCCCACGAGTGTGAGGCGATGTTCGAAGATATCGACACGATCCGCCGCAAGAACGAGTTCGTGACCCAAGTGAGCCAAAGCCTCCGACGAGACATGGATCTTTCCACTGTCGAGAGCAAGCAACTCCTCGCTAAGAACATCTTCGTCTTTGGCCAGTGCATGGAAGGCACCCAATTCTATGGTCTCTTCGGAATGGTTCTCTCACTCTATCGCCAAGGTAAGTTCCCCGGAATCGGCCAGATGTTCCGCTATACCTTGCGAGATGAAAGCAACCATATTGAGCTCTTTAGACAATTGTTGCTCGAACTCATCGAGGAGAACCCCGAGATCTGGACGCCAGAATTCCGGGCTGAGTTGGTTGGCTTGATGCAGGAAGCAATCAAGCTCGAGAAGGAATTTATTGCAGACTGCCTGCCTGTCGCGGCAGTTGGTCTGAACGCAGGAGAATTCAGCCAGTACATAGACTACATCGCGGATCGCCGTCTGGAAGGGTGCGGGTTGCCACTCCTCAATCCCGGCGTGAGCAATCCTTTGCCTTGGTTGGCAGAATTGATGGACATCAAGAAGGAGCAAAACTTCTTCGAAGGTCGTGTCACTGAGTACCAAAAGTCTTCCGCGCTTGGTTCGGTAAACGACGACGAACTCTGATCCTCCCCTCCCCGCCAAGTCGGGGCAGGCATCCGTCTATCCCTTCTTTCCAGAAGAAGCTCACGGACTTCTCCCAAAGCCCCTCTCCCTCCGTTTTTTACGGGGGGAGGGGGGGGGGTAACTTGCTGAAACTGAAACTTACATCTTGTGGATGGCGTGACCCATCGCGTCTTCGAGAGCTTCCAGAACCGCTTCCGCCATCGTTGGGTGGCCGTGGATCGAGAGAGCCAGAGACTCGACCGTCGCTTCGAGATTCAAGGCAACGACTCCTTCGTGAATCATGTCTGTCACGTGGGAACCGATCATGTGCATCCCGAGTAGCTCGCCGTACTTGGCGTCCATCACGACCTTTACAAAGCCCTCTGTGTGGCCACTCGCCATTGCTTTTCCGAAGATCATAAAGCGCGATTTACCGATCTTCACGTCGTAGCCCTTTTCCTTGGCTTCCGCTTCGGTGAGACCGACGCTTGCGACTTCTGGAACAGTGTAAACGCAGTTCGGGACGCTCTTATAGCTCACCTTTTCCTGTTTGCCTTCCAGGATGTTGTGAACTGCGATGACCCCCTCGTGGCTGGCGACGTGAGCCAGCTGGATCCGCCCGGTGACGTCACCAATGGCATAGATGTTGGGAACGTGGGTAACCATCGTGTCATCTGCCACCTCGACCCCTCGCTTGTGGAGCTTGAGGCCGATCTCCTCTAAGTTCATGCCTTCTGTGTTGGCTTTACGGCCAACCCCCAACAAGACGACATCTACTTCGATCTCTTCGATCTTGTCGCCCGTCTTCACGGTGCACTTCCATCCTCCGGCTGTCTTTTCACACTTTTCCAGTCCGGAGCCAGTTTTGACCTTGACCCCGACTTTGGTGAGGCTCTTTCCGAGTTCCGCGCCTAGCTCCTCGTCGAACATGGGGATCAGACGGGGCATGAGTTCTACAAGTGTGACCTCGGTTCCAAGCCCGGAGAAAACGTAGCTAAATTCGACTCCAACCGCTCCGCCACCCAGGATGAGCATCCTCTTCGGCACATAGGGGGCTGTGACGGCATCGTCGCTTGTCCAAACTCCATCTTCGCGTCCTCCTTCGAGGCCAGGAATTTTGAGATAGATCACGCTTGACCCCATCGCTAAGACGAAGTTCTTCGCCTTGATCGTCTTCGTTTCACCCTCCTTCGTGACTTCGAGGGTGTTGGCATCCTTAAACTTAGCGAAGCCTTCAACGTGGGAGATCTTGTTCTTGCGGAAAAGGGCAGCGATGCCGCCTCTCTGGGTTTCCACAATCTTCTGCTTGCGCTTCATCATAGCTTCGAAGTCCATCGAGACTTCGCCACTGATCTTTACCCCCAGGGCACTCGCGTGCTTAACGTCGTGGAGACGCTCCACTGATCCAATCATCGCTTTGCTTGGGATGCATCCCCAGTTGAGACAAGTCCCTCCGAGGAACTCCTTCTCAACCACTGTCACTCGTGCGCCAAGTTGAGCCGCACGAATTGCTGCGACATATCCGCCAGGGCCTGCGCCAATTACAACGACATCTGCATCAAAGTTCTCTGTAGCCATCTCGTTTTTCAACTTCCTTATGCTGCCCCTTGAGTATACCGACGCCCATCCTGAGTCCCGGCGCAAGGGCTAAACCCTGACGGGGAAGAGATTTTTTGTAAATTACTGGCATAAAGTTCTTCTTTCTCTTGTCATTCGTCTCCTACAATGGAGGAATCTGAATTCCTTCAGAGGGCTAACTATGAGTGGTTACTTGGTAGAAACAAAGAGTAGCGACGGCGATGTCGTGATGTGGCAGACCCCGAACCGCCAGAGATTGTGGGGCTTGGCAGGAATGGCTGTTGGGGCAGGGATCCTCATTTATGAGTTCATCGACTTGCGACGGGTGGATTGGTCTTGGTCTTGGATCGGCTGGGTGATTTTGGGAGGCTCCTACCTCGCAGCCTCATGGACAATCCGGTTTGCCTTGAATTATCGGGAGCAGGGATATCGGTTCGTCCGAGGATTTCTGCCGTTCCTCTTTGGTGAGAAAGGGGAGAGCTCTGCCTTTCAGTGTGTGTCCATTCGGCGGGAGATGATGTTGGATGCGACCAAACACGAGGGCGAAACCGACTCTTTTGACCAATTCCGTGTCTTTATCGTCTGGAAGGATCCCAAGCGGGAGGCGATGCTCCTGGACACTTTTCCGGCCGACTACAAAGAGTCCCTGACGAAGAGGGACTTCTACGCAGATGCCCTCGCCAGAGCGAAAGAGTTCGCCAAGGGGATGAATGTCGAACTTCTCGATCAGGTTCGAGGCATGGCGGTGGTAGTAGAAGACGACAAAGCTTCTTCGCCGGTTTCCTCCAGTAGTTGAGTCTGATCTGCACGACGCAGGTCGGAATTTTCGAAGTCCTGCCAGGAGCTCCTCCGAGGGCCCCTAGTAGGATAATTTCGGCGGGACGAGTTGAGCAGGCGCGAAGCCCCTGGCTCCCAGGGACAGATGTGAAGACAGCTTCTGTGCGACTTGGCTACTCTGCCGGGAAGAGCCCATCCACCGAGAGGTACCTTTCGCCTGTGTCGTAGCACCAGGTCAAAACCCTCGCGTTGGCTGGCAGAGACGGAAGAGTCTTCGCGACAGCTGCCAGAGAAGCTCCGCTCGAAGTCCCGATCCAGATTCCTTCCCTCTTTGCCGCTGCACGAGCCATTTCAAATGCTTCTTCTTCTGCCACTTGCACCACGTGATCCACTGCCGCTCTGTCAAGTATTGAGGGGACAAAGCCTGCGCCGATTCCTTGAAGCTTATGGGGGCTCGGGTCACCCCCGCTCAAGACGGGTGATTTTTCTGGTTCGACCGCATAGACAGCAAGGTTAGGCCAGGATTCTTTCAGCACCTGAGCCGCTCCTGTGATGTGGCCGCCAGTTCCTACGCCAGTAATGAGGGCGTCGAGACCTTCGGGGAAATCGGCGAGGATCTCCTTGGCAGTGGTCGTGCGATGGACTTCTACGTTTGATTGGTTGTCGAACTGCATCGGCATCCAGGCCCCTTCTGTCTCAGCTAGGAGTTCCCGAGCCCTTTCGATGGCTCCCTTCATGCCTTTCTCGCGAGGAGTGAGAGCAAATTCTGCCCCGTAGGCTTTCATGGCCCTGCGTCGCTCGATGGACATTGACTCTGGCATTGTGAGGATCAGGCGGTAACCCTTTACGGCTGCGACCATGGCAAGGCCAATCCCAGTGTTGCCGCTGGTTGGTTCGATGATCGTGCTGCCTGGCTTCAGCTCGCCACTTGCCTCTGCCTTTTCGATCATCGCGAGGGCGATTCGGTCTTTGATACTGCCGCCCGGATTGGCCCTTTCCAGCTTCATCCAGACCTCGCGGTCGGGGAAAAGGCGGGCGAGGCGTACGTGAGGGGTGTTTCCGATGGTGTCAAGGATCGATTGAGCTTTCATGAGGTTCGAGATTTTCTGGGACTGGGGGTTCTGACAGTGATCTGAGGATCGTGGGTAACGAGGGATGCAGGAGGGACGCTTTTCGTGAGCCAGACGTTGCCGCCGATGATGCTGCCTTTCCCGACGACTGTTTCGCCTCCCAGGATCGTGGCTCCGGCATAGATCACAACGTCGTCTTCGATGGTGGGGTGCCGCTTTACGTTGGCAAGATTTTTTCCGACGCTCATCGCGCCGAGGGTAACGCCTTGGTACACCCTCACGTAGTTTCCAATCTCGGTAGTTTGGCCAATCACAAGTCCAGTTCCGTGATCGATCATAAAGCCTGCCCCAATGATTGCGTCTGGGTGGATGTCGATTCCCGTTTCTTGGTGGGCTTTCTCGCTCATCAGTCTTGGGAGCAATGGGACTTTGGCGAGAGCCAGGAGATGGGCCAAGCGATGGACAGCGATGGCATAGAAGCCTGGGTAGGCGAGTCGGACTTCGTGAACGCTACTGGCGGCTGGATCCGATTGGTAGAGGGCTTCTGCGTCCGTCTCCAAAGTGGTCTTCACTCTCGGAAGGGAATCCAGAAATTGGGTTCTCACTTGGTTGACCTCTGGGCGGTGGCCGGTCTTGGGGCAGAAAGAGAGTTCGAGAGCTCGTTCAAGGGCGTGAGAAAGTCTTTCACCTTGCACGATGCCTGGTAGTTCTGGTTCGACCGCGTGCTCTGGGATAAGAAACCCAACCCCTCTCACGACGAG
>JALOLT010000114.1 GCA_025455775.1 Fimbriimonadaceae bacterium
ATCTGTTGCAATCACGACTTCCAAGAAGTTGCCTTTTTCCGTCATTGCTTCCCCTGCCTTTCGGTCCACTACTCCGTGAAAAGCAGCAATTCCCCCGAAGGCAGAAACAACATCGCTTGAGCGGGCGAGGCGATAGCTCTCGCCCAAATCAACCCCACAAGCAGCCCCGCAAGGATTGCCATGCTTGATGATGGAGCAAGAACCTTCTGGCAGATCTGCCACTAACTCCCAGGCAGCATCTCCATCCAAGATATTGTTATAGGAAAGTTCTTTGCCCCAAAGTTGCTCGAACTGAGCGATTCCTTGTTGTCCTAGGGGGTCTTGGTAGAGGGCAGCCATTTGATGAGGGTTTTCGCCGTAGCGCATCGAAAGACTCTTCCGGATCCCCACTGTGAGTGTCTCACTCAAGAGATTGTCGCCTGCTGCCTCTGTAAGATAGCGACTGACCATCGAGTCATAGAAGGCAGTGTGACGGAATGCCTTAGCCGATAACTTCAGCCTCAAATCCGTATCATATCCTCCGCGCAAAGATTCGAGGACACCACTGTAATCAGAGGGATCAACCACGACCGTCACGTTCGCGTAGTTTTTGGCAGCTGCCCGAATCATCGTCGGCCCCCCGATGTCAATCGACTCGATTGCTTCCTCAATCTCGTGGGGTTGGGTGATCGTCTTTTCAAAGGCGTAGAGATTGACACACACCAAATCGAAGCCTCGGATTCCCGCCGCTTCCATTTGTTCGCGATGGCTTTCCTTCCGGCGATCTCCCAACAAGCCCCCGTGAATCATAGGATGAAGTGTCTTGACTCGACCCTCGAGCATCTCAGGAAAACCAGTCAGATCCTGCACATCCCGCACCGCAAGCCCAGACTCGCGAAGGATCTTCGCTGTGCCCCCGGTACTCACTAAGTCAAAGCCGAGATCCAGGAGACCCTGGGCAAAGGATTCCAAACCGGACTTATCAGTCACGCTGAGCAGGGCAAGAGGCATCGGCAAGGGTTTACCTATGTTCCCGGCGGAGTGACTGGGCCACTCGGGGTACCAGACGGTGTCACTCCTGTTCCAGGGCCAGTGGTGCCTTCTCCTGGGCTAGGTGGCGGCGGTTCCGGCTGTTTCACGCGGATCGTCAGTCGCTCTACCTTGGGAAGGTTGTCGGCATCAAACACAGTCACGACGACCGTGGTTGTCTTAGAAACGAAGAACTCAACTGCACCAGAGGTAAGGTCAAGCGGCTGAGTCTGACCGTCGATCGTGATTTCGGCTCGCAAGGCGTTGGACGAAGTCCAACTCAGACGAACCAACCCGCCCCCCACTTCGAGGACATCGGGAGTCGCCTTGAGCTGAATCGCAGCATTGGAAACCCGTTCGACTTCCACGATCACGACGCGCTCCACCAGTACGCCATCGGCATTTCGAGCGATGATTTTGTAGGGGGTCTTACCGAGAGTGGTTGCCTGAACCTCCACTCCGTCGCCACGGGGGTCAAGGGTTTGATTTGTGGGAGAAAGGGTAGCGGACGCTACCGCTTCGTTAAACTTGTAGTTGATCCGGAAAGTCGACCCGAAGCGAACCTTGGGCGTGGCAACACTCATTTGGAGAATCTCCGGTTGCTTGGCCACAACTTTGGGCCTTACCTCGATCGTCAGGCGCTCGGCCTTGCTGTTTTGGCCATTTGCTACAGCTTCGATCAAAACAGTGACCACACCAGCCTGCTGGGGACTAAACGTTCGGCTCCCACGACCGGGAAGCCGTGACTCCCGTTCGCCACCAAGATCGAGTGTAACCGAGCTTGCGTTGGCAGTCTCCCATGCCAGAGTGACAGATTCGCCGACCGTCACGACTCCCTTATCGGCAGAAAAGCTCGTGATCAAAGGTGGTTTGGGAAGGAACAATACCCACAAAAAGGCAATGAGTCCCAGAACGAAGGCGACGATGGCTGTTCCAGGAGAAACAAGGGCTCTCTGCTCAATCTGAGCAGTCGTATTCGCTCCCACAGCAGGGGTCGTTGTGCTCCGAGCCGAAATCGTAACGGCATGAAGCCGAGAATTCGAGAGGAGGCTGCTTTTGGTAGCAGTGGCCTTCATCGTGACGAGCTTTTGATAACCAGGCCCGACCGACACCATCTCTGGGTCAAACTCATAGGCGTAGTTGTCATCGATATCGGTTGAAAAGAAAGTCAGGGATTCCTCGAAGTTTCCGAGATTCATCACTGTGATCTGAAACTCGGTTTCTTTCCGCGTTGGGGTCACCAAGGCTTTCTTTGGTTGAGCGTCAAGGCTCAGGTGATGAAAGGATCGAATCTCCAGGAGACCTTGAACACTTTGGCTCTCACCTGTCTCGAGATCCCTGACCCGAATCACAAAGGGATAGTTTCCAGCCACGGAGCCACTCTCTCTGGGCGGCTTTAGGAAAACTCGTTCAGTGCGTTCCGATCTTGGTTCCAGACCAAAGGTCGGCACAGGGATCGCTGTCCACTGACCATCGAGCCCCTCAACCGTAAGTTCCAGCTGAATCGCCTGGTCACTTCGCGAGATCACCTCCAAGGCGATTGGCGCAGACGAGCCTGGTTCAACCTGGGCTGCCTCGGTAACCAATCGCAGAACGAAGCTCATGCCAGTGATTGTAGCAGGTCAGGTTCTTGAATCGGGAAGGACGGAACCTTGCTGTACACTACAGGAATGGTCGTCGCTGCAACCTTTGGTCTCTTCCTCGTGGGTGCGGCTCTGCAACCAATCATCCAGCTTGGCCACACAGGGTTGGAATATCCTCAGGCTTTGCCCCTTGGTGGTTATACAGAACGACGTGACAAAGTCTTCGACCCAGGGGGAGATCCCTTGTGGGTAAGGGTCGCATCTGTTAAACAAGGGGAGACCCACATTCTTTTTATCATGTTCGAGGGACTCACGATCCCAGAAAGCCTATACAGTGCCGTCCGCGAGAAGATTGATCAAAAGGGCTTAGAAAAGGTGAAACTCTTCCTATCGGCGAGTCACACCCACTGTGCCCCAGACACCCAAATGCTGAACTCTCGGATGACATTCAAGATCCCGGGAATCGCGACGTTTCAGCGCAGGTGGCTCGACTGGACGGCAAACCAGATTTCTCTTGCCATCGATGCAACTCTTCAATCCGCCCCCCTCTCGGGCAAAGGTTCTCTCACTCTGACCCAGGCACAGGTGAAGGCAAACCGGGCCAGGCGACCAGGAGCCCTGATCGACCAAACGGTGAGTCAGATCTCCTTCGGCACGAAACCTCTTCTTACAGTTTTCAACGCACATCCCACCTTCTGGGATTCGGCAAGGAACCAAACGAGTGGCGACTGGCCGGGGCTGCTGGCGAACCGCACCGGAGGGCTTGTCTTGACCGGCCCCCTGGGAGATAGTTCGCCCTTCTCATTAAAATCCACAATTGGGGAAAAAATGGAGGACATGGTGGAAAACCTTTTGATCGGCCTTAACTCCGCTCAGCCTGAGGAACTGGATGCACGGTTCGCGGCTGTTCTAGCGGATATTGTCCTTGGCCCACCGATTCCTCACCCAGAGTTTCTGACCAACAACAACCTTCCCGAAGTACTCGGGCAAAACATCGTCTCACGTTTTGCCCCTCCTTCCTCCTTTGTCACACTCGTCTCCTGGGGACGAGTCGTGATAGTCGGCGTGCCAGGCGAACCAACGAGCGAGGTCGCCTGGCAAATCCAAAACGCTGCTGCCCAAAAGGGTTACACCAAGGCGATTGTAGTTAGCCACGTGAACGGGTGGGTTGGCTATATCCTGACACCGGAGGATTACGATCGCGGTGGCTACGAGGCGACTCTTGCCTTTCACGGTCGCGAGTTTTCGACGAGGTTGGTGGAGGCAGTCACTCGGGGGCTAGATCAGCTGGGCACGGCACGATTGCGATAATTCGCTGATGTCAGGAGCCAGCGCCAGAGCTCCACAAACTGTAGGCAAGGTTGGAGACAGCCCGACGAGTGCCTTCGAAAGACCGTCTGGCCACGCTTGAGCGATCCCCGTTCTCTGGCACGTCCTCCGGAGCAACCTCGAAGAGCCTGGTCTCGCCTCCGTAGACGGCGTTTCCATCGAGTTTCACTGCAAAAAGGGCTGGTACAGTGTCGAAGAAGGAGTTCAGCTTCGCCTGAGCTTGTTTGGCTCGCTCAGCCGCCCCATCCCCCCGGAATGTGTGAAGGTTTGTTTTTCCGAAGGTTGCCCGAATCCCTCCGTCTTCGAGGGAAGTGAGCTGGACGCTAAACGTTTTGGAGACTTTGCTCCGTCTGATTTCCACTCCTGCCTGGCGAAGTCTTCCCTGAATCGACCTGGCTCGCTCCTGACTCGGAGGGTGGGTGCGATAGATACCCCAATCTGGCCTAGCGTCAAACTCGCTCCTTCGGCCGAGTCGCTCCATGAACGTGAGGCCCCCGACTGGATTGTATCGGCTCCTGACCAAATACTGAACGGATCCGAAGTCTGCCGCTTCCTCTGCTTCAACGCTCCATCCGCTTTGCAGGGCTTGGCCGGTCAACTGGGCCGCCATGAGGGCATTCATCGCGTCTCGGCTCCTGGTGGTCGCTGCGACGATGAGCAAAGGAAGCTGAAGCCAATTCACTTTGTCGCTTTCCCGCCGGATTGTCGCAAGATGTCGGAACGAGGCATGGGCAATCTCGTGGGCTAAGACTGAGGCGAGTTCATCGTCACTCTCCGAAAAGTTTACGAGACCTTCATAAACATAGATAAAACCGCCAGGGATTGAGAAGGCGTTTACGTCGTCGCCCTTGACAACCTTGAAAACATAATCAAAGCGATTGAGACGCCGATCTCCCCACGTGACTTCCACTTGGTACTGGTTGGCAATTTTGGCAAGCTCGCCGCCGATTCTCTGGACCCGCTCGATCGCCGCCTGGTCTTCGCTCGGCTTCAGCTCTTTGTCCACTTCTGCTGCATAGCGCTTGCCCATTTCAATGTCTCTTTGGAGATCTCGTTCGTGGGCTTCGCGCTGTTTTCTCTGGTCAGGCGTCTCGCCTGGCGGAGGATTTGGCGGCAAACCAAGAGGATTTTCTGGCGACTGGGTCGTAAAGATGAATCTGGAGCGAGGATCCTCCGATTCTGAATGCTGCCAAAACTCATGGCTGTCCACCCTGGAAATCGCCCTAGTCACAGGGGAAGGCAGATTGGCGCGCCAATCTGCGCAAGCACTACAAGAATGCTTGCTCCCTTCAATTGTGACGAGCAACGCGATGGACGAAAGCATCTTTTCCTACTATAGTGTAGACGTTCCGAGGTGAAAATCGTTCCCGCAGCGTGAATTGCCTGAGAGGACTCAAGGGAAAGTGACCATTGCCTTGAGGATTTTGCCTTCCTTCATTCTGAGATACGCGAGGGGGAGGTCATCAAGTGCGATAAAGTCAGATACGACCTGTTTTGGTCGGACGAGCTGTTCCTTGAGGGCTCTGAATGCTTGTCTTGTATCGTCCGGGCCGCAGCTATAGCTTGTGACGAGGCGAATGTCCTGGAAGTAAAGGGACTCGAGATCCAGGGCGACTGGCTGACCAGGAGGAAGGGGTGCGAATAAACAGACCCTCGCGTCTGGCTTGGTAAGGCTCAAGCCAAAGCCTAGGGCTGCTTCTGAGCCTGGGCACACTACCACCGAGTCAAACTTCTCGTCTGATCCGTCTGGGTGCCGAGCATCCAGCCCCAGGTTTCTGGCCCAAGCCAGCCGAAGTGGGTTGGTGTCGTAGCCAATGGCTCCTGGCATGAGCAGCATATGCATGAGTCCCATCACCCCGAGCCCTACGACTGCGGCAGGTTCTTCGGCCTGATACCCCAGGCGCCATAGGCTCTTGATGACACAGGCGAGAGGTTCGATGAGGGCGCCAGCTGTCGGCTCAAGATCTTCGAGGAGGAGGGTGTCAGTGAGCAGGTCGGGAGAGACAGCAAAGAACTCTGCCATGCCCCCAGGGTCGAGTTTGGTTCTCTTCCAGGTAAGGCAATGGACAAAAGCTCCACGACGACAATGTTCACACTGCAGACAGGGGGCATGATGATGAACAAAGACTCTCACCCCGACGGGAAATCGAGTGTCCTGGCTCTCTTCGATGATTCCTGCGACTTCGTGACCCAGGACATGGGGAATCTTGCGATCCATGTACCAGGCAACCAGCTCACCGCTGCAGAGTCCACTGGCTTCCGTACGAACCAACAGTCCTCCTGGGGGACAAGAGGGTTTCGGTTCATCCGTAATAGCGATCTTGCCATCACCCATGTAGCGCGCCAGTCTCATGGTCGGAACAGAAATTTAATCCCGCGTCCTTCACGCAGGTCTTCAAAAACTCTGGCTCCTTCTCCCAACTCTCTTTCGCTGGTAATCAAGGCAGAAATATCGAATTCCGGGTCAAGAAGCCACGATCTCGCGGTTCGAACCGCTTTGGTACCGAAATGGAAAGGGCTGAGAAGGGTGATCTGATCGTAGTGGAGTCTGCCAGTGTCGAACGATGCCCTGGTTCCACTCGGACATCCCCCAAAGAGCATTACGGAGCCACCCCTTCGGGCAAAGTCCACGCTTCGCTCCCAGACTTCCAGCTTGCCAGTACACTCGACGACCTTGTCATATTCCCCCGTTAGATCTTCCAAGTAAACGGCTCTCGCCCCGAGTTGCTCCCCGATCGCAAGGCGCTCTTTGTTACGACCAGCCAGAGTGATTTGGGTCACTCCCAATTGCCGAAGGGCTGCTACAAACATCAAGCCTATGGCCCCTGGCCCAATGATCAAAACCTCGTCTTGGGAATCTGGATGCAGTGTCTCAATGCCTTGTGCCACACAAGCCAGCGGCTCCAACAGGACGGCACGCTCGTGGGGCAACCAGTTAGGCTTATGAAAGACGTTCAGGCGAGCGATTCTGGCAGGAATGAGCAAGTACTCAGCATAAGCCCCCAAAACTTTGGTCGCCATGATGGAATGGCAGAGGTTTTCTTGGCCCCTCAGGCACCAGCGGCACTTTTGGCAAGGAGCGCTGTGAACTCCCATGATCTCTTCCCCTTCTTTGAAGGCTGATCCTGGCCCGACCAACGCCACTTCCCCACTGTACTCGTGACCCAAAACACCGGGCATCGGGATTTGCGGATGACCTCTCAAAAATGCTTTTAGATCCGTGCCACAGGTTGTTGCCGCGCGAACGCGAAGAAGGATCTCGCCTGGGCCAGGCAAAGGAATCGGCAAATACTGCACCGTCAGACAACCTGGCTCTTCCAAAATTAGAGCCTGCATCTTGCCGGTCGTGCGTATTCTAGTACTCAAAACAGCCTCATCCTGAGGACGGTACACTGAAAGCCTTCCTCATAAGCAACGTAAGGAAAGATTATGCCCACTGTCGAAACCACGACCTGGATCAATGCACCACTCGAGCAAGTCTACGCAATTGCTAAAGACAATCGCTCGTTTCCCGAGTTTATGGAGGACGTCTTGTCCCTGCAGGTCACGGAAGAAGTAGGTCCGAGGGTCGTTTCAGACTGGGTTGGAATCATCAAGACCTTCAACATGAAGGTTCGCTGGACGCAGGAGGATGTCTGGGACGACGAGGCAAAAACCTGTCATTTTCGCCAGGTAAAAGGGGACTACGACCAGATGGATGGGGTTTGGGTTTTGCGGGAGGAAAACGGTGGCACCCGCTTTGACTCCACTGTCAACTATGTTTACCAGGTGCCTCTTCTCGGCCCACTCGTAGCGAAGGTCGTTCATTCTTTGGTCATCAAAAACCTCGATGGTGTTTTGGCATCTATCAAGGGTCGGGCGGAGGCCTCCTCCTGAGCGGGATAGAGCAACATGATCCAGAGGTTCGCGACGAGCCGCTTGGTCAAGTGCTATCGCCTCAACCTTCTATCCCTGCCGAGAACTCCTTTCGGCTGGCCATGAGGGAGCTTCGGGAGGCTCCCGGCGGCTTTGTGGTTGTCACAGATGATCGTAAGCCGATCGGGGTGCTCGACGAAGCCCAGGTTGCGTCTGCCATCCAGCAAGGAGCCTCTGACCTGGATCCTGTGAGGCAATGGGTCAAGCCTCTCCCTCCCTTGGCTCTAAACACTGAACTGATAAGCCTTGCGTGGGAGCGTTTTCGGCAAGGCGAGACATTCCTCGTCATCACAGACTCAGACCAAGTCTATCTCGGCATCGTCACTCCTTCTCGTCTGGCAGTGCCGGACGCCCTGGGATACAGGCCCAGGCAGATCGGGGGAATGGCGACCCCTTTTGGCGTTTATCTGACCGACGGAGTTGTGGGGGCAGGAGTGCCTGGCTATGCTCTTTTTTCGACTGGCTTCTTACTGGGATTGATCTTGCTTTGTGCGACCCTCTTTACCAAGGCGATCGAGCTGCGCCTACCGGATGATCTCGTAAACCCCTGGGTCGATGCTTCCTTGCAAGGTCTGACCCTCGTGATCTTTCTTGTTGGGATTCGATTGCTGCCGATTAGCGGGATCCATGCTGCCGAGCACATGGTGGTTCATGCGGTCGAGCGGGGTGAAGAACTTGAAGTCGAGTCTGTTCGCCGAATGCCTCGGGTGCATCCCAGGTGCGGGACTAACATCGCAGCGGCAGCGAGCCTGTTTCTCGGGGTTTTTCTCCTCCCCTTGCCTGGCGGAGACGAACTTCGCTTGATGTTGGCTCTCTTGGCCACCTTGTTCTTCTGGCGCCCCCTCGGGATCCTGATGCAGTACTACGTGACCACAAGTCCCCCGACCAAGCGTCAAGTGGAGCTCGGAATTCAATCCGCCAAGGCCCTCCTCGCCAAATCAGCCGTGAATCGCCGCACCAGTGGTTCACTCCTTTCGCGCCTGTGGGTTTCTGGCTTGTTTCATGTTTTGGCAGGAAAGCTTCTTGTTGGGATTCTGATCATGGGTTTATTCATAGCCCTAGATGGTTGGCGAGCCCTTCGGGTACTTTTCTAACTCGGCGGCTTCAATTGAAGTTC
>JALOLT010000024.1 GCA_025455775.1 Fimbriimonadaceae bacterium
TCGTAAAGAAGCTTCAGGTCAGTTTCGGTTCCACCAGGCTCTTTTCTGGCAAATCCGGACATTCCCGAGACATAGAGCACAGGGAAGAAAAGATCTTCTTCATTAGCTCCGAGGTCGATAAAGAGGTCGATAGTTTTGTCGTAGGCTTCAGCTGGCCTTGCCCCCTCTCGGTCGATTTTGTTTACGCAAACGACGACTTTGAGTTTGTTGTCAAAGGCTTTTTTCAAAACGAACCTGGTTTGGGGCATCGGGCCTTCGTTGGCATCGACAACCAGGAGAACTCCATCGACCATGCTGAGGACTCGCTCGACCTCACCGCCAAAGTCAGCGTGGCCAGGGGTGTCTACGATATTGATCTTTGTTCCTTGGTAGCTACAGCTTGCGACCTTGGAAAGAATGGTAATGCCTCTTTCTCGCTCGAGGTCATTGCTATCCATCACCCTGTCCCGAACGAGTTCATTCTCGCGGAAGAGCCCTGCCTGGCGGAAAATTGCATCGACGAGGGTCGTCTTGCCGTGATCGACGTGAGCAATGATTCCGATGTTTCGAACGTTCTGGGACATGCGGCTCGGAGGGTACCTCCGACGCCACGAAACGCCCTGGGAAATCGCCTTAGCCAAGTTCAGGAGAAGGCGTCTCCTTTGGCTTTCCTAACGAGGCATAAAGGGAAAAGTCTGGCGGCTGAGAGAAGCGTAGTCGACCTTCCACTTTCCATCGACCTTCTTCATTGGCACCTGCAAACTTTCGTCATAGCTTGAACCTGGGTTATAGTTGCGCTCAATCCTTCCGTTCACACTGACCTGATCCGGGCCTGCCTGGCTCTCGTGGGTAAACCACCACCTGAATCGGTAGTGTTTGGCTGCTTCGAAGGCTGCCTGCCACTCCTGCAGCACTCGTTCCTCTTGTCCCTCGGGAACCAAACTCACGGCAACGATCGCCTTTGCATCTCGCCTCGCCAAGGCATCCATGAAGGCGGTCGCATTCTTGGTCGCTGATTCTTGTCCAGTGAAGAGGAGCAAAGCCACGACGATGACCCCTCCAACTCCACCAATAGTGACCCAGTGCACTCGTCCGCTTCGAAGATTCACTCCCTAATTTAACCCCAGACTTACAAAACAGGAATACGACGCAAGTCCATTGTCTGCCCAGCATCTATTTTCCACCGCAGGCCTGGTTTGACGACGACATACTGGAAAGGCACAATGCCGATGTTCGGCCCTCTGAAAATTACATCCACGGTTGCGGTTCGGCCAGACTGCTGCACCCGAGCCAGTTGAACTTGGCGGGAACGAGCGAGAAGGTTCAAAGAGAGATTGGCTAGCTCCTGCTCATTCTTACCAGGCGGGTTCGTCGCGACATGAGAGAGGGCCTGCACCATTTCTTGGCTCCCAAGGGCTGCCAGGTAACGACGCACAGAACTTTCCGGCCCCTGATCTCGCGAAAACCCAAAAACGGTGAGAGTCAAAATTGACAACACGACCGCGCTGAGCACAGACCACTTTTGCTTGATCCACAGATCTCTCACGTTTTCACACTAAATTATGCGCGAACTGAACCCTTTTGTCATGACTTCGTCGTAACCTGTCATAAGATAACTGTGGAGTAACCAAAAGTGAGTAACGATTTTTCCCGACGTGACCTTCTGAAAGGGGGTGGACTCTTGGCAGTTGGCCTCATGGCTCCCCCTTGGCTTTCGGCAGTAGCAAAGGCAGACATTGTCCGTCAATCCCGCGGAAGCAAACTCAACCCCGATCAAGTCTTGGTGGTCTGTGACTTAAGGGGTGGTAATGATGGCCTGAACACAGTCGTCCCCTTCACGAATCAGGACTATTACAAAGCTCGACCCACTCTTGGTATCCCTGCCGACCAGGTGCTCAAGCTCGATGAAGCTCTCGGCTTCCACCCTGTGATGACTGGCCTTCGAGATCTCTATCAAAAAGGCCAGGTCGCAGTCGTGATGGGTGCGGGATACCCCAACCCGAACCTGAGCCACTTTAAGTCGATGGATATCTGGCAATCGGCGAGCCCAGATGGCAGGATGAAAAACGGTTGGATTGGTCGCGCCTTTGACCTTGCGATGCAAGGGGGGCCGCTGGATCCAATTGCCGGAATGGGTCTCAGCACAGAAAAGCCGCGCGCCCTGATGGCAGATCGCGCATCGATTCCCTGCTTTGCCGGGCTGAGTGATATCCAAAATATGGTTGGTGACCCAGATGCAGAAAAAATGTTGCGCGAGATTCAGGGGATGGACGCGATGGAAGGATCTGCGACGCGAGCCATTCAGCAGGCTAACAAGTCTGCTCTGGATGCAATGGCGGTGCTCAAGTCCCAGTTGAGTAAATACAACCAGACTCAACAGTACGGGGACGACGCTTTCGGCCGTGGGTTCAAGCAAATAGCCCAACTGGTCGCCACTTCACCGCAAACGCGCGTGATCTATTTTGCCGCTGGGGGCTTCGACACCCACGCCCGCCAGGCAGATGCCCATTCCCGCCTGCTCAAAGGATTCAGCGACGCCATGAGTTCCTTTATGACCGAAATGGAAGCCTGCGGCAAAGCGGATAAGGTTCTTGTCCTTGCCTTCAGTGAGTTTGGACGGCGCACTTACGAAAACGGGAGCGCAGGGACTGACCACGGTAAGGCTGCTCCCATGTTCCTGATTGGCAAGAAGGTGAAAGGCGGACTCTATGGCCCTCGCCCAGACTTTGCGAACCTTGATAGTGGTGATCTTCGCTTTGCCATCGACTTCCGCCAGCTCTACGCCACAGCTCTTGATAGCTGGATGGGCTCCAGTTCAGAAGTCGTCCTGGCAGAAAAGTTCGCCCCGATGAACCTGCTGAAGTAGCTCTTTGCTTGCCTTCTTAGGCTTCGAACGGACTCCTGCTGAAATCCCCTCTCCCCCAGTATATTTACTGTGGGAAAGGGGGATCTCGGCGAAGCCGAGGTCAAAAATGGGAGAATTTTGAGTCTAAGCCAACTTTTTGGGGAAGAGCAGCCCCGTCTGATTCTAGGAAGTCGTTTTTGTGCCTCGAACCAACATCAAGGGACGAGAGACCTTCTCCAAAACCGAGGAGACCATCTTGAGATCTGCTGGGCCAGAATCGCCTGTATTCGGCAATCCCAAAATCACATGGTTTGCATTAATCTCTTCTGAGAGTTCGTGAACCAGTCCGACAAAGTCTCGGGAGCGTTCCAGCCTGATTTCATGACTCACGTTGGCATTGCTCAAGAGGTCTTCAACACATTCTGCAAATGTGCGGGCTCGTTTTTCGATCTCTGGCATCGGTGCCTGAATCGGAAGCTCTCGCGGAACGACAATCGGGATCAGCACGACAACCTTGGCTGTGATCGTCGAGACAAGCTCTTTGGTGACCAACATCACATGTTCGTCAAAAACATTGGGACAGAGGCAGGCGAGGATGTAGGTGTCCCACCTCTTGAGTACTGATTTAGGCTTCCTTCCTTGCCTTTCTGCCTCGAGAAAGTCGAGCGAAGCCCTCGCTTCTTCCACGGAAGATGCTACTGCCAACTGGGAACGGACATCAGGCACCTCGCGCAAGACTGCCATCACCTGCTCTGGTACGGCAGCCACCAGAATTCGAGCGTGCTCATGCTGATTGATAAAAGCCATGGCGTCGTGAAAAGTCTCTGCCCCTTCTGGCGTGGCGTGAGTCAAGCCGCTACAGTCAATGATCACTCCCGATTGGTGTCGTTTGAGTGTGAGAGAGATGGCTGTGTGCATAGTCTCCCAATAATTAGCATTCAGGGAGCCAGACAGGATCACGATATCCTCGTAAGATTCAACAATCATAAGTTTGATTTAGCTCAGGAAGTACCGAACGTTCGTCACCACAACATTCTTACGTGAGCCAAGGGCGCGTTTGATGCTTGTGGCGGCGTTACTGTGCAAAAGGGAGTGCCACGGGTATTTCGGCATCGCCTGGGGCACGATGACAGTGACCATGAGATCGGGGTTCTCTTCGATCGCTTGATCCACATACTCTAGGATCGGGTCAACCAAAGAACGGTAGGGTGACTCGAGAATGACGAGGGGAATGTCAGCGCCAAAAGTTGTCCAATCCTTCTTGATCTGGCCAACGCTCTTTTGATCAAGGGTGACGTGCATTGCCCGGACGTCCGTGCTCAGGGCTTGAGCGTAGGCGATTGCTTGCAAGATTCCTTTGTGCATCCGAGGGACGAGCAACATGACTGCAGTCTCGGCTTGGGGGATCTGGTCCGTCGGCTCGATGGAGAGCTCGCGAGCCAGGTACTTGTAATGCTTATTGATGAGGTGAAACATCAGGTAAACGCCCCCAAGGGCAAAGATTGTCACCCAGGCCCCATCCTCGAACTTCGTGAGGGCGATGCTGATCGAGACAATGCCGGTCATGATCGCTCCGATGAGGTTTAAGACGAAGGGAAGACTCCAGGCCCGTCCCAGCTTCAACCAGCGCACAACCATCCCGCTTTGGCTCAAGGTGAAGGCAGTAAAGACGCCAATTGCATAGAGAGGAACCAGGAGGTGAGTGTCGGCCCGGAAGCCAAGGATCAGGAGAATTGCCGCTGCTGTCAGAACCAGAATGCCGTTGTTGAAGACGAGTCTGTCTCCCTGACTCTGCAAAACGCGCGGAAGAATTCCGTCTCGGGCCAAGAGAGAACTGAGCCGGGGAAAGTCCGCGTACGCAGTATTTGCAGCGAGGAACAGGATCCCGACGGTTGAGAACTGCAAGAAGTAAAACCCGAAGCTATTGGCGCCAAAAACGGCACCTGCAATCTGGGCCATAACAGTTTGGTAGCCTGGAGTCCCTGGTTCTTGGGGCAAAATCCCGTAATGGTGGGCGCACCAACTCACAAAGAAGAACATGGTGAAAAGGATCACCACCATGACAATCAAGGTCTTGCTGGCGTTTTCTGCTTCCGGCTTTTTGAAGGCTTGAACCCCGTTTGAAATTGCCTCAATTCCGGTGAGGGCAGTACAGGATGCAGCAAATGCCTTGAGGAGCAGGAACCACATGACGATGTCATAGCCCTCTTCCATCGGCACGAGTGGCGGAGGAATCGGAGGCTTGCCAACCCCCATGGCAAATCCATAGATCCCCATCGTCAAGGTACCGACGATGAAGGCGTATGTGGGAATTGCGAAAATCGCCCCACTTTCTTTTGCGCCTCTTAGGTTCAGAAAGGTAATGAAAACCACTGCGCCAACGGCAACATGGATTTCATATCCATGAATTGCTGGTACGGCTGAAACGAGCGCAGCGACTCCTGCCGAAACAGAAACTGCCACAGTGAGAATGTAGTCGATCAAGAGGGCGGCTCCTGCGATCCGCCCGAGACCGTGACCCAGATTTGACTTGCTGACACTGTAGCTACCACCCCCTTCGGGATATGCATGGATCGTTTGGTAGTAGCTTATGGCAATAATCACTAACAAAAAGCCCAAGACAAAAACAATCGGAACGAGCTTATTGTAGTAGGCAATGCCTGCTCCGATCGTGCCAGCTAGCTTCAAGATGAGCTGAACTTCTTCGGTCGCATAGGCCACAGAAGAAAGGGCGTCGGAGGAGAAAACAGCGAGACCGTACCGCTTCGGCAGGCGCTCCGTGTGGGCCTGCTTGGTGGCGATAGGTTGTCCGAAGAGGACGCGTTTTAGTTGCGCGAAGAATGGCATGTTCGTCACCGCGTCGGGTGAACAGTTGTTATATTAGCACGGGATAGGCTCGAAGGAGCGGGTGTTTAAGTGAAGAATTGATCGGATCCTAGGATAAATGCCACATATTCTCCCAGGGTTTATGCAGCAGACTTGAATCGCGAGGCCAACTCCAAAGTCTGTAGCGAGGTTCAGGAACACATCCTTCAGGCTCGAAACGCTCCCAGCAAGGGCTCCATTGGACGAGAGTCTCACAGAATCTTCGAATACTTCTCCTTCGTGGCCCCACATATCTAGCTTCGTTCCTGGCGGCAGGCCTTTGGCTCTGGTGCAATCGCTTACTGCCACCAAGTGATCAGGAGCTTTAGTTTGGATGACCAGGCGAGCGGAATAGGGCGAGACATGGATTCGGTCATAGATGAGCTCGGCACAAATCTCCGGATGAGTCAAAACCGCTCCGACCGTCCCTGCCTCTCGGTGGTGGAAAGGCTTCATTGCATTGAAGGTGTGGGTGGCGTGGGCAAAACCTGCTTCGATCCCTTCCATGGCTTCATCGTATGTCGCGTTCGTGTGTCCCATCGAAACCTGGACGCCTCTCGCCGAGAGTCGACGAGCCAGATCCACAGATCCTGGGAGCTCAGGGGCGAGGGTGATCCGCTTCAGCCGAGGATCCTGCCACACTTCCTCCCATTCCTCTGCATGTTTGTCTGGCTGGAGGATCGCTTCTGGAGGTTGGGCTCCGGGATAAACAGGGCTGATGAAAGGCCCCTCGAGATGAAAGCCCAAGACGAGGGGATCGATCGGCAAACTTGCCAAAGCCCTTCGAACAGAGTCAAGCGGGGCAGTGATGGTGGTTAGAAGTAATCCTTCATAGCCTTCCGCCCGGAGTTTGTCCACCATCAGTTGGTTTTGGGCGAGATCACCCGCCATGAAATCAATCCCAAATGCGCCATGGATGTGGAGGTCAATGAACCCGGGAATAGCCGCGATGATCGGGGTTCGGGCAGACGGCTGCCAGGTCTTGGAGTCACAGAGAATCCCTTCGTAGGGGCGATACCCTTCGTGACCGAATCCGTAGAAAACCTCCTTCATATCTTTCTGATGTAGCCTCCTGATGTGCGCTCAATCACGCCTTGCAATTCTAATTCTGTGAGCTCTGCCATTAAGTCAGACGCTTCTAGCCCGGTCGAGTCGCAGAGCAGTTCCAGCGGGAGAGGTGTCGCCCCCAGGAGCTCAATCAGACTCGATTGATATTCATTAAGGGGGGTTGCAGACGAAAGCGACTCGGAGTACCCCCCCAAGCTGGGCATGAGATCATCCAGAATTTGGCCTGGATGGTCGACGAGAGTTGCTCCGTTGCGGATCAGGTTGTGAGACCCTTTGAAGGTGCCACCTGTGATCGGGCCAGGCACAACATAGACGGGGCGACCAAACTCCGCCGCCCACTGGGCCGTGACAAGTGACCCTGAATCCTTCGGCCCCTCGATCACGAGGACAGCCATCGAAAGAGCGGCAATCAGAACGTTGCGTTCCAAAAAGTGGTGAGGGATCGTCCCTGCCCCCAGGGCATAGGCAGAGACGAGGAGACCCTTCTCGCGAATTTCGGTGAAGAGGCCTTCGTGAGATGGAGGATAGGCGCGATCCAGGCCACAGGCACACACGGCGATCGTCTTCCCGGTCACGCCGAGTGCCCCTCGGTGGGCGGCAGCATCGATTCCGGCCGCTCCCCCAGAGACGATGACGAACCCTGCGTCGGAGAGATGTTCCCCAAACTTTTGAGCGCATGCCTTGCCATAGTGGGTGGCACTTCGCGTCCCAACGATGGCGACACAGGGTTGATGCCAAATCTCCTGCTGACCCCAGGTGAAAAGGAAGGGAGGGGGAGTGTGAATCTGGTGAAGTGGTTCCGGAAAGTCCTCTGGGTGGGCCACGGTTAGCCCGAGGTTGTGGTAGCGGGCGACCTTTTGAAAGTCGACGAGCTCCAGCTTGGCCTTCGCCTTATCGGATAGTTCCGGGAGGGTTCGAATGACGGAAAGGGGATCGAGGGAAGACGTTGAAGACCGGAACCTCTCAGCGAGGATTCCGGTCTTCTCGGGGCTTAGGCCAGCGGTTGCGAGCAGATGCCATATCCCAGGATTCATTTAGCGGTCGCCAGGCATACCGCCCCCACCGATGCCACCCATGCCACCTGTGTTGGCTGGAGTTGTGGGTGGGCTCCCGAGGGGAGGCAGTTGGTTGTTGATCGTGAGGACAAAAATGCTTTCGCTCGTATTGCCCAACCAATCGGTCAGGGTCAGCTTGACAGTTTGGCGACCATCAGGGAGAGGAGCATTGACACCTCCGACGGAGATTCTGATGCTGAGGAAGCCATTTCGATCCAGGCGGCCAGCGTAGGCTTTGCCCCCAATTTCAATCTTGATGTTGTTGGAGTTAACTCCGACCCCAAAGTCCTCAACGCGGAAGATGATTTCCATCGGAGCTCTGCCAGAAACCGTTTCTCCTTGATTGGGCCAAGCCAATCGGGCTGAAGGAGGGGTGACGTCTACACCGAGTTCTCGGTCAAACATGAGGAGACTCCCGTCTCTGGCTTGAACGAACAGGCTCGACCCAGAGGCGATGATGTTGCCACTTGGCTGAATAAAGGGTTCCTGTGGTGGTGTAGTTCCTGCTCCTGGGGCAGCCCCTCCACCAGGTTGGCCGACGCCTCCCGGTCCGGGTTGGCCACCGCCACCTCTTCCTCCGCCTGCCATCGGTCCGCCGCCACCTCTCCCGCCACCAGCCATTGGCCCGCCAGGGCCCATGCCTCCCGGGGCGTTACTGGCCGGAGGCGTTCTGCCGAAAAGCAAGTTCGGCAAGAAGTAGTTCCATTCGATGTCAGCCGTCAGAGGGTTTACCATCGTCACCGAGCCATTCTGACTCCCGACGAGAACTTTCCCACCAGAAAAAATTGGCCGCCCCACGATTCCGCCTCCGATGTTGACGCCCTGACGGAAGACCAGATTGCCCCGGTTGTCGAGAACGACGAGGAGGCCTCTTTGGGTCACAACCGCTACTGACTCGGAACTCGCTCCTGGCACTCCAACGATCTGCTCACCGACATTTCGTTGCCAATCTTGAGCCCCTGTGGCAGCGTTGTGAGAGATAACGAAAGAACCACTGTTCACCAGAAGCCGATTTCCTGATATGGAGAAATTGCCTGCCGCGTTCAGGGTGGTGAAGGTCTTGGTGTAATTCACCCTTTGGGAAACCACGTCCATTGAAACGACGGTTCCTCGAGGGGTGCTGAAGATCACAGATCGGTCAAAAGAAGAGATGTTGGGATGGACTCCACTTTGGGGAGAAAAGGGTTGGCTCCAGAAGAGGGATCCATCGCTTGTTCGTAAGGCAATGAGCTGACCCTTTGCGTTCGGCATAACCGCAACGTCGCCAACCACGACGGGAGTGCCAACGATATTGTCCGACGTAGAGTAGGTCCATGCTTGCTCCCCACTGTTGCGGTTGATCGCGTAGACCGTCCGGTCGTCCGCCACAGCGATGAGGAGATCACCAGCAGAGGCGAGGCCATGGCGGAAAGAAGCTTGCAGGGGCTCACCAGAGGGGAAGCGCCATAGCTGATTGCCAGTTGCTCGCTCGATACCGTAGACCCTGCCACCCACACCTACGAAGACAGAGGTGTCGGTTACAACGGGCGTTCCGCCAGGGGCAGCAGAGGTGGGCTGAGACCATCGCCAAGCGACAGGAGCCGGTTGGTTAAATCCAGCCTGGGTATTCCTCGCCTGAGAAATGGCCATGAGGGCAATGCTCGTCGTCAAAACCATCTGTTATCGTCCTTGCAACGTGGGCACATCAGGTTCATCCCGGGATGCCCACCTCGGAGTATAGCCAACCGATTGGGTCGGATGCATTACTTCCTAAAGTCAGACGAACGAAAACAAAGCAGGGTCACGCATATCAGCGATAAAATGATCTCATGATCTCATTGGGTCTCGGAATCCTCTTGCTCCAAGTCGAACGAGCGAACTATGAGCCTGGCCAGCACATCAGTCTCATTTCGACTCGGCTCAAGGAAGCTCAGGAAGTTGCTCGCCGAGCCGATGACCAAAAGATCACCTCAACAGAAGCTGCCAATCAGATCGGGAAACTTCTCGGCGAAAATCGACGAAACCAAGCTCATCTTACAACTTTTGTTCAATCGGCCAGACGAGATCAGTCCGCAATTGCCCTCAGAACGATTCAACTGAGTGGGCTCTTCGATGCTTACCTTGCCTCCACCCTCTTGGGACTGGATGGAGACTCTCAGGCGAAGGAACTCAGTGTCTTGTTGGGAGCAAGGCTCTCGCGGCAACTAAGCAGGACAAGCTAGATGATTCCGATTCTCTGCTATCACAAAGTAGGTCCAGAGAAGGACGAAGGGAGATTTTTGAACGTGGCTCCTGAGACGTTTTTATCCCATGTCCGGTTCTTTGCCAGGCGGGGTTGGAAAGGGATTCGGGCAAAAGATCTCCCAGAGCAATTGAGAAAACCAAAGGAAAAGGTGGTTTGTTTTTCCTTCGATGACTCCTACCTTTCGGCGGTCGAAAATGCCGCCCCCATCCTGAAAGAAGCTGGTTTTGCTGCCACCTTCTATGCAGTCCCCGACTTGGTTGGAGAAAAGTCCAGCTGGGATGGAGCCAAGGCAAGACCTCTGGCTAGCTGGGATCAGCTCCTTACGCTCCAAGACCAGGGATTCGAGATTGGCAACCACACTGCCAGTCACCCTAGCCTGATTCAATTGGCGAGCCAGGAACAGGAGGAGGAGATTCTTCGTGGTCAGTCAAAGCTGGCCGAGAAAGGTTTCCGAGCCACCACTTTTTGCATGCCATATGGCCACTACAACGGGGCGACCCTCCAAGCCTTGCATCAAGCCGGGATCGAAGTAGGCTTGACGCTCCGAAAAGGAATCGCAACTTCCCGGGATCCCCTGCTTCAACTCCCTCGCGTGGTCATCGCCTTTAGCGACAAGGTTCCAATGGTGATTTACAAGCTCTTCGTCAAACCGAAGTTGAAACGCCCGACCCAACCAGTCCCACTTACGCCCTGACCTTGGGTATCATAGGGCGGTCCTGGAGGGCTTATAGCTCAGTTGGTTAGAGCGCACCCCTGATAAGGGTGAGGTCACTGGTTCGAATCCAGTTAGGCCCACCACCTCCTCCTCCCGTCTGAAGTTCTTGGCACTCTTGTCCCAGCAGGTGGCTTTCTTTCCCCAGGCGATCCAGTTGCAGTGATCAAGGTTCGTTTTCCTTTCTTTTGGCTCTTTTTTCTTGGGGCGGCAAGCCTCTTCTACCGGTTATCGCTTCTGGTGAGTTTGGCGATTCGCCATAATTGGTTTTTCAAGGGTCGTCCTTACGGACTCCAAGGGAAAGGCACACGGATTCTGGGCTGAACCAGGTGAGTTGGCCCTGATTTGAACTGCTCACACCCACGAACTCAAAACGATCGGCCCCTACGTGGCAGAGGTGACTCCCCTGCCCAACGAAGCGTCTCTCGGCAAGGCTCAGTCCCGCTGGGATCAGTTCAAAAACGAAGTGGTGGCAAGTCCAATTGTTGATGGATCGGTTTACCTGGTGTGCCTCGTGCTGCTTTGGCTTTGCCCCAGATGGCTAACTCCCGCAACCGTGTACTTCACCCTGGCCTCGGCAGTCATTAGCAGACGCGGAAGGGGGCTGCGATGGATGCTGATCGAAGCAAGCACGGTTGGTTTCTTTCCGACTTTCTGATTAAGAGCCGGATTGAGCGGGATCTTGGTGATCCTCTTCTTTGCCCTCATCGGTTTCCGGGACGATCTTTTTTACAGTTCCGAGGGCTGATTGCTAGACTTTGGCAGAGACAGTTCGGGAAAAGGCCCGACCGTCGGAAAAGAGATCGACGATTGTCATCAAGGGGCCGAAGCCTTCGAAATCCCCTTTCCACCAGCCGCCACTCACTGCCCCGCAGCAGACGTGTTCAACTCCCCTAAAACGGCAAGAATCGGACATATGAACATGGCCACTGAGCACCATTTTCACCTGGCTATGGGTGCGAAAGAGATCGATCACCTCGCGGCTATTTCCAACCAGCATCTGGTGACTAATTCTCGCGCCCCCTCCATGGCGGGAGGTTCCGCTTGCCCCCAGGTAGGTCACGGACATCAAGGGCACATGGGAGAAAATAATGGTGGGACGCACATCTGACTTCAGTTCGTGAGCAAGCCAAGCAAACTGCTCGGGATCGATCGATGCCGTGTAGCCAGTTGCGCGGTGGAAATGAACAGAGTCCAAGGCAATGAACTTCCACCCAGCCCGCACGAAGCTATAGTAGCGACCCGGCATGCCGTAGGATTCAACCGCCAGGCGTTTTCCGGTTAACCAACCGTTTTGGGGCTCCCGCCAGCCCCACACGTCATGGTTGCCAAGAACGCAGGCGGAGGGCACATTCACCTCAGATCGGATCACGGATCGAAACACAGAAAGTTGCGCCTCGGCATCGGGGCGACTCACGCCGCTGGCGGAAAAGATGTTGTCGCCGCCAAAAACGACCATCTGGGCTTTGATCTCCGGTCCTTGCACCTTATCAAGTAAGCTCTTCAGATCTTGGGTGTGTCCGCGAGTCGGTAAATGACTATCGGTCAGGTAGGCAAATCTAAGAACTCTTTCGGGACGAGATCGGCTCTGGGAATTGTTTGCTTCGGCGGTGGCAGCACTCAGAATGCCTCCAACTCCCACAACTGCCGACGCCTTGAGCAGATCTCGTCTCGATAACATTGCACCCTCTGAGCCCGATCTTACATTAAGTCCCTAATTATCCATATTCCCTCAGGAAAATTGAACTGATGTTTAAACGGTTTAAGGGACTATCTCAAAAAAGCGGCGGCCCGGCTTTCGCATCCACCCGGCAGTGCAGGTCTGCGACTTGATGCCCCTAAACCTTGCTATGACGCGGGTCGCTACCGAAGACCCAGCAGGGATCTGCGCGACTGGGTTCCCTTGGCGGAACCAATCACTCGCCCATCTTCTGCCCGAATGGCAACGATGCTTGGCCTCGGTAAACCCTTTCCATCTGGCCACTGGGTCGAAAAGGCTCCGAACTCTGACCCTTCGGCGGGATGTTGGATCGCAAGAAACAGGGTCGTGCCATCGGGAGTGAATTCTGGACCACAAACTTCCGAGTCTGGCACAGTCGACATGAACCGTTGAAGGTGTCCTCTCTGGTCTCCCTCGACGGGACAGGCGTAAAAGCCATCCGCCTGATTCAGGGCTGATTCTTGACCATCGGTCGCGATCCAGAGGTTGCCGTCATTGTCGAACGTGATGTTGTCGGGGCACGAGATGGAGCTCACCTTGGTCTTATCGTAGCCGGCAAAGTAGGTAGCAGGATCGGAAGGATCACCGCAGACCATGAACATTTCCCACTCGAATGTCTCGGCGGCATGGTCATCGCCAGATTCCGTGATCTCAATGATGTGCCCGTGACGATTTTGGGGTCGCGGGTTCATCTTATCTGGCTCTGCTCTTCCCTCGTTGCCTCTTTGGCTGTTGTTAGTGCAGACGACGTAAACCTTTTGATTCACTGGGTTTACTTCAATATCCTCGGGACGATCCATCTTGGTCGCACCCAACAAATCGGCAGCAATGCGGACATCAATCATCACGTCGCCTTGGTCATAAAACCCATTTGCCTGCGTCAGAGGCCCCTGACCAAAGACCAAGGGGAGCCATTCTCCTTTCCCGTCTTCGTGGAACTTCGCCACATACAGGACTCCTGAATCAACGAGGTCGCGGTTCGCGGTACGGTTTCCTTCCACGTAAGGTTTTTCGCAAACGAACTTATAGACATATTCGAACCTGGCATCGTCGCCACTGTACATGACAACCCTTTTGTTCTTGCTCACGTGGGTCGTGGCAGCTTCGTGGCGGAATCTCCCCAGCGCCGTCCGCTTTCTGGGTTGCCAAGTTGGATCGTAGGGGTCGAATTCAACCACCCAGCCGTGGCGATAGGGTCCGTTCGGTTCCTCGCGAAGATCGAATTCTGGGAAGAATCTTTCCCAACCGTACTCACTTTCCTTGCCCGGGATTCCATAGCGCTTGTGACTCTTTTGGTCCATCTCGCTCGTGACAGATTCTCCGTTTGCGTAGTAATCCTGGAAGTTCTCCTCGGCGCTCAAAACGGTTCCCCAGGGGGTCTTACCGGCGGCACAGTTGGCAAAAGTTCCCAAGGCAGTTTCTCCCTTGGCATCTCGCTTGGTTCTCATCCTCTTGTTGCCCTTTGCCGGGCCAGTGACCAGGAAGTCAGTTGTGGCAGAGTATCTGGCGTTGAAGGGGCTTTCTTTTACAAGAGTCCAAGCCCCGTCTTCCGCCATTTTCACTTCCACGACGGCAAACCCTTCTGCTTCCATGCAAACTTCGGTTTGGCTTTTGTTCATGTCGCGTGGGCCCTTAACAGGGAACATGATCTCCGGATTGGTGTACTCGTGGTTCACGGCCAAGAGCCCATGTCGCGAGCTTTGGCTCCCAAAGGGCAAAGGCATGTAACCCACGAAGTCGTTGTTGTAACCGAATTGCAGTTTCTGGTGAGAGGCAGAGAGATTTTCGTGGTCAAAAGCCGGGGCTGCTGCCTTGATCGGGTCTCCCCAGCGAATGACGACCTGGCTCTTGTAGCCTTTTGCCACCTCAATTTGACTGGGCGAGCCGCCTTTGAGCGGCTCGAACCCCAGTCCCGGACTTGTCACTTCCCCGGCTGCCTGGGCGAGGCGACCCAGAGGAGAGGCAACGAGGCCTGCCAGCAAACTTGACTTGAGGATGCCTCGTCGCGAGACTCGTTGACTCAAAATTGACTCGAACGTCTCGCCTGCCCCGTTCTGGGATCGAATGACCTCATCTTCTTCGTAGTAGGCTCGCTCTGGGTTCTGTTGCATGACCCTTTCATCATCCAATTCCTTAAAAAAACCTTAACGACCTTCCTGCCGCTCCATTTTCCACCGGGAATCCTCAAGCCTAGAAAGAAAGCGGACTCTGGGGATGGGCAACCGTGGTATGTCTCCCATCATGAGACCAGTGCAGGCCAAGTTCTTGCGAACCTTGCTCAAGGATGAGCACATCAGGCTGATCCAGATGGGGGCAGCCCCCCACCTAACGCTTCGTGATCTGGAAGCACTCCCGGATGCCTCTCTTTTCGAATCCTTCGCAGATCTGCAAGCCACCCCTGAACCGCCAGACCTTGCCGAAAATGAGCCCTTGAATTGGGAGATTCCCGACCACCTGCTTCCAAAGTGGCAGCCAGCCGAGGGTGAGTTGGAGGACAAACTCCTGGGAGCTTGGCAAGGACGAGCGGCAGGCTGTATCCTCGGAAAGCCTTTCGAAGGGGCTGGGATCAACGTACCTTGGGATCGCTTCGTGGACTACCTCAAAGCGACTTCTCAATGGCCCCTGACAAACTACGCGCTGAACGCCGTCGAAGAGGCGGTGCAGTTCCTGGGCTCGCCGCTTGGATGTCCCAGGTCTTGGCGTACCAACCTACAGTCGGTCGAGACGGACGACGACCTCCGCTACACCTATTGCGGCCTTGAGGTTCTGAATCGCGCTGGGAAGGATTTCACAACGGCAGATGTGGCCCACTGGTGGACCACTCGTCTTGTGCCAGATCAACTCTACACGGCAGAACAGGCAGCCCTGGCAAACCTCTTTGCGCTCGGCCAGCCCCACCCTTGGGAGTTCGATAAATTCCTGATTCAAGAGGACTGGGATTGGGTGAGACGTAATCTTAACCCCTATGTCGAGTGGATCGGTGCCGCGATTCGAGCCGATGGCTGGGCTTATGGATTTGCCGGCAATCCCCATGAGGCAGCTCTTGCCGCCCAAAAAGACGCGAGACTATCCCACGAGCGAAACGGCGAATACAGCGAGATTTTCTTTGCTGCCCTCATTTCGGCTTCTTTCCGCTTTGAGATTTCCCAGGCGGTTGAAATTGCTCTCGACTTCATTCCGCCTCGTTGCCGATTGGCCCTCGCTCTCCGCGAGACCAGAAGCGCAGTTGGCAGAGGCATGGACGAAACAGAATTCTTGGTTTGGGCTCACCAAAACTTTGACCACTATCACCCAGTTCACGCAATCAATAACGCAGTCCTGTGTTTGGGGGCTCTTCTGCTCCACCCATCTGATTTTGGAAAAGCCATCTGCTTAGCCGTGATGGGGGGTTGGGATACAGACTGCACCGGTGCGACAGTTGGCAGTGTGATGGGGGCAAGGCTGGGGACGCGGAACCTGCCTGAGTCTTGGATTGCTCCTTTGAACAACAGGATTGAACTGGAGCTGCCAGGAGCGAGCCCAAAAACTCTGACCGGAATGGCAGACTTTGCGGAAGAGGTGTGGCGAAAGGTCAACCCATCATGACGTTTTGACCGCCAAAGTCTGCGATCTGTTGTTGCCAGACCGCTATTTGCTCTGTACTCGGCTCAGTTGCCTCTGGAAGACCGTAAACCTTGCCAGATTCGCCGTACTTGTGTACTCCCGATTTGTGATACGGCAAAATCGTGACCTTTTCGACCCTCTGGCTTAGCGAGGCGATTTTCTCGAGGTGTGCTAACTGGTCATTCACGCCAGGGACCAGGGGGCAACGCAACCAAACTGCAGCCTTTTGATCGAGCAAGAAGTTTAGGTTTTGAAGGATCAGGTCAGCTTCCTGTCCCATGAGTTTTTTGTGAAGTTCGCCCGTTGCCTTGTAGTCAAACAAGAACAGATCCACCAAGGGAACGAGGCTCGCGAGTTGTTGCCTGGCCAGAAAGCCGCAGGTATCTAAACAGCGGTGAATGCCTCGATCGCCGAGCTCATGTAGAAATGCAGAGACGAATCGGTGTTGCACTGTCGGTTCGCCCCCGCTCAAGGTCACTCCTCCGCCTGACCTCCGGTAAAAGGCTTGGTCGGAAAGGGCCATTGCGAGGGCCTCATTCAGGGGCAGTTCCCTTACCTTCGAGCACTCGTGAGCCGTCATTTTGGATGGATAGGCCTGGCTCTCAGGGTTGTGGCACCAGAGACACTCCAGGGGACAACCTTGCAAAAAGAACGTCGTTCGGATTCCTGGCCCATCGTTCAGAGAAAATCGATGAACATCGAAGACCCATCCTGTGACCAGTTCATTGTCCATAGGCAGTTCTCGCGACGATCTCTTCCTGAACCTCTCGCGGGAGCTCAACAAATCGCGCGCTGAAGCCTCCGACCCGAACAAGCAAGTGGGGATATTCTTCGGGATGATCCATGGCGCGGAGGAGCTCTTCTTGGTCGATGACCGTGAACATGATCTGTGTCCCGCCCCCCAAGAAATACACCTCGAGGGCAGCCCTTAGGGCGGCTCTGTGCTTGGTGAGAAGATCTGGACTTACCTTCAGGTTTTGAACCACGCCAAGGTGATTGGCCCCTGAGATGAGCCCCAGGGATTGGAGAAGGGCGGTCAGGCCACTCCTGTCCCTGCCTGGATGTGGATTGTTGCCGTTGGCGAGCCGTTCCCCCTCTTTTCTCCCATCGGGTGTGGCAGGCGTCAGAGCCCCCAGCACGTTGTTCGCGTTGTTGTTGATCCACACGATCGCGTGGCCACCCACAGCAAGATTCTTTCCTGATTCTAGGACAGAGGTGCAGACCTGATTGTGGACGCGACTCATCCAAAAGTTGGATCGGTCGTCGTTGTTTCCGAAGGCAGGACAACCAGCAGTCTCTTTTTCTCGCCAGTTACCCAGGCAAAAGGATGAGTCTTCGTTCAGCCAGTGCTCCAACGCAGCAAAGGAATCAGCCACGTTCGTGTTCCCGTAGGTTTCGGTCACGGCGAAGACCTTGAGCGCACCTCCTTCAAGCAGAGGAAGACCCCTCTCTCTCGCTGTTACGTTGAGGGAAGAGGCGAGGAGACAGGGAGCATCCTTCCCAAGTATCTCGTAGATCGTACTTTGCGCTTCTCCCGTTGCGTTCGCCAGAAGCTCGACTCTTGCCTCATAGGATCGCCACAGGGCTTCTAGGTCTCTGGAGGAAGGATGAACTTCTTCAAGGCACTGGGCAAAAACAAAAGCAAGATTAATGACCGCGTTCGGCGACGAGGCAGTTCTTGCCTCAAGGGAAATTTCTCCGCAACCATAGGGGATCCACTGGCAGGCCTCCTCAAAAGAAACTCCGTAAACTGACTGCACAGCAGGGATGATCTCTGGGTCATTGTAGAGGATCGGAAAAGGCGAGCCAGTCGCCAAGCAGTCAAGCGATGGCTCCCAAAGGGGATCGCTCTCAACGTCGCTCAAACGTACCGAGACTTGGGGTTGCTTCTCTCCAAATCGTGCTGTGGCTTTTAGTGCCAGGAGTGCAAAAGCATCTGACGCCTTAGGATCGCTCCGACCGAGGCCCCCGAGGATCACCCGGTTGTTGAAGTGGTTATCGTGGCGACTGATGGCCTTCCAAAAATCAACCAGGAGATCCACGGCAGTTTCCTCTGTCAATCGTCCCTGATCGAGGTCGTGTTTCAGGAAGGAACCCAAGGCCACATCGAGTCTGCCATAGTTCCAGGCACCGGTCGCTCGGACCAAGAGCAGGATCAACTGAATGGCTTCCGCCATTGTCGATGGAGCTTTGGACGCGACTGCGCGGCAAGTGGCGGCTGTTTCGGAGTCGCCTTCGCCATACCACTTTGCGATCTTCTGGATGGCTTCGAATACGAGGCCACTTGCTCCAACCCACCCTTGCTTCCCATCTGCTTGTTGAATCAGTCCAGGGAGCCCCAGACTGAGACCAGTCGCATGGTCGATGGTGATTCCAGCAAGACGGTAAAGAGGAAAGGCATCTGCCTTCTCTCCTTGCCAGTCATCCGAAGGCAAGGTTTGGGCGACGAATGGTGAGAACGCCGTCCTTGCCTTGACCTTCGTGATGCGCCGCTCCCATATCTGCCGAAGTTCTGTGGGCATCCTCTCCGAGTCAACCTCGTACCCAATGTTCGACCCTGGCGGCTCGATGGTAAATCGCATGGGTGGTAGGGAAACTTCCCCGGCAAACCTGTCGCCTTCACGCAGCGGCAGAAACTGGCGAGGCAACTGAAGTGACAGACACCTTGCCTCGCGCCACGCTGGATCCTGCTCCTCTTCCCAGATTTGACTAAATAGAAGGCAATAGTCATTCTCAGAGAGGTTCTGAATCTCCTGAACAGTGGCGGGAAGTTGTGTTGGTAAAGCAATCATCTGGGCTTGCCCTCATTGTAGGGGAAAAATGCGCATGGAATCGTCACGAAATTTGACAGACTTCTCAGTATTTGATCCCTTTGACAGAAGCTGTAGTCAAAAATTGTCAAACTTTGTGCTCTCATTTGCTTTTGGAGATCGTTTTGCCAAGCCCAGTGCCATAAAGTGGCCGACTCTAGCCTTCATTCCCACTGCCGGTAAAATCCGAAGAAAGAGAGACTGATGTTCTGCAAAATCCCCCAATTTCAAGCCAAGAGAATTCTCGCCGGACTGTGTCTGCTGGGGCTCGCTTTGGGTCTGAGTGGATGCCGACCCGAAGAGTCGAGCGAGGTTTCCTTACTGCGGGAACTGGCAAAGGGGATTGATCCAAAGGCTCCCACAGTTTCGGTCGTTGTCCTGAGCTCTCGCCAGGTCGAAACGAATACTGGGCTTATTCAGTCCGCCTTGCGTGAGGCAGGCTTTGACGGTGCTCCGCTCCACCACATCAAGATGAGGCAGTGGCTGGTTCTGCTTGACGATACTCTCTGCATGATCGTTGCTCATCCCCAGGCTTATTTCACAGTGGACAATCCAGCTGGGAACTCGCGAGAAGGAACGGATCTGGCAAGGAAGCATAAAGGAGCCTGGATGGTTGATGTTTTGCGAGTGGTGGGGCAAGATGGTAAGGATCGCGATAAGGAGCTCGGCTTTGCGAAAGCTGGCAAACTAGCGGCGTTCTTGGCAGATGACCATGCGATCGGGCTCTATAGCCCTCACCAGGATCGGCTTTTGGCTGCCTCTCCCACCATCTGGGAGCAGTTGAAGAACTCCCAGTCAGAAGCGGCTTTTCTCGGAGGCGTCCCCCGAGGGAGCACCCCTTGAAGTTCGAACCAGGAGCTGGGGCCAAACCACGGCGCATCGTTGTCTACGGCGTGACTGGCTCTGGCAAGACAACGTTGGCCCGGCGATTGTCTGAGGCGTCGGGAATTCCGCTCTTCGAAGTTGACGAACTCTGTTGGGATCCAGAATGGCAACAAGTCCCCTTGGACACCCAACGAGAACGAATCTCCCAGATCGTCTCCCAGGACGAGTGGATCATTGATTCCATGTACGGAACCTGGCTCGATATCCCCCTCCCTCGCTGTGATTTGATCATCGGGCTCGACTACCCAAGGTTGCAATCTTTCACACACCTCTTAAAGCGCACTTTTGTAGGCATCATTACTGAGGAGAAGAGGTGCAACGGGAACATCGAAACATTTGCTCACGCCCTAGGGAAGGACTCCATCATTGCTTGGCACTTTCGTAGCTTTGCCAACAAGAGAAAGAGGCTTCGGTTGTGGGAAGGAGATGGGGAGAGCCCACCTGTTCTGATCATCACTTCCTCAAGCTCATTGCCATCAGTGATATCACTGTTTGGATAGATATTAAGTCACTATTTTTGCTCAAAATTGCTCAAAACGTCGCAATTGCACAGTGATCGTTGACTAATATTTGTTGGTACAGTGACTACAATGACCAATCCTGCCGATTCGCCGGGGCTGCAACTATGGCGAGTGAGCAATAAATGGCAACGGGGTTTGAACAGAATACTAAGTGAGTGGGGCATCACACATACGCAATATGCACTCTTGCAGACTATCTATTTTTTAAATGAATCCGAATCGCGGCGTGCTCAGACCGACATCGCGAAGGCTCTCGACACAGATGTGATGATGGTGAGTCAAGTCCTGCGTCAAATGGAACTGAAAAATCTTGTTATCAGAACGAGAGCAGCCCATGATGCACGGGTGATTAACATTCACATGACAGACGCGGCAACAGAAATCATCGGCCCGGTACACGAACTGGTCCAGAAGTACGACCGCCTCTTCTTTCGGGAAGAGTCTGGCATAGTTCTCAGCTTGGTTTCGAAAAACCGGCTAGAGGAAACTCCGGCTGAGGCCTAGTTCGATCTGTTTCGCAGTGCCTTTTCGCGAGCGATTTCTGGGCTAAACTCTCCCTTGCCGTCAGAAAACCAGTCTCGAATAAGTTCGACAACGCCACGCTTGCCTTCACCGATGTAGTCTTCTCTGAGCTGGCGGTAATAGTCCAGAATTGGCTTGGCTGCTTTTGCCAAGGTCTCGTCTTCTTCGCGTCGGACGTGACCTTTAGGCACTGCATAGACAAAGCGTCCCGTGGGAGATTCAAACGTTGGAATCTGGACAAAGTCTCGTTCGACAAACTTTCCGTCCACCCTTCGGCTCTCTTCTGCCTTCACGAAGAAATCGACCGCATATTCTGGATAGCCAAAAAAGTAACCATAAGCCCGGTTCCTTTCTGGAGTCGGGTCGCGGTCAATCGCCATTACGGCCTGAATTGGCTCGCTCCGCGGTGAAATCCCGAGCCCAGCGAAAAGGGAGGAATATTTCGTGATCGTGGAGCGAAAAGAGGAGTGATGAAAGATCACAGCATCCAGAAAACGCTTGCCTTCGAAAACTCGATAGAAGGGCTGCAGGCTAGCTGAGATATCGTTCCCGCTACGAAACACCGAAAGGATTTGACGAGTTCGATCCAGGGTAGCAAGATCTGCCTTGTCGACTTCGATTTCAAGGGACAGAAAGCCGCTGCTCATTGGTTTCAGACCTCCCACGATGGTGTAGAGGGCTTCGCGATCCAATGCGCGCAGCAAAATCCTCTCTGCCTCCGGCCGAAGCTCTGCTGGCAGCTTTTCGATCGGGAAGACGTCTTCCCGCGCTAGGGTTTGGGCGGTAATCGCCGAGTGGAACCCCAAGAGGGCCAAAAAGATCAGGAGATTTCGCATCGATCTTTACTCCATCCCGGTCAGTTCACCGATCGACGGGAAGGGATCGGGATACTTTTCCCAGGCATCTGGCCCTTCTGCCATTTCTTCATCTGTCAGCAGGCAGGCATCCAGCATCTCGGTCAATGACTCACGGTTTAATCCGATCCCAATGAGCACAATCTCCTGGCGCCGATCCCCGTAGGGCTCCTGCATCATCTTGTGGATTCTCAGCCGAGATTCTTCATCATCTGGCCAATATTGCTTCGGGGCAGTGCACCACCAGGTTCCGCTGGCCTCAAATCGGCAGGAGCCTCCTGCTTGGCTCCATCCTCCGATCCAATCCATGCGGGTCGCAAGCCAGAAGAACCCCTTGGATCGCAAAACATTTGGCCACTGCTTGTGAATTGCTTTCCAAAATCGTTCGGGATGGAAGGGTCTCCTAGCCCGATAGACAAAGCTCGAGATCCCATACTCTTCCGTTTCCGGGACATGGGTACCCATGAGCTCTTTCAACCAAGCGGCTGACATCTGAGCCTTTTCGATGTCGAATGACTGTGTCGCCATCACGACATCGGTCGAAATCTCGCCGTTCGAGATGACTTCGATCCTGGCATCGGAATTCAAGGCCCTCACGACCCCCTTCACTCGGTGGAGTTCTTCGGGGCTCACGAGGTCTGCTTTCGAAATCAGTACGACGTTTGCGAACTCGATCTGGTCGACGAGCAGATCGACAACCGTTCTCTCATCATCTTCTCCGAGGGATTCTCCCCGTTCGGAGAGATACTCTGCTTCGGTGAAGTCTCGGAAGAAGTTTTTGGCATCGACCACTGTCACCATCGTATCAAGCTCGGCAAACTCTCCCAGGCTCTGGCCAAACTGGTCTTCGAAGGTGAAGGTCATGGCGACTGGCAAGGGCTCGCTGATCCCAGTTGATTCGATCAGGAGATAGTCGAAGCGACCCTCTTTGGCGAGGCGGGAAACTTCCTTGAGAAGGTCTTCCCTCAGGGTGCAACAGATGCAACCGTTGGTCATCTCCACCAAAGTTTCTTCGGTTCGGGAAAGGTTGGCTTTGCCATTTTGCACCAGCTGAGAATCGATGTTGATCTCGCTCATGTCATTCACGATGACAGCCACTCGTTTCCCTTCTCGATTAGAGAGGATGTGGTTCAAAACGGTTGTTTTTCCGGCGCCCAGAAAGCCGGAGAGAACTGTAACGGGAAGTTTGGGGGGAGCCTTTGCCATCTTGGGAAGCCTTAAACTTCATTCAGTATGGGCAGGCCAATCTTGTCCCCCAGGACTTTTTGCAAATTTATTGCACTAAGACAAGGTGCAGAACTAGCCCACGAACTTGTAGCCAACTCCGCGAACTGTCAAGAGTCTGGTGGGTTGGCCTGGATCTGGTTCGATTCTTTCTCGCAGCCACCGAATGTGGACGTCAACTGTTCTGGAGCTCACGTAGGCATCTTGACCCCAAACTCGGTCGAGCAGCACTTCCCGCGAAAAGACTTGGCCAACGTGCCTGGTCATAAACTGCAGGAGGGCGAATTCTTTTGGCGAAAGGCTGAGGCTCTTGTCTCCGATCCAGACTTCGTGGGTTCGAGGGTCGATTCGAAGGTTGCCTGATTCAATGACTTGAGGAAGAGCGTCGGACGCCGAGCGTCTCAAAACTGATTTCACGCGGGCCGCAAGCTCGGCAAGAGAAAAGGGCTTGACCATATAGTCATCGCCCCCAATTTCGAGTCCAGAAACTTTGTCTTCCTCGCTTGACCGCGCCGTGAGAAAAATAATCGGGACGCTTGACTGAGCTCGAATCGCCTTTGCGAGTTCGAACCCAGATCTTTGCGGCAACATCACATCCAAGACTAGCAGATCTGGCTTGAGGGCCTTATGGAGCCTTAAGCCTTCTTCTGCTGTGTCGGCAGTGAAGACGGAATATCCTTCTTTGCGGAGCTTGTGCTCCACTGTTTCCAGAATGGTTTGTTCGTCATCTACAACGAGAATCTTCATGATGTGGCGATAATCTCGACGTTGGCCCGGGGCACAATCACCTCCCGGCCGTCGTCGAGAACCGCCTTCAAAACTCTGACCTCTGCTCCGGATTCAACCGTTTGCAGGGTCGCTGGCAGGCCAGTCACCTTACCCAAGAGTCCAAAGTATGGTTCGCGAATCACCCTGATCGGGGTTCCGATCTCGAGGTAAGAAACTCCGTCTGCGTGCTCTGTGTGAACAAAAGCAACATCGTTCGGGCAAATCACCTCGGGGCGAATGACGCCGGCGCGGATTTGAGTCGCACCGTTCATACTAGCTTTTCGCCCTTCAAGAGTTTTCAGCAATTCAAAAGTCCGTTGCGCCATCGGGAGTTGGCCGAAGCCTTCTGTGCAGAGAAGGGTCGTGTTGACCTTTTCCTGCCCAGTGATGGCGACCCCGATATCGTAGCCGAGAAGCTGGATGAGATCGACATCTCGCACTGCGCCAACGACCATTCCTGCGAGTCCCAGCTCGTTCGCCTTTTTCAAGGCTCCGGCTGTGACTCCACTTCCCCCGACAATGATTTTGCCATTGTCGCTGTCCTGGATATGGCTTTCTTCGAGGAGGGTGTTATAGTCTCCGACCGCCATTCGGATCGTCCCATTTCGCTCCCCGCCGACCCCAAAGATTCCCTGAACCATTGCGCAGCGTGTTTCGACCACTGCGCCTTCCCCCTCCATCACCTTTACCACTTCACCGTGGATATAGGCGGAGATGTCCACTGGGATTGAGGGCTCGCGAACCAGAATGTTTCCCGTGACTTCAGAAAGAGACTCCACTGTCCCTTTGAACTCACTCAACACCTGCTTTTTGAAGCGGCCCAGGAAACCCTTGGTCTCAGCGACGAGGTCGCCTTTGTCCAGGGGATCACCTTCCCTCAGGTTGGTCATGTTTTTCACTTCCTTAGCCTCAACCCCAAGCCCATCCGCCAGGCGGATGGTTTGGAGCAACCCAGGAAGCATCGCTCTGGCAACGACTGTATCATGCTCTACGCGAGTTCCCACGTCCACGAGAACCTCGCCCTTAATGGGGAGACGACGAACCCGCTCGACGACTGTGTCTGGACTGACTGTAAGACCTGGCGTATATGCACTACCCAACGTTTAACCTCCGGATCTTTTTGGGCTCTTGCAATTCCTTTCCCTCTTTCGAGAGAAGATCCTTGGAGTCCCACCGATCTCAGCTAGTTTAGCATGGCTTGCAAACGGCTTTTCAAATTGCTGATCCCTCTTTAGGGACGCCTGGAACGATACTCGCGACTTGTTAACAATTGGTTAAGCAAAAGCTTGAAAGTCCAACGAGGAATAAACCACGGGAATCTGCTCCACTGGGTGGTTCGCAATGGTCACGGCAGCTTCGATTTCTTGGCTCGCTTGGCGCCCTGTCTCTTGATCTGCCGCGTGGATGACAAAAAGGGGCTGGCCCTGAGATACCTCGTCACCGACTGCTGCAAGCACCTCGATTCCGACGCGACCATCAATGACGTCTTCCTTTTTCTTGCGTCCACCCCCCAGGCTCATTGCCAAGAGGCCCACTGCTTCCGCGTCCACTTTTCCAATCCAGCCTGCCTTTTGGGCGAGAACTGGCTCCTGCACTGGGGCAGTTTCCCACTCCTCCGTCTCGAAAACTGCAAGCGAGGCCCCTTGAGCTCCAAACCACTCCTTCGCTTTCTTCAGAGCTGCCCCGTTCGTGAGAGCCTGTCGCGCCTTGGTTGCTGGATCCGCCACGCCAACGTCTTCCAACACTTCCGTGGCCAAAGCAAGGCACAATTCTGGGAATCTGCCCACGAGGTCACCCTTCAGTACTCGGATCGCTTCCTTCACCTCCAGGGCGTTTCCGACGGATCTCCCCAGGGGCTGGCTCATGTCTGTCACGACGGCTCTCACCCTGAGTCCCGCTAGGGTGCCAACTCTTACCAATGACTCGGCAAGAGCTCCAGCCTCTGGGAGGCTCTTCATAAAGGCACCAGATCCGCATTTGACGTCTAGGATTACTGTTTCGGCTCCGCCGGCGATCTTTTTGCTTAGGATCGAGCTCGTGATCAGGGGCAGGG
Organism: Fimbriimonadaceae bacterium; assembly: GCA_025455775.1. GTDB lineage: Bacteria > Armatimonadota > Fimbriimonadia > Fimbriimonadales > Fimbriimonadaceae > JALOLT01. The sequence goes on from JALOLT010000024.1 coordinate 25,709, forward strand.
AGGGAACTGTAGCTGTGACATCCCGCAGAGAATAAAGAGTCTTGTCGGCTGGGGCGAGTCGTGGCGTTTGGCCAGTCAGAGCTAGGCCAATCCTTGCCGCCTGATCTACCATCTCTTCCGGAGTGAGATCTAGGTTCATTCCCGGCACGGTCGAGAGCTTGTCTATCGTTCCCCCAGTGATCCCCAGGCCCTTGCCAGACATCTTCACCATCGTGAGCCCGCAAGCCGCCAAGAGAGGCAGCAGGACGATGGTAGTCTTGTCACCGACCCCGCCTGTACTGTGTTTATCAACCCAAGGCTTTGGCAAAGTTGCTAAGGGGAGAGTCTCTCCGCTCCTTGCCATCGCAAGGGTGAGGTACGCAGTCTCACTGGGGTTTAGGCCCCTGATAAAAACTGCCATGAGCCAGGCACTGACCTGGTAGTCCGCCCAAGACCCCTGGGTGATGCCAGTCACGATCTCCTGGATCTCTTGTTCAGAATAGGTTCCCCCATCTCGCTTGATCGTGATGAGTTCCTTTGCGTCCTTCACATTGCCACTATACTTCCCGTTGGTTTTTCAGATGACCCTCGCCTGGTGTCTCCTGGGTGGAGCCTCCCATAATATGAAGAGCAAATATGGCGAGTCAACTCGGTTCCGTGTTCCGCGTTTCTACTTTTGGCGAATCCCATGGCCCTGGGGTTGGGGTTGTTGTTGATGGATGTCCTCCGCAACTCGAGATCACGAGTGAGATGATCCAAAGAGAATTGGATCGACGCAAGCCTGGTCAGAGCAAAATCGTGACCCAACGAAAGGAGGCAGATGAAGTACAGATCCTGAGCGGGGTTTTGGACGGGAGAACTTTGGGTACTCCCATCGCTCTGGTTGTGATGAACTCTGACGCCAGAAGTCGCGACTACGATGAGATGAAGGATAAGTACCGTCCCAGCCACGCGGACTTTGCCTATGACGAAAAGTATGGGATCCGGGCTTGGTCGGGGGGAGGTAGGGCCAGTGCTCGCGAAACGATCGGCCGAGTCGCGGCTGGGGCCATCGCCCAACATTTTCTATCCCAGACCTATGGCGTTTCAATTGTGGCTTGGGTGGAAAGAGTTCAGAATCTCGCTGCTCAGGTTGATCCTTTGACCGTGACGAGGCAACAAGTCGAAGAGAACATCGTTCGTTGCCCCGACCCTACGATGGCAGAGCAAATGATCTCCCTCATCGAGTCTATCCGCAAGGAGGGGGATTCGGTCGGGGGCACGGTTCAGTGTTGCGTCCAAGGGGTACCTCCTGGTTGGGGCGAGCCAGTCTTTGATAAGCTAGAAGCCGATCTCGCGAAGGCGATGATGAGTTTGCCAGCAAGCAAGGGTTTCGAGATTGGGAGTGGGTTCGAAGGCACCTACTGGAAAGGGAGCGACCACAATGACGCTTTCGTGGCGGACGAAAGCCGCTCGGTCACAACTCCGACGAACCATTCTGGCGGGATTCAGGGAGGCATTTCGAATGGGATGCCACTGGTGATGAGGGTTGGGTTTAAGCCAGTGGCGACAATCATGCACGAACAGGCCACGGTGACGACGGCTCATGAAAACACTACTTTAAAAGGTCGAGGTCGCCACGATCCTTGCGTCCTCCCGCGGGCTGTTCCAATGGTCGAGGCAATGGTGGCCCTTGTATTGGCCGACCACGCCTTGCGTCAAGAAGTCTACGCAGGGACCTGGCCTTACCGGAATCGTTAAGGTTCGTTTAACATATCTGTGCTATCGTGTTTTTGGCATGAATGCAGAAGGATTAGCCGTTGTGGATAACGTACTGACCCAGAGTCAAGAAGGGACTGTCGAGGCCGAAGGGGTCGACTTCTACTACGGTTCGTTCCATGCCCTGAGAAAGGTGAATCTTGTGGCAGAGGCTCGGAGAGTCACTGCGCTGATTGGGCCCTCTGGATGTGGCAAGTCCACTTTTTTGAGGTGCCTCAATCGCATGAATGACCTCATTGACGGCACTAAGCTTACCGGTCAGGTGAAGATCGACGGGATCGACATCTACAGCGATAAGGTGGACGTTGTCGCTCTGCGCAAGCAAGTCGGCATGGTTTTTCAGAAGCCGAACCCATTCCCGATGTCGATCTTTGATAACATCGCCTACGGCCCCAAAATTCACGGAGTGCGAAAGAAGAGCGAACTCCAGGAGATTGTCACTCGCTGCCTTCAAAGGGCATATCTGTGGGATGAAGTGAAGGACAAGCTCAATCAGAGTGCCTTGAGCCTCAGTGGTGGTCAGCAGCAGAGACTCTGCATTGCTCGCACGATCGCGGTTGACCCGGAGGTGATTTTGATGGACGAGCCTTGCTCCGCTCTCGACCCAGTCGCGACTGCCAAAATCGAGGATTTGATGTTGGAACTGAAGAAACAGTACACCATCGTCATTGTCACCCACAACATGCAACAGGCTCAGCGAACGAGCGACGTGACAGCGTTCTTTATGCACGGCGAGATCGTTGAGTCAGCCCCGACCAGCGACCTCTTTTTGAACCCGAAGAACCAGAAGACCGAGGATTACATCTCGGGCCGTTTTGGTTGATGCTTTCGGCCTCACGATCGGGCTGCTAAGCTCTCTCTGGCCCGCCATCCCCAAAGGGCCTGTCTCACAAGTGACTAAATTTCCTTTTTTTTTGTGAGTTGCCTGCCCCGCCTCCCCGAGGCCACGCCCTCCCCTCCGCTTCGCTTCGGGGCTGCGCCTCGGCAGGGCAGGTGAGGTTGAAGTGGAGACTGGGAACTGAGGACGCCAAGTCGCGATCGAACGGCATTTAAAGAGGCCAAAAGGGGGCTGCTACTTTTGAGACGGCTCCTTTTCTTGGGCTCTGCCGTGCGCAGTTGATCGTGAACAAGGGCGCCTCTCCGCACCCCCTGTCACCAAGTACTTTTGCTCGGGAGAAGGGCTAGTGATGGGGGGAGACGATCTTAGACTCTCCCATAGACTTCAGCCTCCTCTCCCCGGTTTGGGAAGAGAAGGCCGAGTGCGAAGGTTTTTCTGGCTGGGAGAGCCAAAGAGGCTCTCTTACTCCATACCGTCGCCAGAGGAGAGTCCGCCAATGACACTCACCAGAGGCATAAACATCGCGATGACGATGAAGCCAACGATGAATCCGAGGAAAATGATTAGCAACGGTTCGATGGCTGCTGTCAAGGAGGCGAGGGCTGCTTCGACCTCTGCTTCGTAGAAATCCGCGATTTTTTGAAGCATGAAGTCGAGCGAACCGGATTCTTCACCAACACCGATCATGTGGACGACCATCGGCGGGAAGAGCTTGGAAGCTTCCAGCGGGTCTCCAATTCGGTCTCCTTCCCGGATCCGAGCTCGTGCTTCGAGAATGGAGTCGGACATGATCGTGTTACCGATCGTTCCTGCAACTGTTTCCATTGCTTGCGAGGTAGGCTTTTGCCGTACAGGCGCTGCACCTGCTCCTCCCAGCTTTCGTGGGCCGAAAGGGGTTCGTTGTGAATTTGACTAAGCAACAATTTGCCTTGCTGCAAATTGAGGGTATCGTTCGGATACAGCAGCCAGCGCAAGCACACCCAAAACAGCCGCACCACGGGCTGGCGGTGCAACAGCAAGCTTTCGCCCGAAATAACGGGCACGCCAGCAGCAATCAAGGCTTCGGCCAAAGCACTGCCGAGCTTGTTTTTGCGCACCAAAACCGCCATTTCGCCATAGGGAACACCTTTTTGGCGCAATTCGGCAACCAGGGCAACCACT
>JALOLT010000115.1 GCA_025455775.1 Fimbriimonadaceae bacterium
AGCATCCTGGGCTTTGTGAGTCCGCCCCCCCACCACGTCTGGAAGCATTGCCACGCCAATCAGAGGGACAGCCACAGCTCCCACTGCCAGTCCAACTCCAAATATCAGAAAGCGGTTGTTCCGCTTTCCCAAATCATTCTGGGTGGTTCGGGAAACAGTCTTGGATGGCCACACAAGCCCCTCGACTTCGCTTGCCAGGGTCGTGCTATTGTCGGTAACCTTAATGAGTTCGGTTTTGCGAGAGATGCGACCCTCGCCTGCCAAGTCAACGAGTTGTTGCACGGTGAAGGGGCCAACCCTTTGACCACTGCCCTCCAAAACGTAAAATTGATCAGACATTCAAACGAATTGTCGGCAATCGGCTTCGGACACCTTAGAGAATTATATGCAGACCAAAGATCGAATCTGGGTTGCTGATGTCTGCATCGATTCTCGCACTGCCGGGTCAGAAGGAATCTACACCTACTCGGCATCGCCCACAATCCGGCGTGGTCAAGCCTTCTCAGTCCAGCTAGGCCCTAGAAGTGTGATCGGGTTTGTCGCTCAGGTGAGGGAAACGACTGGCGAGGACCTCTCCTTTCCCCTGTCAGCGCTGCGCGCGCTTGGCCCCGAGATCGAGGGGCTTGATCTGGGTGAAGCTGCCATCGACCTGATCGACGAGGTCGCTCGTCAAACTCTGGCTCCTCTGCCGACATGCCTTACCCTCATTACACCTCCCGGCTTGCGAGATCGACTGGTTCGAAAGTGGTTGGCGACCGGAAATCTGGCCCAGGAACCCCTCACATTGCCTCAAGAGGAAATCCTTTCCGCTCTTGCTTCCGGGGAAATCATTGAGTCAAAAACCAAACCACTTCCCGATTCAACCAAGAGCGTTTTGCGGTCTCTGGTGAAGCGGGGCTTGGCAAAGCAAGTCATGACCGTGAGCCAGGTCAGCGAGAAGCGAAAAGGCCAGCAGTTTTTTCGCCTCACCCCGGATCTCCAGGCGATCGAACAGTTTTTGGCAAAGAGGGGCAAGAGAAGCCCAGCCCAAGCCTATGTCTTGATGAAGCTTCAGGGTTCGGAAGCTGTTTCGTTCTCTTCCCACGAAATCAAAGCCATGGCCGGCGTGACAGACCAAACGGTAAAGGCCCTGGTCACAGGGGGGTTGCTCGTTCCTGGAGAGGAAGACGATACTGCCGCCAAGATTCCTCCACTCCCCAACCAGCATCAAGCAGCCGCGATTCAGGCCTGTGCCTCTGCGATTCAGGGGGGCCAGTTCATGAAGGCTTTGCTCTACGGCGTGACTGGTTCGGGAAAGACAGAGGTGTACTTGAGGGTCGCAGAGGCGGCTCTAGCTCAAGGTCGGCAGGTGCTCTATCTGGTGCCGGAAATTGCCTTGACTGCCCAGGTGATCGCCCAATTGCGCGAAAGGTTTGGCAGAAGCGTTGCAGTTTTGCACAGCAACCTTACTCCAACCGAAAGGCTGGATGCCTGGCTGCGAGTCCGGCGGGGAGAGGCTCCTGTGGTGCTCGGCCCACGATCGGCACTCTTTGCTCCCTTAACGAACCTTGGCTTGATCATTCTGGATGAAGAGCATGAGGGCAGTTATAAACAAGAATCTGCTCCTCGCTATTACACAAAGTCAGTCGCCTTATGGCTGGGCCAGCAGCATCATGCCGCAGTCATCTTGGGCTCTGCCACCCCTAGTATCGAAAGCTTTTACGAAGCCCAATGTGGCGAGTTGGAGCTCTTGAAACTGCCTCAGAGGGCAGCAAACGCCCAACTGCCTGAGATCTTTGTGCAAGACCTCACGGAAGTGTACAAGTTAGGAAGACCAAGCCTCTTCTCTCCACTTCTTCAAGAAACGATGACCGAGGCTTTGGCCAGAAAAGAGCAGATCATTCTCTTCCTGAATCGCCGGGCCTACGCCCCTTTTGTCGTTTGCCGTGACTGTGGACACAAGTTTGTTTGCCAGAGTTGTGCAGTATCACTTTCCTACCATCGCCATTCTCAGACTCTCCGTTGCCACCACTGCGACCACGAGCAAAAGCTGCCTGACATCTGTCCCCAGTGTTTGGGAACTAAGATCAGTGCTTTCGGCGTCGGGGCGGAAAAGGTTGAGGAAGCAGCAAGGGCACTCTTTCCAACCGCGCAAGTGGCCAGGCTCGATCGGGACATTGCGCGGAAAAAAGGAGCTTTGGAGGACATTTTTGCTCAATTCCGATCAGGGGCCTTGGATATCTTGGTAGGAACTCAGATGGTGGCGAAAGGTCTGGACTTCCCTCGTGTCACGGTAGTGGGGGTCATTGCCGCTGATATCTCCCTGGGGATCCCAGATTTTCGGAGCAGCGAGCGAACCTTCCAGCTCCTCTCCCAGGTTGCTGGACGGGCGGGGCGAGGTCAAACCCCTGGCAAGGTTGTCATCCAGACGCTCAGCCCAAACCACCCTTCGATCGTCGCCACTACGAGCCACGACTTTGAATCCCTTTATGAGAGCCTTGTGCGGGAAAGAGAGCTGACGAATTATCCTCCCTTTAGTCGACTCGTGAACATTTTGTTTGTTGGTCCTGAACGGCCCAGAGTTGTACAAGTTTCCGCCATCGCCCGCCAACGACTCGAGGCCGGGATTACAGGGTCTGGGGGTGAGGTCGTCGGCCCTGCTGACTGCCCCCTCGAAAAACTGAACAATCAATATCGTCGCCATATCCTGGTGAAACTTAGAACAGAGTCAGACCCAGAGCCAATCGCCGAAGCCCTCAAGGGGTTGGACTCGAGCCATTGCCGCATCACGCTTGACGTTGATGCATATCACCTTACCTAACAAAAGCTACCACGATCGGTAAAGCGTTCCGTCGCTCGCCGTTGGAGTGATCCAACTTGCCAGATAGGCCGCCAGCTCCTCTCCCGTCGCGTTACCGTCGGAAACGAGAAGGACACCTGGAATTGGCGACTCGTACCACCACCTGTTGCCTGCTTCCTTGAGGGGTTTTCCCCTCAGATAGGGCCCCTTCCACGTTCCTGATTCGTAGCTACCGTAAGGCCCAAATCGTCCATCTGAGAGAACTTGGTATCCACCGTAGGAGGGAGTACTGTGGTAGAGATCTTGGGCAATCGCATAGCGCCCTGTATCATTGCTGACCGCCAGTTGGGCTTCCCGAACTCTTCTTAGCAGAGCCCGGGCCGCTGATTCCTGGGAAAGGAGGGCCACGCGCTTGAAGCCAGGCACTGCCAAGGCTCCGAGCATCGCCAGAATCCCTACGGTCAAAATGACGTCCGCGAGCGTGAACCCAACTTGCCGGCTGCGTGAGTAAGTCACCATCCCCCCTTTCATCGGCAGCTTAGATCCTCATCCTCATCGTCGGAGGATGCTATCGAAGAGGAGGGTCGTACTCACGATTTGAATGAGAGCTGCCGTGTTGATTCCTTTCGGGGACTGGACAAACAAGACGTCGCCAGGAAGGATGACTGGGTTGCTCTCGACCTTAGCATCCTTCAGGAATTCGTCGAGGTTAAACTGAATTTCTTTCAGTTTTCCGTCTGGCCCTGTTCGCAAAACTGACATTCGACGGAATGAGCCATTTGCTCCTAGCCCTCCCGCGAAGGCCAATGCGTCAACGGCAGTGAGTTCCCGATCTTCTGGCATTAAGAATCGTCCAGGTTGGCGTGCTTCGCCCATGACAAAGAAAGCGCGTTCGTTTCTCGGAACCACCACAAGGTCTCCGTCTTCGAGCAAAACAGAAGGGGCTTCTTCACCCTTGCGAAGGGCTGATAAGTCTATGTTTTGGATTTCACCTTTGCGATAGAGAAAAACTCTTCGAAGGGTAGCATCCCCTGACGGTCCCTTAGCTTGAACGATGGCATCACTGATATCCACCCCTTCCGGTAGAGCGAAGTTGCCAGGAAGATTTACCTGGCCATCTACTGTAAAGCTCACAAGCTTTCCGCCAGTTACAGAGACAGTGTCGCCACTTTCGAGTTTGAACTCGCCCAGTGCTCCCTGGTCAAGCAGACGAAACTCGAAAGTTTGATCGCCCCGCCGAACCACAACCTTTTGTTGCTTTTCCAAGATCGGGGCAAAGGCTGGCTCGCTGCCAGCGGGAATCGCTCTCGCCCCTTGGGCCGCTGCAAGACCTTGAGCCAGATTCGTACCGACCTCCAGTTCTGTCTCACCTTGCTTGTTAACACCTTGACTAAACCAAACTTTGATCGTTTGGATTGGAGTAAAGACAATCACATCATCAGCCGCGAAAGGGCCGATGGAGGTTCTTTCTTCAAGGAGGGCGGTTCTGACGTTGAATCGGTGAATGAGCTCTCCCTTGCGATAGACGAGCCCCTCGACCCGTTCCGGTCTTTCTGGCAAGCTCACGGCCGAAAGGATTCGACGGATATCGATCCCTTGCTCGAATCGCAAACGACCTGCTCCCTCCTTGAGGGTGATCCCTGCCACGAAGATAAATTCCGGTTCTTGAGCGACTGGGTACAGGTACACGACCGGATCCTTAATCATTCGGGCGATCTCCCGCGTGATGTCCACTTGAATCGCTGCTAAAGTTCTACCTTCAGCCTTGATCCGGGAAAAGCCGACTCCCGAGACAGTTCCATCCCCAGCGACCACGTACTCGCCGCTCAATTCTGGGTACTGCAAAACAGCGACCCTTACTTTATCGCCAACCCGCAGAGAAGTCGACGGAGTTTGGGCGAGGATAGGAAGGAGGGCAAAGACTGCCAAGATCCAAACCAGAACTGCCTTCATCATGGAGCCTAGAGGATACCTGGCAGATTTGGCAGGGCTTTAGCGTTTTCTGGTTACGATTCCGCAATAGGGGGAGGTTCGAGGGTGATCTGGGAGCCACCGAAAGGCCCTTGCCGCCACTTTTGCCGCTATCACACCACCTTTCTGGACTAGATTTCGAGATTGGCGGTCAGCCCAAAAGTCAAAACCGCCAAAAAATCCGTCAAAAATGACATCATGTCCCAGGTCTCGCAGTGCCACGGCCCACCGAGAGGGAACCATAGAGTTAAGGTTGTGGCGAGACAAATTATCGCTATCCAGCCTTTCGTGCAGGGTGCGCTGGATACTCCCAGCGAAGTTTGGAGTCGTCACGATGAGAGTGCCTCCCTCGCGCAGGGCTCGATCATGGAGGCAAAGAATCGACAAAAAGTCGTCAAAGTGTTCAATAAATCCAAAGGAGCAAACGAGATCTGCCTTCTCTGGTTCGCCCTTTAGATAGGAAAGAACGTCGCCCTGGAGCAAGCTTCTCGTTTGGAAGCCTTGGTGATTCAGCCACGGCAGGAGGTGCGACTCGGTTCGGGGCGTGAGATCCATGCCCCCCAACGTCCAACCTTTTGTCCCAAAGTGTGCCAAATACCTCCCTGGGTAGCATCCCACTTCGAACACTGATCCTGGTTGGCTTGGCAGGTAGCGATCGAGCCATCTTGTGACAGGATCATTTGCAATCCCAAACTGGGCCTGCTCATAAGATTGATTCCAGTAGTCTTGAGTGACGAGATCCATGGTAGTCAGGGTCTAGCCCTGAAAAGATACCTGGTTAGGAATCCCGGCACATTCACCGGGTGATGCGTTCTATAATGGATCGTGCGACTGTGGTGTGTCATCCTCGGTTGGGTTCTGCTCCTCCCGTCGTTGGCCTTTGGCCAAGAGGGTTTTGGCGGTTACCGGACCTACCCTGGTTTTCGGAGCTCTTCTGGACTTCCCGGCGGCGGGTTCACGGTCAGTCGCTCTGGCATGCCTTTTGCCCCTGGGGCCATGGCTTTGAGCAGCCCAATCGCCTATGGCCTGCGTCCTGGAACCATCTTGCTCCATGCGTCTCTCTTGAATTTTCGCAACACGATTCCCCCTTTTGGCTCGACTTTCACCACCAGAGGGGCAAGCGATGCGAATGGAACAGGAGCTGTTATGGTCGCTTTTGGAGATGAAGACTGGGGAAGCCTTACCTATAGCATCATGTTTTTGAGCGCAGTCGGGGACAACGTTGGCAACGTTCACTATCAGATACCCCTCAAGAATCAGAACTGGGCCTTGGGAGTTGGGATTCAGGACGTCTCGGGAACGGGGGGAACCTCAGGAGACAACAACCCAGGCAACGACGAGATCTCCCGATCTGTGTATGGAGTTGTATCAATTCCCCTGAATCAAACAACCCTTTCCTTCGGGACTGGCACCTTGCGGTTTCGTCGCGGCTTTGCCAGTGTTAGCCACCAAGTCAACGATAGGATGAACGTCATGACCGAGTACGACAGCTACAACATCAACTTGGGGATCGGGTACTCCCTTGGAAAAGGTCCTCGCTTTCTGGGCCGAACCTCTGCGGCTTACGTGAGCGGTGGGAGTGTCCGGGGAAAATATCCCTTTCTGGGCTTTTCAATCGCTTTTTAGTCTAACTCTCCTGAACTGCAAGCCACAAAGCCACTTATGAATTCAGAACTTGACCACTCCCTTTTTTTAGAAAAGCTTCGGGCCAGATGGCCAGTTGTTGCGGGATCGACTCTGTTGGTGGCTGCTGCTGCCCTACTCTACACAGTAACGAACCAACCTGAGTGGGAGGCCCGCTCAAGCCTGTTGGTCGCAATGAACGAAGGGATGCGCACTCCTCAAGCTCCCGGCGCCCTGGCAGCACTCACCCAAACAGCGAGTCCCTTGTCCTTGCTAAAGGGAGTTGCTGTCAGCCGCAGGGTGGAGGCAGAACTCCTGAAGGTGGCCCCGATGGAGCCTCGCACGATGCGCAGAATCTACTCTGTGACCGACCTGACCAAGGAAAACCAGCTCATTTTGTCTGCACGGTCCAAGGACAGAGAAAAGGCGATGGAAATTGTGAAGACAGCCATCGCAAGCATGGAGGAGATTGGTCGAGAAATCGGATTCAGTAACGCTCAAAGAGAGGTCAAGTATCTGGAAGGTGCGATCGAGGCAAGAACGAAAGAGCTTACAGCGGCCCAGAGCCGACTGGCCAGTTTCCAGAGGTCGATGAAGGCTCCTTTTGACCCAGAAGAGCCGGGGACTATTAGTAACTACCAAGGACGCCTTCGGGAAGCGACTCTCGAATATGAAGCGGTAAACCGCCAAATCAACCTACTCCGAGCAAAGGCAAGGCGAGCCGCAGGAAAGGCCACAACCGCCCCCACCTCGATTCCAAGCGTCGCAGAATGGCGCAAAAGGCTCATCGAACAGGAGTACGAGCTCCGCATCGCTGAGACGACTCTCGGCCCAGAGAATCCCAGACTCACTCAGCTCCGGGAGCAAGTTCGGATCACGAAGGACACCCTCTCTAAGGAAGTATCTCGATACCTCACCACCATCGATGCAGCGATCGACCCTGAACTCGCCTCCCTGGAGGGAAGGAAGATCATTCTGGAAGACCAGAAGAAAGTGTTTCAAGAACTCGCAGAAGCAGCCCCAACCGAAGCCCAAACATTCTCGAAGCTCCTCTATGAGGTTCAAATGATCCAAGCCGCTTTGACCCAATTAAGAACAGCCTTCGAGCAGGCCAGGACAAACGCAGAGGTGGATCGGGTGCGGTTCTCGGTTCTGGATCAGCCAGCCATTGACCCTGAGCCGACGAACAAAAACTACGGGCGAAATGGCTCCCTCGGGGCGATCCTTGGCTTGATTCTTGGTGCCTTGGTGGTGGCTGCTCTTCCCCTTCGAAAAAGGTCAACCCCCCAGTGACGTGGCAAAACCCTCCTTCACCCTGCTCGTAAATTCGTGTGACGCTTTCGAAGACTGCTGGTCGCCCTTCTTTCATCTCGTCAGGACTCAGTGGCCAGACTTAAATGTCCCAATCATGCTGGTGACAGAAAAGAAAAACCGATCCTTCCCCGGACTGGACGTGCAGTGCGCCCAAGTTCAAACAGGGGAGAAGCGACTCACGTGGAGCGAATGCCTGGGAAGAGCCCTGGATCAAGTCGAGACCCCTCTTGTTCTATATATGCAAGAGGATTACTTTTTAGAATCCCCCGTGCGCCACGAGCTGGTGCAAGAATTCGCCTCCTGCCTGAACTCCCGACCGGAGATAGCTTGTCTGGGTCTCACCCATTTCGGTGCCCACGGCCCCTACCAAGCGACTGATGACCCAAGGCTGAAGCGTGTGGGGCAAAGAGCCAATTACCGGGTCTGCACCCAGGCAGGCTTCTGGCGAAAAGAAGCCCTTGAGCGAGCCCTGGATCCCGAGGAGAACGGATGGATGTTTGAGCTCTTCGGAACCCGTCGATCCTGGCACCGTGAAGAGACTTACCTGACAGTTGATCCCGAAAGATATCGCCCCTCAACCGGGATGGAGAAGCCCATCTTCCACTACACCCACACAGGCATCATCAAGGGACGGTGGCACCCTGCCATGCCAGCACTGTTTCAGGCACACGGGATCCCCATGGACTTTTCCCGCCGAGGTTTCTTTGTACCAAAGCCGAAATGGCAAGAAAGAATCGTGACTTTCCGGCGCCTGATCGAGCGGCCTGATTTGCTTTGGCGGGGGATTCGCGGCAAATGAGATTGACAGGTGGCTTGCTGGCAAAAAATGCTGTCATCAGTTTCGTGGGACAAGGGGCAGTGGCAGTCACGGCTTTGGTGGCTCTCCCCCACATCACGGCGGGACTGGGAACCAATGGTTACGGTCTCTTTGCTTTGGCCCTTGCCCTTTTTGGCTCCTTTATTTTGCTTGACATGGGGCTGGGACGAGCCACCACAAAGTTTGTTGCCGAGGGCCTCGCCGAAAACAACGATGAAAAGGTGGGGTCTTTTGTCGTCCAGTCGGCTCTTATTCTAGTCATCATTGGCACGATCGGCGCGATGGTCTTTTTTGCTGCGATTCCCCTGATTTTGGGATCGCTCAAGGTCGAGCCACAGTGGCGGAAT
>JALOLT010000025.1 GCA_025455775.1 Fimbriimonadaceae bacterium
GCATGCTGGTCAACGAGCATGCAATGGCAAAGGCCCTGTGGCTTCGAGAGCGTTCATAATGCAAGTGATGCGCAAGCTGCTGCGAATGAGCAAGTTGCATCTTTACCAGCAACGTGCAAGACAGCTGCAAGTTGGTGCAAAATAGTAAAACTTACAACTCCGTAACGTGCATAGTGTTGTGATTTTGACCTGAGCAAAGTTTTCCAGAGCTCAACTTCAGGTTGTGACTGTGCATCATACTTGGAACGGCCGCAGTTGCCAAGGTCGTGTTTTGATTGACGCTGCCACTAGCCAGCCATAATGGGGTGCTGTTTCAGCAGCCCGTCAGCCAAGTATGGCTATAGTCATCATCCCATGCCATACCACGAGGCGTACAAGTACAGTGCGAAGGATCCTCTCTCATATCATACCAGAGCCCAGCAATCTGTTTACCAAAGCCAATGGCAGCAACCATCACCGCCGCAGCCAGCGCAGTCAATTGCACAGAAAACAGACGTTAGCGTGGACAGGGACGCCGACGATGATACAGATGAGTTCGACGATCAAGCTCCCCTTGCAGCTCCGCCAACCAACTGGACCAAAGGCGAACTGCTGGGGCAGGGTGCTTTCGGAAGAGTATACCAAGGTCTGAACAATGATACAGGAGAGCTCATTGCTGTAAAGCAGCTACTCATCCACCATGATGAAGCCAACCAGGGCAAGGTTGTGGAGCAAATCAGAGATTTGGAGGATGAAGTTGGTCTGCTTCGTACACTGCAGCACGACAACATTGTGCGCTATCTTGGCACACAGAATGAGAAGGACTGCCTGAACATCTTCCTGAGTCTCCCAAAATCCCTTTGCGTAAGGAGTTCGACCAGCCATCACCACCTGATAGGCTGTGAAGTCAAAGGCTGCCTCTTCGACCTGGGGCAGAAAGGCAACTTGCCTCGCCCGTTCTTGCGGGGGCCAGAGATGGGCTGGTTTCCCTTGCAGGAGAGCTTCCCCAGAGATCGCGGGGAGACGCCCGGCGAGGGTGCGAAGTAAAGTCGACTTTCCACTGCCATTCTGTCCGAGCAAGGCCCAGATTTCGCCTGGCTTCACGGCGAAATCGAAGCCACTGACATGAGCCTTGCCGCCATAGCCAATCGAGAGATTACGAGCCTGGAGCAAGAATTCCATCTGACATTCCCGAGGTAAAGGCCTTAAACATCGAGGCGTAGGCTCCTTGTTGGCCGAGAAGTTCGTCGTGGGACCCCTGCTCGAGGACTCTGCCTCTTCGCAAAACCAAAATCGTGTCGGCTCGAGCAGCAGTCGTCAGGCGGTGGGCGATAAAGAGGGTCGTTCTCTGGGCCATCACAAGCTGGAGGGCCTCTGTGACCAGCTTTTCGCTCTCCGCGTCCAGGTTTGACGTGGCCTCATCGAGCAGGAGAACAGTTGGCTGACGAACGAGGGCACGGGCGATTGCGATGCGCTGCCCCTCTCCACCACTGATCCTCGCCCCCTTTTCACCCAAGACAGCTTCAAAACCCTGGGGATCTGATGTGATGAATCCGCTCGCGTTGGCCAGATCAGCTGCCTTGCGAATCTCCTCGTCCGAGGCCTTAGGTTGCCCGAGTCGGATGTTCTCGGCGATTGTTCCCGCAAAGAGGAATGTTTGTTGAGGTACCACCCCAAACTGTTGCCTTAGCCAGGCCAGATCCAACTCCCTGATGTCCACCCCGTCAAAGGTGATTCTGCCCTCGGTTGGGTCATAAAAACGCAAAATCAGGTCGGCAATCGTGCTCTTTCCCGCCCCACTCGGCCCGACAAGAGCCAGAGACTGTCCTGGCTCCAGAGTGAAAGAAATAGAGTCCAGGGCTTTCGTGCCGTCGGAATAGGTGAAGGAGACCTCTTCGAAAATGATCCGCCCCCTTGGGTTCTCCAGCTTCCGCACCCCTGAGGAAAGGGTCTCATCTGGGCGATCCAGGATCTCCCCGTAAATTCTTTCTGCTGCTGCCTGCACCTGGTTGTAGGTGTTGTTCACGTTTCCGATGGCTCTCAGACCTTGGTTAATCACGTCCAAGGCGAAGGTAAGGGCAACGATTTGAGATACCTGCAGAAGACCCCTTTGGGCCATGAAACCACAAATCAGCAGGATCACTGCCAAGCTGACCGCGCCGATGAGCTCGACCATCGGGCGGAGCTTTGCAAATCGTCGGTTGGCTCTCGTTTGGCTTGAGAAAGTGCTTTCTACCTGGGAGTTGTAGAGCCCTCCCATTCTCTCTTCCGCCGCGAAAGCCTTGACGACTCTAACCCCGTTTAGAGCTTCCTGGGTGATCCCGCTGAGATCAGCCAAATCCTCCTGAACTTGCGCCTGGTCTCGTTTCATCTTTTGTCCATTGCGATAGACAAAGTAAGCGATGATCGGAACAAACAAGAGAGCCACAAGGGCAAGGGGCCATGAGATGAAAAAGATGGTGACGAGAGCCGCGACTGCCTTGAAGGGGCCATCGATGGAGTCGCGGACGATGCTCACAGCGTTCTGAAAAACGTTAACGTCATTTGTGAGCACACTTTGCAGAGAGCCGATCCGCTTTGAGTGGAAAAAACCAATTGGGAGCCTCTGCAACTTATCATAAAGCCTCACCCTCAGGTCACTCCCCAATCGGTTGGCCGCTTGGCTCAGGAAGAAAACTTGGCCAAGTGTGAAAAAGTACTTCAGGATGAAGAGCCCGACAACCGCAATGCACACGAAAGCGAGCCTCACGAGTGCTTCTTCTTGGCGTTTGGCTGGGGAGTCATCAGATTGAGGGGTGAGGGACTCAATGACTCTGGCTCTGCCCTCCGTGGCTCGCTCCAAACTGACTCCGAGTTCCTTTGCCAAAAGTGACGCGTCAGGAACTTGGCTCGCAATTGGGTTGGCACTCGCCACGATTTGGTTGGCCCTTGAGTCAGGTATTCCAAACTCTTTGGCCAGCTCACTTGCCCCACTTTGCCTCTGGCGATCGTCAACCCTGGTCGGGGTCGAGTCGATGATGGCCCGAATCGCCATCTCCGTCATCGGGATCATGGCAGCAGCCAGCAGAGCACAAAGGGCGACGCAGACAAGCCCCAACCAAATGGTTCGTTTTTGCTTCCTAAGCTCCGCTGTGATGCGGGGATCCAGGGGCTTAAAGAGAGCAGCCATGAGAGTTCAGAGGATTAGAAGTCAGCCTGGCCAGGTGCCCGGTGGAAGGGGATCACGTCGCGGATGTTCTTCATCCCAGTGAGATACATGATCAGCCGCTCAAACCCAAGACCAAACCCAGCGTGGGGGGCAGAGCCAAAGCGACGCAAATCGAGATACCACCAGTAGGCAGGTTTCGGCAACTTTAGTTCGTCGATCCTGGATTCCAAGACATCCAAGCGCTCTTCTCGTTGGCTACCGCCGATGAGCTCCCCAATCCGAGGCACTAAGACGTCCATTGCCCGAACCGTTTTGCCGTCTTCGTTTTGCCTCATATAAAAGGCCTTGATTTCCTTGGGGTAATCGGTGAGGATGACAGGGCGACCGACCTTCACTTCTGTCAGCCACCTTTCGTGTTCACTTTGCAAATCACTCCCCCACTCGGTTGGGTATTCGAAGTTCTCGCCAGAGGCTTGGAGCAACTTGACTGCCTCTGTGTAGGTCATGCGCTCGAAAGGAGAATTCACCACATGGTTAAGTGTCGCCAGGAGTTCCGGCTCCACTCGTTTGTTGAAGAACTCAAGGTCAGGGCCACAGAAAGCCACCACATCTCCAATCACTTCCCTCACAAAGGCTTCGGCTAGATCCATGTCGCCTTCGAGGTCACAAAAAGCCATTTCTGGTTCAATCATCCAGAACTCGGCAAGATGGCGACTGGTGCTCGAGTTTTCAGCCCGAAAAGTGGGGCCGAAGGTGTAAACGTTGGAGAGGCCCATCGCGAAGGTCTCAACGTTGAGTTGTCCCGATACCGTCAGGAAGGCTGGCTTCCCGAAGAAATCGTCCTCAGGATTGCTGGACTTGAGTCGGTAGGCGACCTGGCGTTCGCTCTCGTCCCCTTCTAGCGGCTCGATGAGTTCCAGATTTGTCGTGACAGAAAACATCGCCCCTGCCCCTTCGCAGTCGCTAGCCGTGATGATCGGCGTATGGATCCACTGGAAGCCGCGAGACTGGAAGAACTGATGAACAGCCCAAGCCGCACGGTTCCTTACCCTGGTGACAGCCCCAAAGGTGTTTCCTCTCACCCGAAGGTGGGCAATCTCTCGCAAGAATTCGAAAGTTGCTCCTTTCTTTTGCAGTGGATACTGAGTCGGGTCGGCCTCGCCAAAGACTTCGAGCTCTCTGGCTTTGAATTCGACTGCCTGACCTTCACCTGGGCTTGCGACGATCTCCCCGCCAAACCGAACGCAGGCTCCTGTCGTGACTCTTTTGAGTTCCGGTTCTGGCAAAGTCCCAGCCTCAATCACGATTTGCAAATCATCGAAACAAGAGCCGTCATTGAGCTGAACAAAGCTAACGCCCTTGCTATCGCGCCTCGTCTTGACCCACCCATAGGCCGACGTACAGGTGCCCGGCGACAAGTCAAACAATTCGCGAATCGACTTCCGATTCAGATTCATAACGTCGTCATTCTACTTTCCCTTTGCCACCCAGCCCAGGGAGAGAACGGGCCGAGGGGCTCTCAACGTAGAATGGCGTGACGAACATGATGACCCCTTACGATTGGCAAGAGAGCATTGGCAACCGAGCACAGTACATTGAAACCCGACTCGAAGCAGGGGTTCCCGTGGTCGCAGTCAGCTTGGATGAAGGGATTCTGGTCGCTACTTACCGCCTCAACGTCCGCAAGATTTACGAAGTTTACGATGAATTGCTCTTTGCCGCGATCGGGCTGCAAAGTGATATTGAAGCAGTGAGGGTGGCAGCGGTCGAGTTTTGCCATCAAGAAGGTTTCCGTCGCAGCGAAGAAGACGTGACGTTGCAGCGAGTGGCGACAGTGATCAGCGACCCGATCAAAAAGGCTTTCGCCGATTTTCGCACTGCTCCTTTGGTTTTCCGGGGACTCTTCGCGGAGGTTGGACAATCGCCGGAAGATGACAAATATGCGACGATCGACTACGACGGCGACTACCGTTTCCATCGATTTATGGCGATGATCATCGGGGGATCAGAGGCGGCTCAGAGCCTCTCAACCGAACTTGCCGACCAAGACTGGACTAAGATGGATCGCTCAACCGCAGAGGCTCGCCTGAGAACTGCCATCCTGGAAGCCATTGATCCAAATGGCGAAAAGTCGGTTGCCAGCGAACTTGCGGAAGTGAAGTTCGAGTCTGCGATCTTCCTGAGAGGAACCAATCGCGAAAGGCGGCTTGTCCATCTGAACGCCCCTGGCTTTTAGGCCGGTCACAGTCGATGGTCTTGACTCCTGTTGCCCCCAACCCTTTCCCCGATAAAAATACTAGGGAAAGGAATCCCAGAACGAATAAGACATTCCCGTCTCAGCAAGGCCTGCCATACTTTTGGGCGAAATGACTCGCCGAAAACCAAAGGCCCTGAAGCCAGGCTCACAGATTCGAATCGTGTCCCCTGCTTCATCGCTGACCCCCGAAAAGATCGCAAGGGGAGTCCAGATTCTGGAGTCAGAAGGGTATCGCGTGAGCCTCGCGCCCCACGTATTCTCCCAAAAAGCCTATCTGGCTGGCACAGACCCAGAACGAGCCAGTGACCTGATGGATGCGTTTCGAGACCCAGATATTGATTGCGTCTTTTGTAGCAGAGGTGGATATGGGTGTGCCAGGCTCCTTCCTCTTATTGATCTGGACGAGATTGCCGCCAGTGACAAAATGTTTTGTGGATTCAGCGACATCACCACGCTCCACACTGCCCTCAACAACCGAGGGCTCGTGACCTACCACACCCCGATGCTCATCACCCTGGGAACAGAGCGGGAACCCTGGGTCGAAAGCTCTTTTCGATCCTTGTTGAAGGGAGAGAATCCGTTCCCCCAAGAAGCAAAGAAAGCGGAGACACTAGTCGGCGGGAAAGTCGAAGGGACTCTGGGGGGAGGTTGCCTCATTTTGCTTGCTGATTCTCTTGGAACCTCAGAAGCCTTTGACGCGACCGGCAAAATCGTCCTTTTGGAAGATGTGGATGAAAATCCCCATCGCGTGGATGCCATGCTCACTCACCTCTTGAACGAAGGAACCATCAGAAAGGCAAAAGGGATTCTCGTCGGGGAAATGACAGGGACGGACGAACGTGCTGACCCAACGATCGGGCCTCTCCCTTGGCGAGAAATTGTCGCGGATCGCCTGATCCCGCTGGGAATTCCTCTGGCCGTCAACTTCCCCTTTGGCCACATGAAGACGATGTTGAGCGTTCCTTTCGGCGTGACTGCCGTCTTCGACGCAGATGCAGGTACCCTTGAGCTTACGGAGTCTCCATGCGCCTGAGATCACTTGCTTTCTTACCCTTTTTGCCGATCCTGCTCCTTGGAACGGCTCAAGCCCAAGTCCAAAGTTGGGAAAAATTGCTCGGGCCTGGCTTGGTCTACCGAATGGAGATCGATCTTGGGAAGCCTCTTGTTGTCCACTCCTTGCGAATCATGAGGCCGAACAGCCAGATGTCACTGCGAGCTTCTCTGGCAAAACCTCAAATTCATGCTCCGAGTGAGGCAGCGAAAGGACGCGACACCTTGAGCAACATCGTTAAGAGCAACCAGGCTCTGGCAGGGATCAATGGCGACTTCTTCCCTTGGACAGGCGATCCCCTTGGAGTCATGATTCGAGATGGCGAGCTCTTGAGTCGCCCGTTTGGAGCTCGGAGTGCCTTTGCCTGGGGGCCTGCCTTCGCCTCTGTTGGCAAGGTCACTTGGGAAGCCCGCACGATTCTTGTCTCCGGGGAACAGATTCCTCTTACTGGATTGAATGAGGAAGTCCCAGAAGCAGGCGGGCTTGTTTTGAATACCCCTGTCGCTGGCCACGCCCTCAGCAAAACCCCTGCCACCCATATTGTTCTGGCCCAAGGCAAGGGCCTGCCCCTCGATGGCATTCTCACGATGAGGGTCGAGAGAGTTGTCTCAAACGAGTTAGCTGTCGCTATTGGGCCAGAGCAGGCAGTCTTGACCGTCGTCGGACCCCAGGCAGAGAAGTTTTCACGCATGGAGCCAGGCGATCTCGTGATCGTGAACAGCCGTGTCTCAGGCTTCGACTGGGAGAAGGTCACTCACGTGATTGGGGGAGGGCCTGTTCTCTTGAAAGATGGCACGATTCAAAATGCCTTTGCCGCTGAGGGGTTTGGGGCCAGCTTTGCCAATGATCGTCACCCCCGTACTGCGATCGGGGCGACCCAGGAAGGAGACATTCTCCTGGTTGTGGTGGATGGGAGACAGACTATGAGTCGGGGGGCCTCCCTCGCCGAGATGGCCACTGTTATGAAAGAGCTTGGGGCTGTCACTGCCCTCAATCTTGACGGAGGCGGAAGTAGCCAACTCCAGCTCGGCGGAATCATTTTGAACCGCCCGAGCGAAGGAACAGAAAGGACAATCTCCAACAATATCCTTCTGTTTGGCGAAGTTTTCCCTGCTCCCCAAGGAGCTCTCACGGTTCGGGGTGTACCTCGCTTAAAGGCTGGACAGTCCACTGCCTACAGCCTGGTCGATGAACAAGGCAACACGATCCCCAATGGCCGCGTTGCGTGGTCGGCCCAGGGATCAGGGTGGATTGATCAGTCAGGTGTTCTTCGCACACTCCAACCAGGTAAGGTTACTGTGCGTGCATGGGTGGGTGGAAAGGTCTTTTCGGCCGAAGTGACAGTTGAATAACTGTCCAGCCACCTAATCGCAAAAAGTTCCCCAGTTCCTAGGACCGAGGGATCCCTTTTTGCAATCGAAGAAACCTCTGACGCTGCAAAACAGTACTTGCCCGATAGGCTTGGAATTCACCTGGGATGAACTCCGGGCCAGGAAATCCTATGATTCTCGCAACACTTGCGTCCATCGCCCTTTCTCAAGTTTCAACCGAAGTGCGGTTGATGAGGGCTCCAGCGATCTCGGGAGACAAGATCGTTTTCACCTTTGCCTCTGACCTCTGGCTGGCTGAACGAAATGGAGGGCCAGCTCGCCGTCTCACCAGCCACCCTGGGAACGAATCCAATGCCAAGTTTTCGCCCGATGGCAAGTGGATCGCCTTCAGTGCCCAATACGACGGCCCGAACAACAACGTCTATGTCATGCCAAGCGAGGGCGGTGCTCCCCGTCGCCTGACGTTTGATGGGAACGGAGAAGCAGTCTTGGGCTGGACCCCAGACAGCAAAAAAATCACCTTTACCAGTATCGCTGGGAACCATACAAACCGCATGGGAAGGCTTTGGATGATTGCTTTGGAAGGAGGAATGCCGGAGCGAACCAACATCCACGAGATTAGTCAAGGCAGCCTCTCGCCTGATGGACGCACCATCGCCTACAACCGAGCCATGTCATTCGCTTACAACTGGCGAAGGTATCGAGGCGGAACCCAGGGACGCATCTCGTTTTACGAATTTTCAACCAATAAGTATTCAGAGATTCCGCAAGGAAGGGAGCAAAGTTATGCGCCGATGTGGGTCGGGAATAGTGTCTTCTTCATCAGCGACCGAAACCTCGGCACTCTGAACCTTTACCGGTACGACGTCGCCAGCCGCCGGACCACCCAGCTAACCCGCAACCCAGACGGCGACATTCGTCTGCCAGAGACCGACGGAAAGACGATCATCTGGGAGCGCAATGGCCGCCTTGAGCTTTTCGACATCGCCAGTGGCAAGGTCGAAGGATTCCAACCGAGAATCTTGAACGACGATCTTGCGATTCGCCCAACTTTTAAGAGCTTTATGCCATGGATGGGCTCTGTCGCCCTTTCCCCGAGTGGTCGCCGCCTCGCCATCGAAGCAAGAGGTCAAGTCTTTAGTGTCCCAGCCCGTGCCGGCGAAACACGAAACATGACCCAAGACCCAGCTAGCCGGGCCAGAGAAGTGGAGTGGGCTCCGGATGGACAATCCATCGTGTACCAAAGCGACAAGAGCGGTGAATACCGCCTGTATCGCCAACCTCAAATGGGGGGGCCAGCCAAAGAAATTCCAACCCCCAAAGACGTGATGCTGCGGAGCTATACCCTCTTCCCCAAGGGTGACGATCTTCTCTTTGTCAGCCAAGACTTTGGCTTGTACCACTTTGATTCTGCGACCGGAGCATCCCACCTGATTCACCGCGACCAAGGCTGGACGCCCCAGTTCGACATAGCAGCGGATGGATCTTGGATCACTTACACTCAAACTGAAGCAAACTTCAACACCTCGGTGTGGCTCTACAACGTCAAGACAAGGGAGAAGCACAGAGTTACATCTGGCTTCTTCTCCGACTCCAGCCCTGTTTTTGACGTGAACGGGAAGAACCTGTACTTGATCAGTAGCAGAACCTTCGGATTCTCGGGGGGCGGTCTGGAACTGAGCTTGGAACAGAGAAACACTCAAAGGGTCTACATGCTGCCTCTCAGCAAGGACGCGACGAATCCACTTCTGCCAGACATGGACGAAGAGCCAGTCGCGCAGCCGACCGCCCCGGCAGTGCCTCAGGCCCCCGCAGCTCCTGCCGCTCCAGCTGCCCCAGCTGGTCTCAAGATTGATCTGGCAGAGATGGAATCCCGCCTCACTCCTCTTCCAATGCCTGCCAGTAGCTACCCAAGCTTGGTCGGAGGAAACAACGGAGTCCATTATCTGGACAACGCTGGAAACCTCTGGATCTTCAGTCTCCAGGCACGTCAGTCGATCCCCCTCCTGGTGGGAGTCGGAATCCTTTCGATCAACGCAGCTCGCAACAAGGCAGTGATCACTGGCCCGGGCGGGGGTCTGCAAGTGGTGGATATTCGTCCAGGAGTAGATGTGAATGCCGCGCCCAGAGTGGCGACGACCGATGTTGCCGGCACAGTTGATCCGAGACTCGAATGGCGACAGATCATCCGGGATGCTTGGAGATTCCAACGAGACACCTTCTACGATGAGAATATGGTCGGAGTCGATTGGGACGCGGTCGGCAAGAAGTACTTGGAAATGATCGACTTCTGCTACCACCGCTCTGACGTAAACGTCGTGCTGGGAATGATGATCGGGGAACTCGGCACCGGCCACGCTTATGTTCAGGGTTCTGGTGACGTCAACTTCGCTCCATCCGGCCCAACTGCTGGACAACTCGGCGCAGACTACTCGGTCGATGCCAGTGGGAAAGTTCGCTTCGCTAAGGTCTATCGCGGGCTGAACTTTGAACCAGCCGCCAGAGGCCCCTTGGGTGACCTCGGGATGAACGTGAAGGAAGGCGACTACCTTCTGCAAATCAACGGGAACCCAGTTGATGCCAAGCGTTCGGTTCACGAGCATCTCGTGGGACAAACCGGCAAGCCAGTCACCCTGACGATTAACTCCAGCCCTTCGCTCGAAGGAGCCAGAAGGATCGTGGTTCGACCGATCGGCAGCGAAGTTCAACTCCGCTATTGGAGTTGGGTCGAGGAAAACGCCAAGAAGGTCAGCGAACTGTCAAATGGCCGCCTCGGCTACTTCCACGTGCCTGATACCTCGTTCGGTGGCATCACAGGATTCGTCCGGGGCTTCTATGGTCAAACCGAGAAGGAGGGTTGGGTCATTGACGAGCGCTACAACGGAGGCGGATTCATCCCCACCTTCTTCGTCGAGAAGCTGCAACGACAAGTGATGGCAGCCTTCGGCCCACGCAATGGCATGGATGTTCCTCAGCCTGAGGCGACTTTGAGTGGTCCCAAGGTAATGCTGATCAACCGCCACGCTGGTTCAGGCGGCGACATGCTCCCCTGGCTCTTCCGCCAGGCAAAGCTCGGGCCTCTGGTCGGTACCAGAACCTGGGGTGGACTGGTCGGCATTCAGGGTGGCTATAGCCTGATCGATGGAGGAAGCGTAACCAGCCCAGGATTCGCCATCTTCGACCCCAAGACAGGAAAGGTCATTGCCGAGAATGAAGGAGTCGAACCAGATGTCGACGTGGATGACACCCCGGATCTTCGCTCCGTTGGCCGAGACGTTCAGCTGGAAAAGGGAGTGGAGATTCTCCTGAATGAACTCCGACGCAATCCGCGACAACCGATGAAGCCAATGGTTCCGGTCGATACCCAAGTCGGCGGCAGAGCTCGCCCCTAAGAAAGAAAGTCCTTCCCTCCAGATCTGCACTGGGGGGAAGGGCAAAGACTTACTCGTTTTTTTCAGTGACTCGAGGTATGGGCGAGTCGATTCATCCAACTTTGAGCCAACCGAAGATCCTGTTGGGTGAGGTTGTGGCCAGCTGGAACAAGCTCAAACTGCACATTTGCCTTCAGGGCGACCAGCATTTCGCTTAGTCGCTCTCCTTCTCCGGGAGGGCAGATGGAATCCATCTGGCCACTCGTGATGAGAATTGCCTGACCATGCAGATCACTCCCTTCCACTGCCTCGCCTGGCACCATCGGCCGAAGGAGGATCGCCCCAGCAAAGCCAGAGAAACCACTCAGCAGGAGGTTTGCCGCCATATTCGCCCCGTTGCTGTAACCAAGAGCCACCACCTGCCTGTCTCCCAGGCCAAAGAGCTGCGGCACTAGCTCAAGCTCCGACCTGAGCTCCGAAGTTCGGCGGGCCAAATCTTCCTGGTCAAAGATTCCCTCTGCCAATCGTCGGAACCAGCGGTTAGCTCCGTTCTCGCTCACTTTTCCCCTCAGACCTAGCATTCCTGCCCCGGGATAGACTGCTTGAGCTAGATCCATCAGATCCCGCTCGTCTCCCCCGGTTCCGTGCAGGAGCAAGAATACAGGGGTACCAGGCTCCCCAGGTACCCATTCGTGGATAAAGGTCAGGCTCACGGGAAGGCCACCCCTGCCGCGGTCGTGAATGGCACGAGGCCGCGGGCGATACTCGTCCTCTGCCCTTCGAGCCAGGCAGGTAGCTGGAGATTCTCGCCCAAGTGCTCGACTGGCTCATCCAGGGAGAAACCTGGCTGATCCGTCGCAATCTCGTAGAGAACTCCGCTCGGTTCTCGGAAATAGATCGAGTGGAAATAGGTTCGGTTCTGAACCGGAGTCACCTGAACGCCTCGCTCATGGAAGTGGCTCAGCCAGTGTTCTTGAACTGCATCATCTGCCAACCGAAAAGCGACATGATGAACGGTTCCCGTTCCCCCACGGCCCATCTCCTCCTGGGTTCCGGGAATGAGATCGACGATGGTCGAAGCTCCACCATCACCTGACTCAAGCCGAAGCCGTTCTCCCTCTTGGCCTACTCTTCGAAACCCCATGACGTCCACGAGCATCCTGACAGTTTCATCCCAGCGTCCCACCTTGAGAGTGACACTATGGAAGCCCCGGATCGCGTACTCGGCAGGAACTGCTCCAGCCTGGTCGCCGAGGAGGTTGTCAGGCGCCTGGGACTCAATCAGCTCAACTGGCATCGCGTCTGGGTCATCCAGTAGGATCACGCGATCGCCGAACCGACTCTCTTGGAGGGCAAAATTCACATTAGATTCGGAGAGCCGCGAAACCCAAAAGTCAAGCGAGCCCTTCGGGATGATAAAGGCAGTTGCGACCACTTGACCAGTCCCAACTCGTCCTTGCCTGGCACCGCCGTAGGGGAAGAAGGTTATGACGGTTCCCGGGCGCCCGAGCCCGTCCCCGTAATAGAGGTGATAAGTTTCTGGATCGTCGTAGTTGACCGTGACTTTGATCAAACGCAATCCAAGGAGCCCCTCGTAGAAGGTTACGTTTTCTTGGGGCGCGCGACAGACCGCAGTAACGTGATGAAGGCCGAGAATGTCTTTTCTTTCGCTCATGGTTTTCTTACGCTGCACAAAAGAAGCAAGGAATTAGTTGCACATGCAACTAATTCCTAAGTCCTGACCCTCATCAAGTCACTCGAATCTTCAGAGGTTTCCTTTCTCCCACGGACCCCAGAGGGCGATCGTGATGCCAGGGGTTTGGATATTGAAGAAGAGAGTTTTGAAGTCTGGGCTAAAGCAGGCCCCAGCAACTTCTGCTGTATTAAAGACATTTCGCGCGATGTCGAAGCACAAGCCATCTGGGGTGAGGCCTCTTACGAAGACCTCTGCATCGCCGTCTTCGCAGATGACGAGTCCACCCTTGGGTCCAACACAGAGGTTATCTGGTCCATCGAGTACAGCGCGGTCTTGGCTTTCAAAAATCAGGGTCAAAACGCCTTTGTCATAGCTGGTTGGGGCGTAACCCCAGACCTGTCCGAGCCTCTTGTCCCCGCCATTGGTTGAGTTGATATAAATGCTTCCATTGCCATACCAGGCCCCTTCGAGTCTGGCGAAGACTGCTCCGCCTTGTTCGTGACCTGAGTCAAAGATCGTTGCATCGGTCGCATCTGCCGGATCAGGGTTCTTGATATCAATCCAATAACAATTCAACTGAATCTTGGCGGACTGACCTCTTCGCGTGTCGTACTTTGGCTTTCCGTCAACCGCCAGCATTTGCAATTTGCCCCCTTCGAGCATTCTGCCAGGGACATTCGGGATGTAGCGGTAGAGACCGGAAGATCCTCGGTCTTCGGTCAGATAGACGATGCCAGTATTCGGATCCACCGCAATCGCTTCGTGGACAAAGCGACCCATATCCCGAATCGGTTCTGGTTGAGAGGCTTTTTCGTCGCCAACGTGGACTTCGAAGCAGTAGCCATGATTTTGGTCAAAGTTCTGGGCTTTGCCGATAACCGTTTCCTCGCAGGTGATCCAGGTGCCCCATGGAGTTGGGCCACCAGCACAGTTCGTGTGGGTTCCGCTCATGCTCACCCAGTCTTTTTTGAGGAGGCGGGTTTCTGGGTCAATTTCGAGGGTGGTTGTTCCGCCTGCTGCCTTTGGGTCGTAGCTTGCTTCAGGTGCTGCGATTGACTTGCTCGGGCCACCTCGCACCTCATGATTTCGAACAAGGCGAACGACTCCTTTGTGGAAATAGGCAGCCATTCCGTCATGAAGCCCAGGCGTTTTGTTGCCATCGGACATTTCGGTTCCGGTTCGGCCAAAGATCGTGTACTGAAATCCGTCTGGGATTGAGAGGATTGTCTCGCCAGTATTGGCGGAGGGAGTTGGCTTGAGAGGGCCGTAGCCACCCTTGTCATTCCCAGCGTTCCGGGCCATCAGCGAGGAGGAGAGGGTCGGTCGGGAGAGGAGAGCTTCGACGCCAAGAAGCGAGCCGGTCGCAGTGGCTAGAAAGGTACGGCGATCAAGTTGCACACCTTATTCTACGCAGAGTGTCCCTCGACCGCCGTCCTCACTAGGCAAGCTTCCGGTTAAGTTCTCTTAAAGATTACTTGGCAGAGAGCTCTTTCTCTATGGCTTCGCGAATCTCTTTCGCGTCGGGGGCAGTGCGGGAGCTAAAACGAGCTCTCACCTGACCATCGCGACCCACGAGGAACTTGGCGAAGTTCCACTCGATGTCCTTCTTGTTGTCAGTCTGGGTGAGGAGCCACTGGTACAGAGGGTGGGCTCCCTCACCTTTTACAGAAATCTTGCTGAACATCGGGAAGCTCACGTTGAAGCGGCTGGTGCAGAATTCCTTGATCTCTTCGTTGGTTCCTGGCTCCTGACCCATAAAGTCATTGGCGGGGAAACCCAACACGACAAAGCCCTTCTCTTTGTATTCATCAAAGATCTTCTCCAGGCCCTCGTACTGGGGGGTCAGGCCACAACGGCTGGCAGTATTGACGATCATCACGACCTTGCCCTCAAATTTCTTGAGAGGGGTCTCTTTGCCGTCAATATCCGTCATGGTGAAATCGTAAATTGACTTTGCTTTCGCCTCGCGGGGGGTTGTATCTGTCATAAATCGAGCTACTCCGATTCCCACCGCGCCAAAGATGAGAACTCCAATACCAATTGCTGCCATCCAACTATTCATAGAATCTTTCAATTACTACGACGCAAACGTTAAATGCAACGCTAAAGCTTGGACTTTTGGCTAGGGCTCGCGTACAATAGTCGGGATCCTAACGACCGGTGCTCCGCGCATGGGGCGTCTGGCAGAGGCGAGATCGGTTTTTCTATGGCGAAAGATCTATTGAGATGGGCTGGCATTGGTGCTGGACTTACATTGTTGATTTATGGCGTTGCCAGCCCTGGCACCAAAGCGCCTGTTTCTCAGACTGCTTCTCAGGCAAATACCCAGAAAAAGCTCGACGCTGAGTTCAAGTCTTCTATCCAGCCCCTTCTCAAGAAGTACTGCTATGGCTGCCACGTGGGTAAGGATGCTGACGCAGGATTCGATATCACCAAGGCCCAAAGCTCAGCCGATGTCGTAGCAAACCAGAGGCAATGGGAACTGGTTTTCCAAAAGGTGCGAGCCCAGATCATGCCTCCGCCGGACATGCCCCAGCCGAAGGAAGACGAGCGAGCGAAAATTTCCAGCTGGGTTCAGTCCGTTCTCGCCAACCTCTGCTCGATCGATGATCCGGGACGGGTAACGGTTCGCAGGCTCAATCAGGCCGAATACGACAACACTGTGCGAGACCTTCTGGGTGTCAACCTCAAGCTAGCCAGTGACTTTCCGAGCGATGACGTTGGCTATGGATTCGACAACATCGGCGACGTGCTCTCGATGAGCCCACTCCACCTGGAGCGTTATCTGGATGCTGCCGAAAAGCTCGCTGCCGCAGCGATCGTGGTTCGCGAACCAATGGTTTCCCGTAAGAACTTCGCCTCAGTTCCCGACGCTGGAGCAAGTCGAACCGGAGACGACGGAGAACGAGTTTTCTTTAGCAATGACACTGCGGCCTTGAGCTTCACGGCAAAGGAGCCAGGCGAATACCGTCTCAAGATATCGGCAAGCCCGGAGCAAGCAGGGCCAGACCCTGTTCGGATGGTGGTGACTCTGGGCGGCCAAAGACTTCAAACCATTGACATGAGGGGGGCCAGCCGCCAACCTGTTGTCTTCGAACTCCCGGTCGAGCTGGCGAAGGGGGAGGTTAAAGTCGGAATCGCCTTCGTCAACGACTACTTCGAGCCAAACAATCCAGACGCATCTCGGCGAGATCGAAATCTGGTTGTGCAGTGGGTCGAACTCAGCGGCCCTCTCGGCAGAGCAACAGCCCTCCCGGAATCTCACCGCCGCATCATCACGGCTTATCCAAAGGGGCCAAACGATCTCGATACCCCGCGCCAAGTCTTAACAGCCTTTGCCTCCCGTGCCTACCGGCGCCCTGCTCAACCAGCCGAAGTCGACCGCCTGATGGAGATTTACAAAGTGGTGAGAAAGAGCGGCGACCCTTACGAGCGAGCCATCCAGGTTTGCGTGACGGCTGTGCTGGTCAACCCCCACTTCTTATTCCGTGTAGAGCTTGATCAGAGGCCCCAACGAGGCGAAAAGGGCTATCAGGTGAATCCTTACGAACTCGCAAGCCGCCTCAGCTATTTCCTTTGGAGTTCGATGCCTGACGCTCAGCTTACAGCCTTGGCTCAGTCTGGCCAGTTGACCGACCCCAAGGTCTTGATGGCACAGGTGGATCGCATGATCAACGACAGCAAGGCGAACGCCTTCGCTGATAACTTTGCCGCCCAGTGGCTCCACATTCGAAAACTCAATACTGTGTCGCCAGACCCAGAGCTTTTCGGGGGATGGAATGACCAACTTCGCGATTCCATGGCTAAGGAAGTCGAGATGCTCTTTATGGATGTCCTGCGCAATAGTCGCCCGGCACTGGATCTCATCACTTCAAAAGAGACCTATCTCAATGAGACCCTGGCCAAGCACTATGGTATCCCCAACATCACGGGAAGCCAATTCCGAAAGGTCGAGTTGAAGAACGCGAACCGGGGCGGACTCCTCGGGATGGCGGCGATCCTGACTGTAACCAGCAACCCCAACCGCACTAGCCCGGTCAAGCGAGGTCGCTGGGTGATGGAGGAAATTCTTGGCACCCCGCCCCCGCCCCCACCACCCAACGTGGGAGTCTTGGCGGACGACAAACAGGCGATCAAAGCAAAAACCATCCGCGAAAGGATGGCAGAACATCGAGATAACCCTGCCTGCGCCAGCTGTCACGCTGCCATGGATGCGATGGGATTTAGTCTCGAAAACTTTAACGCAGTGGGTCAGTGGCGGACGATGGATGGTGAATTCCCCGTTGATGCGAGCGGAGAAATGCCAGACGGAACCAAGTTCAAGGGCCCCCAAGAGCTAAAGGCTCTGGTGGTCCGCCGTCAAAAGGACTTCGTCAGGTGCCTCGCCGAGAAGCTCCTCATCTTTGCCACTGGTCGCGGACTGCGCCCGAGTGATGCGTGCATTGTCGACGAAGTCGTCGCCAATGCCGAAAAAGACAAATCGACCTTGCGGAGTTTGATAAAGGCAGTCGTGATGAGCGATGCCTTTCTCAAGCGAACCCCCGCCCAGTAAAAATTCAACCGAACGTACACCAAACCTGCAACTGACAATACCGAATCACCAAAGGGTCTTAAAAATGAGTGAAAACCTAAGCCGACGAACCGTTTTGAAAGGAATAGGAACTGCCGTTTCCCTTCCTTTCTTGGAGGCGATGATGCCTCGCAGTGCAATGGCCAGTGTGCCCAAGGCGAAAGCTGTCCGCATGGCCTTCTTGTTTGTGCCAAATGGGATCGACATGGCCAACTGGACACCAGCGTCCGTCGGATCCAGCTATGAACTCCCAGCCATTCTCAAGCCATTGCAACCGGTGAGGGGCTCCGTGAATGTCCTCACTGGCTTAGCCCAACTAAAGGCAAATGCAAACGGCGACGGGCCAGGAGACCATGCTCGCTCCACCGCGACTTGGCTGACTGGTGTGCAGGCCCGGAAAACGGCAGGGAGTGATATCCGCGTCGGACAATCGATCGACCAGCTGGCTGCCCAGTATGTCGGGAAAGATTCTAAGTTCGCCTCGCTCGAGCTTGGGTGCGAAAGAAGCGGCCTCGCCGGTGATTGCGACAGTGGCTACTCCTGTGCCTACACCAGCAACGTCTCCTGGCGCACCGAGAATACGCCGGTCGCCAAGGAGGTCAATCCTCGTTTGGTTTTCGAACGGCTCTTTGGCAGTGGGGCAGGTTCGGAACAAGCCGAAGCCAGGGCCAAGCGTGACCTCTACCGCAAATCTGTCCTCGACTTCGTTCGAGAGGATGCTTCGTCTTTGAAAGACAGATTGGGTGCCAGAGACTCTCAAAAGATGGAAGAGTATTTCGCTGCCATCCGCGATGTTGAAAGGCGGCTGATTGCCTTCGAGGCCAGTAGTCCGGCTGTCATTGGGGCCAAAGCTCCCGAAGGAATTCCGTCGACCAGAGCTGATCACATTCGCTTGATGGGTGACATGATGATCCTGGCTTTTCAGGCTGATCTGACGAGGGTCTGCACCTTTATGTTCGGCAACGAAGGCCAGAATCGACCCTTCCGAGAGATCGACATCCACGAAGGCCATCACGACCTGAGCCACCACGGGAAGGATAACGACAAGCTCGGGAAAAAGAAGAAGATCGACCTCTACCACGTTGAGCAGCTTGCCTATATCCTGACCAAGATGCAGTCGATCGAAGAAGGGGATCGCACCCTCCTCGATAACACGATGCTCGTTTATGGTGGGGGAATTAGCGATGGCGACCGCCATAACCACGACGATTTGCCGATCTTGCTTTGTGGTCGGGGAGGAGGGGCTCTACCTTCGGGACGTCACATGAAGTTCAGTTCTCCGACGCCGATGACAAACTTGTTCCTCACGATGATTGATCACATGGGGATGCCTGTCGAGCGATTTGGCGACAGTACCGGCAAGCTGCAGGGAATTTTCTAAGCCTGGGTCTCCTACCACTCCACCGTCACGGTTCCTGGTTCGCCTTCGCGACCCAGGATCGTGATGTGGATGGGTAAGAATTGCTTGATCACCCAGGCCATGGTGGTGAGCCGCCTTGTCACTTCGGGAATAGTGAAAACTGACTTCGACTCACACAGACAGGCAGGGATCAAAATCTGGTCAGCAAGAAAAGTATCGACAGTTGCCTTAGTTTGGTACCACTTTTCGAAGTTCTCCCAAGCGCGGGAAATCGTTTGATTGATGGTCATTCCCCGTTGCATCATGGCGGATCCTGTCCCGACACCACGCTCGAACTGGGCAAAAAAGGTGACGGAGGCTCCTGTTTCTTTGCCATGAACCTCGTGAATCGTCACATCATCACCGAGGCCGTTCTCCTGCAAGTTTTGACCAATGAGGATCGAGGCTCTTTCCAGGGCTTCTGGTGCCATATTGGTCGCACACAGCCTGGCACCAGACTCAACCTGTTCGCCTCTGGAACTCCAGCCCAAAGGCTCTAATACCGAGGGCTCAACCTCCATCGCGACCTCTCCATGGGAGCCGAAGCCAAAGCCAGTCGTAACCAAACTAGGAAATGCGTAAATTCCTTGGGCTTTGTGGGCAGACAATGTGCCGAGTTCAAAGGCATCAAAGCAGAGGGTGTTATTGCTGTGGGTTTCGCCCATGACACTCACCCGCGAGTAAGAGAGGCTTCTGCTCAGAACTGGGACGAGGCTCTGGAGCACGATCAGACTATTGCCTGGCACCCTTCCTTCCACGTAGGATCGGACATCGAGACGGAGAGGAGTCGCACGAGGCGCCCGAGTTGGGAAAAAGCTCAAGTCTTCGCTACCGAGGTCGAAGCCCTTTACCTCTGCTTTACAAAGGGTGGACAAAGCCTCGACGAGGCTCAGATCCTCTGGCGTAAGGCCCCTCTTGCGCGTCGCACCCCGGATATTGTGGATCCTGGTTGGCCTGTGCAAGATAGCACTCATCACCAAGGCGGTTCGGAGGAGGGCACTTCCGCCTTCACCATGTCCCCCATTCAGAACAACTGGTTCGAGAACTGGCTTCATACCAACAGAAACAACATGGAAGCCTAGATCCGCTTGCGGAAGATCATAAGCTCAAGCACCTTAATTGAGTAGGCGAGAACGACGAGGGCTATGACAAAGAGCAGGATGTGGTGATAGGGAATAACTCCCCCATCGATTGCCGTGACCTGCGTCACCTCAGTCTGAACATTTTCCGGCGTTTGGAAAGTGGCGGTTCGAAAGATCTTGTCAAAGTTGAGTAGTGCGTCTTTGATCCCCTGGCTAACAGGGCCCCAGAACAAGGCGAAGATTCCTGCGATGGCTAAGGCTGTCACTGGCAAGGACGCTTTGTAGACATGCTTTTGGTGCTCGTTATAGATCACACACATCCGGCATCGTTCTGCCTTTTGTTGAGGGGTGAGTTTGCTGCTTTTGGGGATATATTTCGCCGCTGCCACCATGTCGGAGGGGATCACCTTGCCCTCCATCGCATTTCGGATGACCGATTCTTCGCACATGCAACCGACTCGCTCCTTCCAGCAGGTTCTTTTTGAGTGATAGATCGGGCAGCGCTCGCGTACAAACTTTCGGCAATAGGGGAGCTGCCAGCACTTGCCGAGAAACACGTTGCGGATATCCTTCTCCTCCTTAATGCCTTTCCCGTACTTGAGGGCCTCGGCTCTGGCCCCCTGAATCGCCCTGGTTCTGACTTGAGTGAAGAGATAGCCCAAAAGCAGGAACAAGCCGACCCCGATCGGGGGCCAGCCAGAGACGCTCAGGGCCCCGATGATCGAGTTGCGCAGATCAGACTCCTGACCCCCACCCAAGATCCCAGGCAGATAAGCCGGACTCATGACCAAGGCACCTCCGATGAGCATGAGGATAGGCCCAGCGATCTCCTCGCCCCACATCAACCACGCAGATCCGATGGACGCAGCCAAAAGGCCAAAGAGGGCCATTTGACGGTACGTGTCCAGGAATTGGCTGGCTGCCTTGACTTGGTCTGGACTGGCCGTGCCGGAATTGGCGTAGGTGACGATCATCATTACGATGCCGCCGAGAGCTGCAAGGCCACCAAGACCAAGCAAGGTTCGGCATATGTTGTCCAGGAGCGTAACGACGGAGTCGCTCAGGCCACTGGTTTGGCTTCTGTCCCTTGCCATCCTTAAAGGATACTACTTCTTGATGCGTTCCAGGTATTCACCGGATCGGGTATCGACTTTTATTACATCGCCTTCTTTCAGGTGATAAGGCACTTGAACAATAGCACCAGATTCCAGGGTAGCTGGCTTTGTGCTACTGCCGCTCACTGTGTCCCCCTTGAAGCCAGGATCAGTTTGGGTGATTTCCAGTTCGACAAAGGCAGGAATTTCCCATCCGAGAACCTCTTCCCCAGCGGTTATTGCCATGATCTTCATCTCTTCTTTCAAAAACTTCGCTGCATCCCCCAACACATTTTCGCCGATTGGGATTTGCTCATAGCTATCAAGATCCATCAAGATAATTTCGTTACCTTGACGATAGAGGAACTGATATTCGACCTTTTCGACAAAAACCGGATCCACCTTTTCACCGGATCTGAATGTCTTTTCGATCACGCTTCCTGTCTTAAGCTTTTTCAGCCTGGTTCGAACAAAGGCCCCGCCCTTTCCTGGCTTCACATGCTGGAATTCGAGGATCTGATAGACGTCGCCGTCCATATTGAAGGCCATGCCGTTCTTAAAATCGCTGGTGTCAACTGCCATGGTTTTTTGTCCCAGTAGCCAATTCTCATCGAGAACAGACCGAAAAGTTGGAATTGCCAGATCATATCACAGGTTCGGAACCTGATCGCCGGACAGACTCATTCCCTTAGAAGCGGCCAGCGGGGTTGACTGGGCTCCCGTTGACTCTCACTTCCCAATGAAGATGGGGACCGGTTGAAAGGCCAGTCGAGCCAACCGAACCAATGACCTGCCCTTGCGAGACCCTTTGCCCAGCACTCACACTCATCCGGGAAAGGTGGCCGTAAAGAGTACTGACCCCGCCGCCGTGATCCACGATGATTGTGTTGCCGTAGCCACCTCTGCGCCCGACGCTCACCACCACCCCACTCGCAGCCGATCGGACGGGGGTTCCGCTCGGGGCAGCAAAGTCAATGCCGCTGTGCATTCGTGTGCGACCCAAAATTGGGTGGCGCCTCATGCCGTATCCCGAGGAAATCCGCCCGCTGGTGGGGCGAATGAAACGACCATTGAAGGGGATGATGACTCCCCCTGGCCCAGCTGCCTTGCGCTGAAACTCACGCAATTCTGCTTCGATTTTGCTGCTTTGGCGTTGCATCGAGGCGAGCTGAGCTTCGAGTTTGTCTTCTTCAGACTCCAACTTTCTCCAGAGCACCCTTTTTTCCGCTCGAACCTTATCCTGCTCTGCGATATCGACCTTGATCTCAGCCCGAATCGCCTCGGTTCGCCTCACAATCTGGTCTTGCCGAGTCTTCTTCGCCAGAATCGCATCCTTCAACTCTTTAACTTCGTCAAAAAGGGCCTTGTCTCTGGCGGCGATGCGCTCCAATAAAAATCGACGGGCGGCAAAATCTCCGACGCTCTTGCTATTCACAAGCACAGTGACGAGCGTCGCATCTCCCTGCATATACATGGCACGCAGACGATTGCCGAGCCCGACTTTGACGACATCTAGCTTCTTCTCAGATTCAACGAGCTCTTTGCCAAGTCGCCCCTGTTCATCTTTATTTGATTTTAATTCTCGATCAGCGCGTCTCAGCCTCGAGTCGAGAGTGTCGAGCTTATCTTCGACAACGTCGATTTCCGCCTGGAGCCTGTCCTGCTTGGCTTCGAGCTGGCGAATCTCGGCTCTTACCTCACCTTGGCTGCCCCTCTGCTCTCTTAGTTTCGCCCGAAGCTCGGCTTGCTTGGCCTTCTCCTTTTCGCTCAGGGATTGCGACCCAGCGACCGCGAAAATCATGAGGGCAGAGACGACGCTCAAGAGCATCCAGGGTGCTTTCACGCCTTTGCCTCCTTCAGTTTGCGTTTCGGTTCGCGAATGGCGAGGTAGCTGCAGAGCAAACCATAGAGCCCTCCCGCGATCAGGAGCCAGGTGAGAAGAGAGGCGAGAGGAAAGGCCCCGATCCCTTGACCCCTAAAGAAAGCTCCCATCAGAGCACCGACGATGACGTGAGTCACAAAGAGGACGCCAGTCGCGAGCAATCCTCCCGTGAGACCCTGAATGACCCCCTCAATAAACATAGGAGTCCAGACCATGAAGCGGTTCGCCCCTACCAGTTCCATGATTCTGATCTCGCGTCGCCGCGCCATGATGGTCAGACGGATTGTGTTGTAGATAAGAACCCCACTCGTGAGAAGCATGACTCCACCCAGAATCACCCCCAGCCATCTCATAGCGACCAAAGACTGATCAAGAAACCTCTGTTCATCGGCAAGGTAATTCACCCCGTTTGGTTCAACCTCCGGGAAGCCAGCAATAACCCTTGCAATCTCATCTGCTTTCCGAAGTTCGCGATAAGTGACTACGTAGGTGTCTGGCATCGGGTTATCGAGTTCAAGACCCTTTGTTTCCATCTCGATGCCAGGATTGTCTCGTTTGAACTCCTGCAGAACAGTTGCCTTATCTTTAAAAACGACCGAACGAACGCCATCGATGGCCTTTATCCTCGGCTCCAGGGCTTGCTTTTGCTCAACACTCACACCCTCTTTCAAAAAGACCTTCATTTCGAATCTGTCTTGAAGGGTTGCGGCGTAGGCCGAGACACTAACATACAGATAGGTGAGTCCACCCAGAATAAACAGAGCCATTGCCGACGTGTTAATGGCAGCAAAGGTCATCCAGTTATTGCGCTTGAGGGACGTGATTGCCTCAGAGAGCAGAAACTCAATCCGGTCAAGCATAAGGCCTCTCCTTCTCGTCGCCCGAGTCAGGGTTCAGGCTCGGCTCACCTCGATTCCCTGATTCAAAATCGTCCTCAAAATCTGGGTCATCTGCTAAAAGTCTTGAATCCTCCTCTTGGAGGAGGGGATTTTTTCTCACCTGGACTGGCTCAAAGTCGTCCAAGCCATCGTCGCTCCCATCCATCTCGTCTGGTTCCCCTGCCGCGCGAATGCGGCCAAACTCCATATTGACAATCCTGCCAGGAAACTCCCGAACTACCATAAGGTCATGGGTTGCCACGACGATCGTCGTCCCATGCTGCCGATTGATCTCGAACAAAAGGTCAATGATCTCTCTTGAGTGGGCAGTGTCGAGATTTCCTGTTGGCTCATCTGCCAGAAGCAAGGGCGGGTTGTTAATTAAGGCGCGGCCAATGGCGACTCTTTGCTGTTCGCCGCCGCTGAGTTCATTTGGAAAAGCGTCAGCCCTGTGCAAAATGTTCACTCGCTCCAAGATCAGAGGAACCATTCGGCGGACGTCTCGCCTGGTTTTCCCGACCGCCCTCATCGCATAGGCGAGGTTCTCCCAAACCTTTTT
Organism: Fimbriimonadaceae bacterium; assembly: GCA_025455775.1. Lineage (GTDB taxonomy): Bacteria > Armatimonadota > Fimbriimonadia > Fimbriimonadales > Fimbriimonadaceae > JALOLT01. The sequence continues at coordinate 24,298 of JALOLT010000025.1, forward strand.
GTTCGGGAGGAGGCCGAAGTCTTGCGGCACGATTCCCATCTGACGCCTTAAGTGCGGGATCTCGTCTCTTTTCAGATCCGTCACGCTGCGCCCATCGAGCTTTACACTCCCACTGGTGTTTTTCACCTCCCGAGTGAGACACTTCAGAAAGGTACTTTTCCCAGAACCGGACTGACCGAGTAGCCAAACAAAGTCTCCCTTCTCAATTTCGAGGGAAACGCTTCGGAGACCACTCACAGTCTCGCTATACTTGACTTCGACTCGGTCGAACAGGACGTAGGGCTGCTGCGCCACCATAAGCTAACCAGTTGGCCGTGAGTGGAGGGTACCAGATATTCGGATCGCTGCAAGGTACCTTCACTCCGTGACCACTCCCAGCGCTGTAATCCTCCTTTCGGGGGGGCTCGACTCTGCTACTGTGCTCGCCCTTGCCAGGGCAGAGGGGAGAAAGTGCTATTGCTTAACCGTGAGCTACGGCCAGCGCCACAGCATCGAACTCGACGCAGCCAAGCGGGTTTCAGGGAGTCTGAGGTGCGAGGATCACAAGTTCATTTCCGTCGATCTGACTCTCTTTGGCGGGAGTGCCCTGACCGACGACATCGCGGTTCCTAAAGATTCGGTGGGGGAAGGGATCCCCATCACTTACGTCCCGGCTCGCAACACAGTGATGCTCTCTTTGGCCCTCGCTTACGCCGAGACTCTAGGAGCCCACGAGATTTGGGTCGGAGTCAATGCGGTCGATTACAGCGGGTACCCAGATTGCCGACCCGAATATGTCCAGGCTTTTCAAACGATGGCTCGGCTCGCTACCAAAGCAGGTGTCGAGGGTCAAGCTCTCTCCATCCGTGCGCCGCTCATCCACTGGACAAAGACTGAAATTATCAGACGAGGTCTTGACCTGGGGGTGGACTACGGAATCACACACTCTTGCTATGACCCTACGCCGGAGGGACGAGCCTGTGGGAGATGTGATTCGTGCCTGATTCGCGGTCGCGCCTTTGCCGAACTTGGGATGACAGACCCCGCCTTGCTGCCCCTATGATTCGCCTCTCCGAGACCTTTTTGAGCATTCAAGGGGAGGGAGTTTGGGCCGGCGTACCCTCCTTCTTCATTCGCTACTCGGGATGTAACCTTCGCTGCGTTTGGTGCGATACCCCCTATGCGAGCTGGAAACCCGAAGGCGATTTCAGTACGGTGGATCAGGTGGTGGATCAAGCAGAACTGTCTGGGGCGAATCATGTGGTTATCACTGGGGGCGAACCAATGGTATTCGACACCCTCGAAGACCTAACCCAGAAACTTTCGGCAAAGGGCCACACCATCACCATCGAAACGGCTGGGACGGTTTTTCGGGACTTGCCGATCCACCTTATGTCGATCAGCCCCAAACTGTCGAACTCCCGCCCTCCGCCAGACACCCCCGACCAATGGCAAGGACGGCACGAAAAGACCAGGCTCAACCGAGACCCCTTGAGAAAGCTCATCGAACACTATCCCCTGATCCAGCTCAAGTTCGTGGTGGATCCCGATGAAGGGCTCGGTGACTTGACCGAAATTGAGGATCTCTTGTCGCAACTTCCCCCCGTGCGACCGGATCAGATACTCTTGATGCCAGAGGGTCGCGACAAGGACATCCTGTGGGAAAGGGCCAAAAGGCTCGTAGAGCCTTGTATTAATCGGGGGTGGCGCCTGTGTTTTCGCTTACAAATTGACCTCTTCGGCGATACTAAGGGGACCTAATCCTCCAAGACTAACGTTTGGTTCAATGGATCCTCGTAAAAATGTGGGGGAAGTCAGAAAATTACTATGGTTTTCCAAACTTTTTAGCGTATATTACGGGAGTAGGTAGGGCTCGATGATGAACCACAAAGGGATTGTTTCACTCACTTATGACGGAGGACAATTGTGCCACCTGGAAACAGTCGCTCCGCAGCTAAACGAAGTTGGATTTAAGGCCACCTTCTACCCTGATCCTGTGTCTATGCTGAGTGACCTGAAGGCATGGCGCCTCCAGAGTATCGAGGGACACGAGATTGGCAATGGTAGTTTGCTGAGTGCTGCTTTGCCAGATGGGAGCTTGCCTGCCTTCACTCCTCAAATGCTCTTAGAAGACGCGGAAGAGTGCGAAACACTCTTGCGAGAAGTCTTCCCTGATCAGGGCCCAGCTAGTCTTGCCCTCCCCTGGGGGGCAGATCGATGTGCTGATGGCCAAAGCTATCACTGGTTGCTCGCCCAGAGATTTCCAGTGATCCGATCCGGCAACCACGGAGTCAACCGACTCGGTCAGGCCATGAGCGCTTCGCTCTTGAGCGTTCCTGTCGTTGGGATGTCTGGCTCCGAGATGATCGATTTGGTGCGACTCGCCCTCCATGGAGACTCGTGGCTGATTCTCTGCTTTAGCGGGGTCGGGGTCGGTGACGTGAGCATTGATGCCAAGGCCCATGCGCAAATGCTCAGTTTCTTGGAGGCGAGCCGTTCGATGGTTGACGTCCTTCCTGTGCAAAAAGCTGCTATTGCGGGGCGAGGCCAAAAGCTTGGTTCCCTCAACCTGTACTGAGGCTTACGTAAATCTGCGCCCTTCTGCCCATTCGATTCGTCCTGAAGGGTTGCCGAAGGAGTGGCGGGCGAATGGCTACGGAGGGCCTTTAACGCCCTTGGTTCGTCACGTCAATTTTTCTTGGCCTTTTCTAGTCTAAGATAATGTCATGAGTTTTGTTGGGAAGTGGTTCGGCTTTGGGAGAAGCGTGCTTTTTGATGAAGGCGTGAGGGCTTACGAAAGGGGCGATTTTGAAAGTGCTCTCGAGTGTTTCAGAAATAGCTGCGATCAAGAGTCTGATCCCGGGATTCGGGAAAGATCAAAGTCTTATCTGGCTGGTTCCCTCGGGAAACTTGCCAAACAGGCCCTTGAGTCAGGCGATTCAGAATCAGCAATTCGCTTTTTGAAAGATGCCTTAGACTCACGTCCTCGCTTTGCAGATCTGCGCCTTCTCCTCGCGAAAGCCTATCATTCTGCAGACGAGCCTGATGCTGCGCTAAAGGCAGTAGAGGAAGCCCTGCGTCTTAACCCTCGGTATGGGATGGCACTCGTCTTCAAAGGTTGTATCCTTTATCAAACTCAAGACGATAAAGAAGATGGCCTGAGTTTGATCGAATTGGGGATGCAATTTGACCACCGACTGGAACGGTCTTCTTTCGAACTCGGCAAAGATCGACACCAGGCTGGCAAAACTTATGAAGCGGCAGAGCTTTTCCTACAGATTAAGCCTGTTCCTCAAGCTGACGCGATGGTTCCGGCAAACCAGGCAGATCTTTTGATGAAAAAGAATCGTTTTCGCGAGGCAGAAGAGCTCTATCGTCAAGCACTTGATCTTGCGCCTCACTATCCTGATCTCCACCTAAAATATGGACAAGCCTTGATGGAATTGAATGAGGTTAATCAGGCAGCCCATGAATTTCGAGAAGCAGCAACCTTGAATCCAAACTACACCGAAGCTTATGCCTTGCTTGGCATCGCGCTTCGCCGCATGGGCGACGATGAGAGTGCGAGGGATGCCTTTCGGAAAGCACTTGATCTTGACCCCCATCACCCGATTGCAAAAGAAGAAATCCTGTTCCGACGCAGCTAACCACTTACGCTGATTAATGGGTCAAAGGTAAGACTGAAGGTGGCACCAACACCCAGTGCTGCATCGACATCAATCGCACCCTGGTGTAACTCAATAATCCTTCTCACCATTCCCAGGCCTACCCCGCTTCCCGGGAATTGATCTTGCCGATGGAGCCTCGCAAAATCCTTAAAAACCTGCTCCTTGTATTTCGGATCAAACCCTACGCCATTATCGGCAAACTGTACCCAAGTTCTCTTACCATGTTCCCCGGCGGTAAGCCGGATGACTGCTTCGGTTCTTGGCTCAGTAAACTTTATCGCATTTCCGATAATGTTCTGCAATACAATCTGGGTCAGAGCTTCGTCGGCATAGACGAAGATACCCGGTTCAACTTCAAATCTGATAATCCTTTCATTGTCTGACAAGATGAGACTCTTAAAAATCTGCTGGGATGCGATGGAAAGATTTATTCTTGTTCGCCGCACAGCCTGATGACCAAGGCGAGCAAGTCTTAAGATATCACTGATCAGGGTATCCATCCTGGTGATAGCTACTTTAATCTTATCGAGGTGGGGCTCGACTTTTGTCACTTCGTCACCGAGATCCATTTCCAAGAAATGGCTGTAACTGGAAATAGCTCTTAAGGGTGCCCTAAGGTCGTGACTCACAGAGTGGGCGAAACTCTCCAATTGTTCATTGGCGAGAGTGAGGGCCTCCGTCCGTTCCTTCACCCTTT
>JALOLT010000116.1 GCA_025455775.1 Fimbriimonadaceae bacterium
ATGGCACTCCCACGGCGCAACTGATTCAGGTATTGCACCCGAATCTGAACAGTTCCGTCAGGAGCCATATATTGGTTCACCCTTCGTCCGATGGCACCTTCCATGAGTGTCGGAGAAGTGCGAGCCGAGGTACTGCGGATCGTCTCCCAGCGGCCCATCGAGTGGTTCCAGACGTTCATGACTGCTGTGACGCCGCTCACAGAAACACCAGAGAGCACCTGAAAGGCGATTTGCCGTGGCGGGCCATCCAGATCCTCAAACTTAGCAGTTACATCGATCGTGGCAAAGTGGCCTCGTCGCTCGATGAGAGTGGAGTCGACGATATAACTGGCATCATCGTCTTCCTCAATGGCAGGAACGTCACCAGAAACATAGGTTCCGAGAACCGTGGCAATCGCAGTGATATTGCTCGGTGCTTTGCTGCCTGTGAGAGCCCCCAGCATATCCACCCTTCGTCCGCCATCTGGGATAAAACTAGCAAGGGTCGGAACTTGCTTGGCGCCCTGGATCACCCGATCCAAGATGGCACGGTAGGACTCCGTTGGGAATGCCCCCCGTACGACAGCTGTGACCCCAGCAGCCATTGGCGTAGCCATTGACGTTCCGGAATTGTTTCCGTATTGGTTATCGGGCAGCGTGCTCATGATGTCCACGCCAGGGGAACCAATTTCAATCAAGGATCCCCAGTTAGAGAAGCCAGCCTTTCGATCTGAAGAATCTGTGGCTGCGACAAAGAGGACGTTGTCGTGGATAGGTCGAATTTGCTGTCGGCGAGGATTTTGTTGGCCGTTGTTTCCAGCCGAGTTCAGGTATATAACCCCTGCTGCCTTGGCTCGACCAATCGAATCGAGGAGCGTTTGGTTGTATCCGTCAATGTTGTAGCTGACGGAGATGACCCTTGCTCCATTGCGCCATGCATAGTCCACTGAGTTGGCCAGTGCAGAGATAAAGTTTGGTCCGGAAGTCGAACCATACATCTTCATGGCCATGATCCGGGCATTTCTGCTCGTGGCCGCGATCCCGATCCCATTGTTGTGACCAGCAGCGACCGTACCGGCAACGTGGGTGCCGTGGGAGTCGATTCCGCCGAATCCATCTGGGTTCGGTTTCGGATCGTTGTCATTGCTCCAAAAATCCCATCCAATCGTGTCGTCGATGAAGCCATTTGCGTCATCGTCGACTCCATTGCCGGGGATTTCCCCGGGATTGCTCCACATGACAGGGGCAAGGTCAGGGTGGGTGTAGTCCACTCCATCGTCACACACGGCGACGACAACTGTCTCCGGGGTAATCGGGAGAGCCCATGCATCAACCGCCCTGATATCAGCTCCCGGGTTCGCAAGGTTGCGCAGACCCCATTGCTGGTTGAACCGAGGATCGTTCGGAACCTGATCCCGCGTTATTACTGTGTCGAAATCGGCTGTGCCAATGGCAGGGTGGCTCTGCAGGGAACGCAAAACGCCCTCGACAGTCTGGCTCCCCCTCTGGGCAGCTGGCGCCAGGCGAAGGACATCGAAGTAGAGACCAGACATGTCCTCGTCGACTGTGAGGTTTAACTGGGCCAGTACAAACTGCTTTGTGGCCTGAGAAGTTCCAGTTTTCCAGGTCACGAGGACGTGGTTGCGGGAATAGTCTGCATGGCGGATCGCCTCAAAAGGGTCAACGCGGACGGTTGACTGGATCGCGATCTGGGCAGAGGAGAGGGAAGGGACTCCTGCTACAAGCAGAGCCAAGAAAGCTAAGGCCGGACGGAACGGTCTATGCATCAGGCTATTATACGAGGAAACTGGACAAAAAGTTAAGGGCATGTGCAGATCAGGCAGGAAGCAAGTATTTTTGCAGAACTGTCCTGCCGCGCGCAAAACCTAAATTTCGAAATCGCGATTGTCGGGTGGGACTGGCTTCTCGATCTTTCCCACGCTCCATCGCTTTGCTTCTGCAGCTGAGGTAGAAAGGCAATACAGAAAGGGGGCGATGATCAGAAGCACCGGGAGGAGATTCAGGGGCTGGAAAGGGCCACTCGTGCCTGGGAAGCCGAACAGGCTCATCAGATTCGAAAATGTACCGGGGGAGAAGAACAACCAAGCCATGCCGATCGCCCAGCTCGCCAAGGCGATTCCCCCTGCGAGAGGTCTTTCGAGCAAAAAGAGATGCCCGGCACCAGGGAAAAAGACGTTGAGTAAAAGTGCCGTCTTGGTCGTCGCCATCGTCCCAGCGTCAGCTTGATTCAGGGTGAAGGGATCGATCGACATGTCGACTTTCAGCACCATCTCTCCAAACTTCCGTTCGATGGCTGCGTTGCTCGGATCGATTTTGTGGGCTTGTGCATAGGCATCCTTTGCCTTGCGCCACTGGCCCCGCTTAACGAGATCATCACCGATGGCTTCCATAACAGCTGCCGAACCAGGAGCGACCTGAGCCGCTTCTTGGAGCAGTTTGTCTGCGACTGAGTTTTGTCCCCTCATTTTGGCGATCTGAGCGTCCCGGAGCAGCTTTTCTGCCTGCTCGACTTGAGCTGGCGTTGCTGGGGGTGGACCATCGTGGTCAGCAGCACCTTGCGACGCGATTGACTCACCATCCTGAGTGAGAGGCTGGCTCGCAGACTCCACATTGGGTTCCCGCATCGGTTGGTCGGAGGGGGTGTCGGTCATATCAAGTTCGGGTCAGCCTGCATCGACTCCCAGAGAGATTCCAGGTCATAGAACTGTCGTTTGTCTTCTCGGAAGACATGGAAGACAACGTCGCCGTAGTCGTAGAGAACCCAGCCGTCCATGTTTCCGCCAGTATTGCTCCGGAGGGCTCTCTGGCCAGTTTCTCTCATCTTTTCTGCCACTCGATCTGCAATGGCCCGGATATGGGTATCACTCGTTCCTGAGCAAATCACGAAGAAATCAGCGACTGAGGTCTTGGCTCTGACATCGAGGGTCTCGATCCTCTCTGCCTTCATATCGTCGGCAAAAGTAGTGAGCAAAGCAGCTTTTTGAGCTGACTCACTACTTACGTTCTGGTTGGGGGAATGTATAGAGTCCACGTTCTTGGATATAGGCCCACACTTTGGGCTTAAGGTACATCTCAGGAGAAACACCTCTCAGCATTTCCTCCCTAATTTTAGACGACGAAACTGCCCTCGGTGCCATCGGAACTTCATCAATGAACTCATGAAATTCCTCTGGAACTTGGGAAAGCACCCGACCCAGAGTCTCTGGCTCTCGCAGAACCACTCCCAGGCGGCACAGCTTGACAATGGTTTCAGGCTTTCGCCAGTTCATGATGCCTCTCAAACTGTCAGTGCCCATCAGGAGCCAGATCTGGCCGGGTTTGACAAAAACGAAGTCTTGTAGAGTGTCAACCGTGAAGCTCCGCCCGCCCCTTGCGACCTCGATATCGCTCACCGACAGTCCTGGTTCATCTTCCACTAAGAGCCGTACCATGTCCAGCCTATCAGGGGCAGGGGCGAAAGCTTGTTGTCGAAGGGGGTTCTTTGCGTTTGGAACCAACACGACTTCTTCCAGGGCGAGGTGTTCCCGTGCCGCCAGGGCCAGAGCCAGGTGCCCTTTGTGGGGTGGATCAAAGGTTCCGCCAAAAATTCCGTATCTCATGACCCAGATAACTCCTTACCAATCAGCATAAGTGAACTCCCAAGACCCGATCCTCACATCCACTCCTTCTTCGGCACCCATTTCGACCAACCGATCAATGACGCCAATGCGCTTGAGCTTTCGGTGGAGGTAGCGAACCGCTTCGCTGTTGTCCAGGTCAGTCATAGATACGAGGCGGACAATTCGTTTGCCAGTTACCACAAGAGTGCCTCGCTCATCGACCTCAACATCCCAGGCATCGTCCCGCGTTTCCTTAAAGATTGGCACGATGACTGGAGGGGAAGTCGCTTCCGCTTCGCGAATGATCTCCAAAAGGGCAAAGGCAAGGGCTTCGGTTCCTTTTGCCGCTGCCGCACTGATCGGGAAGATTGGGAAGTTGACTCCTGCCTCGCGGAAGAACTCAATCAGCACTTCGTCGTCTCCAGTCCCACCAAGGTCAAGCTTGTTGAGAGCAATCAGCCTTGGTCTGGCGAAGAGTTCTTCGCTGTACTTTTGCAATTCTGCTTCGATCAGTTTGAAGTTTTCGATCGGGTCGCTGCCATCGACGGGAAAGGAGTCGACGACGTGCAAGAGGACTTTGTTTCGCTCTGCGTGCTTCAAGAACTGGTGGCCAAGACCGATTCCTTCGCTGGCCCCTTCGATCAAGCCTGGCAGATCAGCCATCACGAAGGTTTCGTTGGAAACCCTCACGACCCCGAGATTCGGGACGAGGGTGGTAAAAGGGTAGTCGGCGATCTTTGGCTTTGCGGCGGAAAGTTGACTCAGGAGGGTGCTTTTGCCTGCGTTTGGCAAGCCAATCAATCCGACGTCGGCGAGGAGCTTGAGTTCTAGCTTCGCGTTGATAATCTCGGCAGGTGCGCCAATTTGGGCAAAGGTCGGAGCTTGTCGAACCGAGTTTGTGAAATGGAGATTGCCTCTCCCTCCTTTCCCACCTTTTGACACGACGAAGGCCATTCCATCTGTGTGAAGGTCAGCAATTACTTCTTCCAGATCCAGATCAGTCACGATCGTTCCAACCGGCACGTGGATTTCCAGATCCTTACCATCTCGCCCCCTCTTGTTGAGGTAGGCATTCGTGCCGTTTTCCGCTTTGTAGTGATCTAGGAGTTGGAAGTCGTAGAGCGTTCGTTTGCCGCGGTCGGCGATGAGGATGATATCGCCTCCCCGTCCTCCGTCAGCCCCATTCGGTCCACCTCTTGGCACATGCTTTTCCCGGTGGAAACTGGCAGCACCGTTTCCACCTTGCCCGCTTTCAAAAAGCACGTTGGTTTCGTCGAGAAACATCTATTTCGGTTCCTTGTCTTTTGGCCACATTCCTGGAATCAAGCTCAAGCGAACCTCGTTCTTTTCGAGATCGACGGAGATGACAAACTCATGGACGGCTGGGATCATGGCGTCATCGATGACGATGACATCATGGGCGGGAGTAGGGAAGACATCTTCGATTTCACCGATGAGTGTTCCGAACTGGTCATAGGCTTGGCATCCGACGAGTTCATCTGTGAAGTACTCATCCTCATCCATCTCCAAGGGAGAATCCTCCGGAACTGTGAGGCTTTTTCCCACAAACGTTTCAGCTTGGTCGATTGTGGCGATGCCAACCAAGGTGAGTCGGAGTTGCGCCTTATGCCAGGCTTCGTGAGCTATCTCGAATTCCTTACCCTCAATAAAGAGAGAGGCCCCAGGGGCGAACCTCTGGGGAAAATCCGTGAGGGGTCTAACCTTAAGCGTTCCTTTAAGTCCGTGTGTTCCGACAATATGACCGACCACGAGGTGGTCCTCGGGGATCCTGCCCCGCATAGTTTTAGTTTGTCTCGACCTTGACGACGGTCTTTTGGCGCGCCTTTTGTCCGGCTGCTCCTACGAGCTGGCGGATGCAGGTGATGACCCGACCATCCTTGCCAATGACTCTACCGACATCGTTGGGGGAGACGGTCACGGTGAAAATCGTGGCAGCTTTGTCTTGTCCTTCTCGGACTGTGACAGCTTCCGGCTCATTCACAATAAGCTTTATTGTTTGTTCTACCAAGGGGAGAAGACTCATGATTCTCTTTACTCAGTTGCTTCAGTTGCCGCGGCTGGCGCTGCAGTTTCGGCTTCTGCGGCTGGGGCCTCGGCGGCAGGTGCTGCCGTTTCAACGACTGATTGCTGGCTCATGGTGGCGGTGCGCTTGTCGAGGAACTTGAACTTGGCCTTAGCACTTGGGCGCAGGGCAAAGAATTCATCAAGAACTCCTTCACGCTTAAGCAAGTAGGCTGCTGTTTCTGTTGGTTGGGCGCCTTCGAGCAACCACTTCAGAGCCAGTTCCTTCTTAAGGTTGACTGTCTTTGGGTTGGTCAAGGGGTTGTAGTTGCCAAGTATTTCGATGGCAGCACTATCGCGACCACTATCGCTTTTCATCACTACGATGCGATAGAAGGGTCTGTGCTTGTTGCCAAGCCTCTTCAGGCGGATTTTTACCACGGTTTCTTTGATTCTCCTCGGACTTTATCAGCGTCGGCGTCCCATTTTTTTGAACTGCTTTTCCATCTTGGAAAGCTGCTTCATGTTTCGCCTCATGGCGTATAGCTGATCAATCAGGCGGTTCACCTCTTCCTGGCTCGTACCTGAACCCCGGGCGATACGCTTCCTCCGGGAGCCGTTAAGTATATCCGGATTACTTCGCTCCCGGGGGGTCATGCTAAGGACTATGGCCTCAAGGCGGTTGATGTCCTTCTCCTTTACCTTGTCCAGTTCCTCCTCCGGGATCATGGTTCCAAGGCCAGGCACCATTTTGATGACATTTTTGAGAGGTCCCATCTTGCGCATCATCCTCATGTTGTTGAGCATGTCGTTGAAGTCGAGCTTGCCGCTCCGCATCTTCTCCTCCATGCTGGCGATGTCCTCCCCTTCAAAGGCTTGTTCGGCCTTTTCGATGATGCCGAGGACGTCTCCCATGCCGATGATCCTGCCTGCCACTCGTTCAGGGAAGAACTGTTCAAGTGCATCCGTTCCCTCGCCAACTCCCAGAAATCTGACTGGGACATTGGTAGCGGCTCTCACGCTGAGGATCGCTCCACCTCGTGTGTCTCCGTCCATCTTACTGAAGATCGCACCAGACAGGGCCATGCGGCTGTGGAAGTGCTCCGCCACCGTCACTGCCTCTTGTCCGGTTGTGGAATCGAGAACGAGCAAGACCTCCTGCGGCAGAGTGGCCTTCCGCACGTCTTCCAATTCCTCCATGAGGGCTTCATCGATGGTGAGGCGGCCAGCTGTGTCCAAAATCACGACGTCATGGAACAGGTACTTCGCCTTTTCGATTGCCCCTTTAGCGACATCCACCGGAGAAACTCCGGATTGACTCAGGTCTGATGGAGTGATGACAGGAACCCCAACCTGCTCGCCCAAGACCTTCAACTGGGTGATAGCGGCTGGTCGCTGAAGGTCACAGGCAGCAAGGAGTGGCTTTTTACCTTGCTTTAGAAACCATTTAGCGAGTTTGGCGCTGGTGGTGGTTTTTCCAGAACCTTGGAGCCCGCACATCAGGACGATGGTTGGTGGGGAAGAGCCCCAGTTCATCGGGACGTCGGTTCCGAGGAGCGAAATCACCTCATCTCGGACGATCTTGATGATGGTCTGGTCTGCTGTGAGACTTCCATAGATGTCTTCTCCGATCGCCTTCTCCTTGAGTTGCTTGATGAAGTCTTTGGCGACTTGGAAGTTGACGTCGGCTTCGAGTAGGGCAACTCTGACTTCGCGGAGCATTGCATTGACGTCATCTTCCGTCAGGCGTCCTTTTTTTCGGAGCCCTGAGAAGATTCCGGTCAAGCGGCGGGTCAGGTTGTCTAGCATTTCAGACAAGGTAGGTTACCTTGACAGGCCTTCGAACCTCGGGGTCTGGCGGATGGATTTTTGGTTCGCCGCGCCAGGGCCCACGGCCAACCCCGACCGGTTCCCAGCTTGGGCAGTTCCGCTCCGAGCACTCGTCCGGTCTGCCCCCTGGCGCGGCTGGCGTCGCTCCGCAACTAAGATTGCAAAAAAACTTCTCAAAGGGCCTCAATCCCAACTCAGACAAGCCGACGATTACATCAACCACCAAAAAAAGGTGAAGAGATGAAGCACTCGCGCGCAGATAAGAATTGGTTAGGTTGGATCGCCCTCGGCTTCGCGGCCGGTACCGCCACCCTTATCATTTTCAGCCACAGGGCAAAGCAAAGTAATCCCGAGGCTTCTTCCGAGCGGCTCCTGGCAGAATGTGACAAGGCAGCCAAAAAACTGGAGATCTACGCCCACGAGTACGACCAGGATCGAGCCAGCTAGGGCCAAGCGAGTCGAACAGCCCTACCGTCTATCCCCTCTTCGGGCTCATTGCTAGCCCCTCCACTCTGGCTCTCACATGAGCCTGCCAGAATCGAGTCGAAGATGGAACTCACCAAGGCTCAAAGACGAGAGAAACTGCTCGAAATGCTTCAGACCATATCATCGTTTGATGATATATGCCGCTTGTTTCTCGTAGCGAAAGAAATCCTCGGATTCACGGCGCCAGGATTAACCAATCACATATTCGGGGATGGGCTTGAGATCTTGCTCATAAAAACCGCTTCGCCCGAACAGTACCAGAGAAAGGTAGAACTCCTTAATACATTCTCCAAGACCTCGGCCCCCCTGTTTTACCAGCCAATCTTAACCCCGGACGGCTATGTTCTCCTTATTTCTGAATGGAAGGCAGGAGCAGAAGAAACAGACTTAATGCCGTTCGAGCCACGAAAAGCCACCCCTAAACAAAAGAGCGAGTTTCTCGAGGATCTGAGTCGGATCGCAGATGCAGGGCTTGAGCACCCTTACGTCACTTATGGATATGCCCATTGGAGAATTGACCCTGTCACACAGAACATTGTCTTGACGAACTGGATTGATGCAGACTTCATGGCTCCTGGCTCTCGAAAGCGCTACATCGCAGATATCGAAGATTTGCTCAGACTCTAGGATCGCTCACGGAACGACGCTAGGA
>JALOLT010000117.1 GCA_025455775.1 Fimbriimonadaceae bacterium
CACCGGAGTGTATACCACGACAGTGCCCTCACATCGTTAATCACATACTCATCAGGCGAGTAGATTTTCGTTCAATACGTGCAAGTATTTTTCAGTCGAATCAATGCTTGAACTGTTTGATACAGTTGCTGGTTTCAAGACATTGTTTGGCTCTGGTGTTGCACTGTTGTTGTTCCACGGCCTTGAGCCGCCGTTCAGATATTCGCCGGTTTTGATGTAGTGGTAAGTTGTTCCATCAGGGGTGATGGTTTTGTTTTCTGTCATGACCCAGTAAGTGTTCCCGCTCTGGGTTACTGGCTCGTATTCTGCCTCGTACTGATTCTTCTCCCAGGGCGCCGTTGTGAGTACGCCGTCAACATCTCTTTGAATGGTTGATTGACTGCCCCCAGAGTCAGTAACGGTAACTGCTTCGACTGGTTGAGTGCTTCGGTTCGGGTCGATTTCTGTTGTCGGTCTGCGTCGGATGTCGACAGGCACACTTCGATCAGGTGCCTTTGGGCTTTTGAGCAAGCCTCCGGCAGAACTCCGTATGTCGGTGCTGATAGTCCAGCCAGGTCCGAGTGGACCTTCGTCAATATTATTTGCACTATAGGAGCGAGTTACTGCAACGGGAATGCCGTATCCACCTTCGAAGCTCAGGTCGCTACCAGCAGTTGTAAAGTTAAGGGTTCTGGTGTTTATGCCTTGGAAAACGATATCAAATTTCGCTTGACCTGCGTTGTAGGGGTTGCCTGTCCTGCCAGAAAGAGATTCCATCTCGCTCTCCGTAAGTTCACGAGAAAGAACGGTACTTGGTGCTGGTGGATTCACCTCACGTGGTTTGGAGGGGTCATATGCATAAAGACTCGGTGGAATGCATGCAAAGGTAAAGAAAGTAGCAGTGAAGCGGGCGAGGGGCGTGAGCCAACGAGATTCGCGGAGACTTGAGATCATGTTCTTTCTCTCTTCTTCTTTTAGGGATTTAATTCACGGATGTCTGACTAGAAACAGTCTGGGTTGATAAGCTGAGAATCGTTGCTCTAAAGTGCGAGTCAGGAGCGACGTTCAAGGGCATGTTGATTTCATCGTCGATGAAAGGATCATACACACGAACTCCGCGTGGCAACACTGTGATGACGAGTAGGTAATGATCGTCTTTGAGCCAGACGAATGGAGTCGTCGTCTTAAGAAAGTCGACCAGGTTTGTGAGTAGCCCTTTGGCTTCGACACCACTGGCTCGGAAGGCTTCTTTCATGCCTTTGAGGGTGGTTCCAGATTCGGTAGTTGCAGCTCGAACTTTTAGCTCATCAAGGCTCGGTACCTTGAGACCTTTGAGGGAGAGATAGTGCCTGATGACCTTGGGGCCGCAAGCGGCAATTTGTGCCTTGCGATGCTCTTCTTGGGCCGTGATCGCTTCTTGGAGAGCTATGTTAGCAGCTTCGTGATCCTCATCTCGAAAGAGCTGGATATAGCGCTTATGTGCGCCGTAGACTAACGGACTAAGAGGTCGCTCTTTGATGAAGTCAAGAAGCGCATCTCTTGCTTCTTCTCGCTTTCCCTGTCCTTGCAAACAGGCTACCGCTTGGTAGGCAGCTTGGTCATCGAGTTTGCCATAGGCAGGATCCTGAGCTTCCGTACCCTTATGCTCCTTTGCGGCATGGTCAAACACTTCTTTGGCAGCTCCATACCCTTCGTCCCTTGCTGTTAGGTAGCCGAGGGCGATGCGGCGTTGCGTCACCTGATCCTGAATCTCAGGATCTTTATTGGCCAGATTTTGGTTGATGAAGTCTCTGGCTATCGATTTTGCCTCGTTTGTGCGCCCTTGCTCTAAGGCAATATACATGGGGTCGGGCTCTACCGAATTTTGAGGTGGCTTCTCTCGGTCAACTCTGTTAGCAGTTAGCAAAGCTACCGCGGCAAGCGTGAGCGTCCCAGCGACCAAGACGAGTGAACTTTTGCCGAGGCTCTTGTCCTTCGTTTTGTTGTTCATAGATTTCCCCCAAAGACGATCCACCAGAGATGGGGGTCAGTGCCATTGAATTGGTCTTGCGGACTCGCCTGCCACTCTCGGCTGGCAAAGTACCGCCACACTTGAGTCTGGGAATCAACAGCAGTTGTCTCGTTTGTGAGTGCAATTGTGATTCCTTCTTGGAAGTTAGGAGTGTCGTAGTTGGGCAGCGTGGTCAGGCTCGGCTGCAGAGTGAGTTGCCAATTCCAGAATTGAGACTGTCCTGTGCCACTAAAGTCGATGATGTACCTGGCTGATTTAAAGTTTTGCCCGAAAGTTCCGAAACCGGTTCCATTGGCATTAGAACCTATGGGTTCGCAGGCAGTCAACCGGTTTGACCAGGTGATAGTTGATTCTCTGTGGGCCAGAGAGCCTCCTCCGGGCCCGATTGCTTCGGCACAGAAGGCGCCGAAACCCGTTACCCCAGGATGACTTCCCCCAGAACCTCCTCCCCCGGGATCTCCGCCGCCTCCCGGCGGAGTGATTGTCCCGGCTAAGACAGCCCTTTCTCCAGGGGCCAATGGGTCGACAGGCACATCTCCGCCACCGGGGCCGCCTCCGTTATTGCCGCCAGTGCCATTCGCGAAAAGCACGAGGGTCGCAAACTGCATGTTAGAGCGTGAGACGGTGACGTTACTAAAGCTAGAGGTCGGAAAGAGCTGAATCCTTGCCGTTCCGCTACGATCCCCTGATGACCGAGGCATGTTTCCTACAAATAGGCCACCCTTGAATATCCATCCACCAAAGTTCAAGTTTCTAAGGTCGCTGTTTGGGTCGGCGACTTGGGCTCCGTCTCGATCCGGATCACCATAACCTCGTCGTGTATCTATCGACGCATCGGCGCATGAGATGCGGTTGATATTCAGCGTGAAGCTTGCTGTCACCGTTGGCATGACTCCCATAGGAGACCATGATTGCTTTGTGACCGAGGCAACGACTTCCGATGGCGCGTTCCCGGCACTATCAAGAATCACGGCAAAGCGACGAATATTGCCCTGCATAAGCGTACCTGGCGAAGGGATTCCGTTCGACCATGGAGCCGTCGTCTGCGATACTCCCATAGTGTAGAGACAATTCGACCCTTGACATTGATAATAATCGATGGTTCCGAGTTGGAACTCGAGGATTAGAACATGCTGGTTGGCCAACTCTGTGTTTGTGGTCCCCGGCAATACCACACTTTGAGGTTTGACTTCTTTGACCCCAACCAATCTAACGTCAAGCTCTGGGACAGACTCAGGCAACTTAGCAAGAGCTAAGCAAGCTAATGCCGTAACAAGCATCATTGTTTTATCCTTAACTTTTCCGGAAAGAATATAGTTGTTACTGCAATCGATAACTTCTAACTCCCTCTTTAATTATTACTATACATCTATCAAGGAGCGAATTACCTATGAATTTTTCAAATCGAGGGGATATCTAAGGATCCCGGAAGAGCGCCCTAAAGTGGAGGATATCTTGGTTCCATCAAGAAGGTTTTCATCAAATCGAAAATGCCTTCACGGGAGAGGCAAAAGAGGCCGTCCTTTCAAGAGGACGGCCTACGCAAGGCAAGCTAACCCGCTAGAGAAAGAGATTAGCGCTTCATGTTGATCAGATCTTGGAGCATCTCGTCAACCGTCGTGACGACCTTCGTGTTTGCCTGGAAGCCCCGTTGAGTCACGATCAGGTCGGTAAATTCGTTCCCAACGTCAACGTTTGATTGCTCCAGGAAGCCAGCGTTGATCATCCCGCGACCTCCCGAGCGTGGTTGACCGATAACTGGGACGCCACTGTTATCCGTATTGCGCCAGAGGTTGTTTCCCATCCGTTCCAAGCCGTTCGTGTTGGGGAAGATGGCAAGGGCAATTTGGCCAAGGGGGCGAGTGAGACCGTTTGTGTAAAGGCCAGTCACGACCCCATCTGTGCCAACGCTGAATGAACTCAGAGAACCGGGAGCAAAGCCGTTTTGGCTAGAGGCCTGAACTTGGACTTCACTTGCCAGCTGACTGATCGTGCCGAAATCAAGGCTGATTGGGAAAGCAGGAGTTCCACTTGCAGCGGGCGGGGTAACTGTCACGTTCCCTGGGGTGCCGCTTAACAAGCGCCCTGTTGTGTTGTCGAAAGTTAAGACCCCTGAACCAGTCACTGTGGTTCCAGCAGCGCTCGAAACAGTCCAGTTCCAAGTGTTCGCAGTGCTTCCCTCAGTGATGCTCAGGGTCAGGTCGTGCTGACCACCCAAGTTGTCGAATACCCGTACCATTGAGCTGGTTGTAAGGGTTCCAGCCGTATTGAATGCCCTTGCGTCTAGGTTGCCGGCCCAGTCGATTTCGGTGGTTCGCTGAACAGCAGTGCGAGCACCGATTGGGATGCGGATTGAAGAGGTGGGGCCAATGGGGGCGCTAGAGTCGATAACGCCAGTCGCAGGGTCCGCCGTGTAACCCATGAGTCTCTCCCCGGTGGCCCGGTGGACGAGGTCGCCAGCAGCGTCCAGGTCGAAGGCTCCGTCTCTGGTGTAGGCAATTCGATCTCCGTTCGAGACGACAAAGAGCCCGTTGCCTTGAATGGAAAAGTCGGTGGGGCGGTTGGTCGCGTTGAGTGACCCTTGCTCGTTGTTCACATCGGTTCCAGCAACCAAAACACCGAGTCCGAATTGGATGGCATTTGTTCCACCCATTTTTGTCGTTGGTCGGCCTGCACCTCTCACTGTTTGGGCCAACATATCTTGGAATGTGACGCGGCTTCCTTTGTAGGCAGTTGTGTTCACGTTTGCCAGGTTATTCCCGATCACATTCATGCGCGTTTGTTGCGCTTTGATGCTGGCCACGCCAGCAAGCATTGCTTGAAGCATTATATTCCTCGTATCGTGGAGGAAGAACGGGATTTTCCTTGTTCGCCCCTTCTGGGCTGTACCATCTGCTCTCTGAAATCAGAATGAAATCCGTATCAGAGTCCACAGTTTAGGATCACGTTCTTCCTATTTTTTATTGTCGGCAGTCTTCTCTCAAACAATTACCGCACTATCGATGTTTGTGAAGACGTTTTCTTTCAGATGTTGTTGATCAACAGCCGTGATCACAGTGCGGTTTTTGACACTGACCAACAGGGCGACATCGTCAACCATAACGAGGCTCTCTTTTGCACCTTTTTGGGCAGCTTTCTCGACTCCATCCATAACTCTTTGCCATTGAGTAGCGTCCAGTTGGATGTCGCGACTTTGGAGCCTGGTTTTCGCGTGGGAGCTGACTTTGAGCCGTTCCTCGAGGATGGCAGAGAAGTCAGGCCCAGACCGATCGACTGGCTTCGGTTGAGTTTGAGTTGCGTCGCCAACTCTCCCAGTTAAAAGGTCGTTGATCCGGTTGTTTTGGATCGGTGCACTCATCGGTTTAGCTGCGAACCTCCTTTATAGCATTCATCTCGATTTCTACCATACCTCCATTGGCTTCTTTGATTCCCAGTAATCTCTTACCGTCACGAATCGTGAGTCTCTCTACAACCCCTTCTACCAAGGGATCACCCATAATTTCGCCTCCGCTGGGTCGTACCGCAACAACCGACTTACCCATCAGAGAAGCTGCCTGGGAAACTTCAAAAGATGACTTCAAGTCGTCCATCCCACTCACCTGACCTAGCTGGGCCATTTGAGCAAAGAAGTCACGGTCGTTCATCGGCTCCAATGGGTTTTGATTAGCGAGTTGAACCGTTAGAAGACGTAAGAAGGCTTCCATGTCGAGCTCGCTCTTCTTCTTCACTTCAGCATTGCCAAAGTAAGCATGTCCGTTTATCGTGTTAACTGGAAAAGTACTCATTTTCCTTATGCCCTGACTTCCCAGCCTTTGTGGTGAGAAGAAATCTCATTAATGGTCAAGGGGCTTGTGGCCCGTGGTGATTCGGTCTGGTTTAAGCGGATCGCTTGTTCGAAGGTCTCTCTCATGGATTGATCTTGATGTTGAGATTGCCCTGGCTGTCCCTGGCTGTCTTGCCTTACATCAAAGCTCGACATCGAGAGACCTTTGCCTTCGACAACCTGAAGCAGGTCTTGCTTGTGGTTGACCAAGGCGTGGCGAACGCTCTCGTGACTCGCCTGGATCTCGACGTCCAGCTTGGTTCCGCTTGACTTCACCGCGAGGGTGATGGAGCCTAGGTCTTCGGGAGTCAGGCGAATCACGATTCTGCCTGGCTTCTGGTGGGCTGCCAGCTCCGCGATTCTATCCGCCATTTGGTCACCGATGGTCTTGACAAAGCCAGGAGCAGAGACGCGAGAATCAATCGTGATTTCCGATTTTTCCCCGATCATGTTCGCAACCTTCTCTGGGCTTGCATGAGCGGTTCTGGCTCCCTCAGCGTAGGTTGTTTTGACCTCATTTTCGATGGCTGGCTCTCTGTCATCAAGCAGGGTCCCTTGCAACTCTTCAGCGGCGAAGGCTGTTGCGAGTTTCTGGACTGGGATCTTGACTTTCTCTGGGGATTGAGTCTGGATTTTGACCTCGTCTCCCTGGGTCTGGTGCCTTCCCTTAGCCGGTAGTTCGTCGGTCTTTCCGTTCGAGATCTGCTGTGTCGATGTATCTTGTCCGCTCGAATCAGTTTCAGTTAACTTCGGCGAGGTAGTTTCCGGCGCAACTCCCGAGAGGTTCTTGCCGATTGGGCTTTTTGCTACCGAAAGAACCAAGGCTTCCAGATCCTCTGGCTTCACTGGGGCCTGGGCCACCTGGGATTCTTGCGAAGACTCGGAAATGATCTTTGCTTGGGCCCAGGAGATAGCTTCGCTCAGGTCTTCAGGGAGTTTTGTCGCTGTCACAGAAGAGCCCCAACTCGGAGCTGGCTGGGCAATACCGTGAAGAGGCTCGACTCCCTTCGCGTCTGGGGTCTGATCTTGAGAGACTCCCAAGCGATTCGTCATAGGAGCCAAAGCAGGAGGTGGAAGTTTCGGAACCGGTTGATTCTGAAAACTCTCCCTTGGGTCAAACTTAGTTCCTATACCAGTGGGAGACGGTGGAGCCTGGCCGATCGCCGGTGTCGTGGTCGGCAAGACAGCTGGCCCGACTTGGAACGGATCGCCGCTGAACGCTGGGAGGTCGCCCGAGAGCCCAACCAAACCAAATGGGTCTTGATGATCGTGGATGAAGTTGATCGAGTCTGGCAACTTGCGTTGGAACACAGTGTAGGATTGGCCGTCCTCATCCACAAGCTCGATGGGCTTGCCAGACCAGTGCTGATCTGGCAATGACGGCGCCGTACCTGGTGTGGTCTGGACGTTCGATTGCTTGATGAGCTCTGCGAGCTGCTTGCCGAGGCCTGCCAGGCTAACGCCCCTGTCTTTTGCAGAAGCTGGCACACGAGAAAGAGCTTGCGAGATCAAGTCCTTCATCCCAGAAACGAGTTGTTGCGGGATTTTTCCTTGTTCCAGGTTTTTCAAAGCCCCGAAGATCGTCTCGAGCCCGCCTGGGATGTTTGAGAGTGCCTCTTGAGAAAGGTTCTGAAGTTGAATCCCAGTTTGCTCCCGGCCAAGTGCCAGGGTCAGAGTTGGAATTGCTGTGTCGGCAGCGGCCGGCTGGGTGAGAATAGACCGGATGAGGTCCAGCATGATCGCCTGGGTCTTCGGCCCGTCGAGATCTGCCTCCTTTCCGATTCTTGCAAACTCCTGCTCGCTGGTTCGATTGACTTGTTCAAAAGTTTCTTCGAACTCTTGCGGGGGCCCTTTCACCCTCGCTTGAGCATTTGTTTGTTCTCCTCCGCCGACCACCCCGAAGAGTGTCGTCGGTGTAGTTTGCATAGGATTTAGCCCTAGAAGAATCTAGGCTCTGACTCAAATGTCGGTTCATTCAGACTGAATCTACAGTCCCGGTTGGAATAACAGGATGAAGTGCGGGAGAGAGATGATGTGTGCCATACTACAGCGAACGGCGAGGGCTCATTCTGTTGCAGAATGCATCACCGTGAATGAATCGTGCGGACGAGACTGGGATTAGACCTTCCCCTCGACACGAGTTCAAAAAAACGAAAAATGCTCTGGGCGAGAAAGACCCAATCAGAGCCACGATTTAGTTCCCACAAAACAAGGATCGAACCACAGGCTGATATGCCAAGCAAGAAGAAAACCAAAGAGGAAGCTCCCCTCGAAGAATCAACCCAAAAGAGAGCACGACGAAAACCGCTTCTGGAAACAGAGAACAATCCTGTCCCGGCTCTCTCTGGTGAGGACGCTACAGCCCCAAAGGCTAAGCGAACCAGAAAAGCTCCTGAGACCCAAGCGACCGAGAGACAGGAAGCTCAACCAAAGCAAACTTCGCCCCAATCTGAGGATGCTTCGAGCCTCCCCCAACCTCCCTCAAAGACCTCCGTGGTGCGAGCGGCAAAATCGGCAAGAACGAAGTCGTCAGTAGCCCAAGAGGCAAGTGTTGCTGCCCCTGTGACACCCCTCGAAAAAGAGGAGGTCAAAGCTCCGAAGAAGGCACAAGCGGCAAAGCCAAAGCTGGCAAGCCCAGCCATGCTCCCAGCTGATGTTCAAAAACTTGGCCCGAAGCGCAAAACGCT
>JALOLT010000026.1 GCA_025455775.1 Fimbriimonadaceae bacterium
CCCTGGCGGCGCTGGGTTCGTCGGAACGTCCAAAAAGATCCAGACGCGCCCAGAGGTGGGAAGATGAGAGGAAGAAGGGATCCCGTTGTTGGCCCGGGTTGAGCAAAATCCAAGCACTCGTCCGGTCTGCTCCCTGGCGGCGCTGGGTTCGCCTGAACTTCAAGCGTGCCCAGACGCGCTTAGAAGTAGAAAGATGGGAGAAAAATCAGAACTGTTGCTGGCCAAGGATGACCAGACCCCAGCCCTCCTTCTTACGGAACTTGGGGGCCTTAGATTTGGAGAAACAGTCTAAATGATCGCCCCCTCCTTGGCAAGCCACGGAGCAGACCCCTTGCAGCAAGGCCAAGCCAAGTGGTTAAAACCCTGATACCCAGCCAGCGTGGCTCAACGATCGCCCCGGCGCACAGAGTCAAAAAACTCTAAAGTGAGCCGCAGGAAGCGTTCGGGATCTCGATAGCGTCCCCCGCCATGTCCACAGTCTTTGAACCATTCCAGATGCACGTTTGGCCCAGCCGCTTGTTCCATCTCTGCCACCAGATGGGGTGGGCAGAGTTCGTCCCGATCCCCATAGGTGAGCAAGACTGGGCCGTCGTATTTTCGCAGGTTCGCGCTCGGGCTCACCTTCTTGGGATCGACTTTCAAGAAGAATCTGGCCAGAAACACAGAGGGTGCCATGATGACCGAAAGCCACTGTCCAGCGATGAAGGTCCACCAGCCGTGGAGAGCGTGATCGAGTCGCGAATAGGGGCCATCGAGAAACAACCCAGAAATGACGCCAGGATGCTGAGCCGCGTAAAAGCTGCTCGCAGCTGCTCCCATCGAACTGCCGATCAAGATGATCTTCGCGTGGGGCTTACGGCGTTTGGCTTCCGCGACTGCTACTGCTACGTCCCGTGCTTCGTTATGGCCAATCGTGACGGTTGCCCCTTGGCTGCGTCCGTGGCCGCGAAAGTCGATGAAGAGGCAAGAGTAGCCTTCTTTGTGCCAAGCCAGAGAGTAGGGGACAAACTCACAGCGGTTGACCAGGTAACCGTGACAGGCCACAATGACAACCTCGTCGCCGGCATCACACCACCAACCGCCGATCTTAAGACCATCTTCTGTTTGGAGATGGACTTCTTCTTGCTTCACCCCAAGTTGACCGGGAGAAATGAACTGAAACACCCTGGGGGGCCTCACGCTGATGCCGACCACCAGCGAAATGATGGCGAGATAGAGCAGGCTGATCCCCAACCCTACCCCTATGATCCAAAGAAGAATTTCCGGCACTTATTTTCTCTACGAAACCTCACTTTGACTCAAAACAAGGCTCCGAATTTCGACCCACTTATGTATTGATACAATTTGGGGCTAAAATGAGGGGCCGATTGACATGTTCGCCCTCAATTTCTACTCCGAACTCTACGATGATCTTCTGACGAACAATAGGAAGACCGCGACGATCCGCCTTGGTGACAAGTCTGATAAGTATAAGGACGGGATGGTGGTTTGGATCACAGTAGGCCCCAGATTCGGGCGACGCCAGAAGCTCTTCAGTGCCATTTTGGATCGAGTTGATGTCAAGCAGATCAAGGATCTTTCACCTCGCGATATTGAACGAGAAAACCCAGAACTCCGGAGCCACGACGATGTGATCGGACTTTTGTCCAGGGTCTATGGGGAGTTTATTACGCCTGCACACCTTGTCACGGTCATCTACTTTAGTCGTGTTGACGAATAGCCGAGACTTCCCCCCAACTCGAACCGTATTCCTTAGGCAGGCGAACGGCTGAAGCTTGATCCCTTCAACAGGCTTACAGAGTCGCCAAGGATACTAACAGGATACAGTGTGGATTTCTTCTGCAACCCATAGTCGCTCCATGGATCAGAGAGCGATGGATCAGTTCGGCTTGCCTTCCATGATTTTGATGGAGCGGGCGGGACAAGCCGTTTTCGATGCGATGAAACTCCTCTTGCCAGAGGGTGGCGTCATTGTTGTTGTGTGTGGAAAGGGGAACAATGGGGGTGACGGATTTGTCTTGGCCAGGCTCGCTGTCGAGAGTGGATTTGCCGTGGAAGTGCTTGTGACGGCCCATGAAGACGAGCTCCGGGAAGAGTGTCGGCAACAGATGTTGCAGGCTCGCTCCCGCGGGATTTGTCCCATCTACTGCGACGATGCCAGGTGGCCCAGAAGACTAGAGGCTCTTGGCACGAAGGACCTTGTTGTCGATGCCGTTTTGGGGACAGGGGCAAGCGGAGATTTAAGTGGCTGCGCCAGAGAAGCGATCGAAGCGATCAACCGCAGCGGAGTGCCAGTTCTCTCGGTTGATGTGCCGAGCGGAATCGATACAGATACTGGCAAGGAGCTCGGAACCAGCGTCTGGGCCTTGCGGACTGTCACGATGGGTCTTCCGAAGCCCTGTCTGTTTCAAGGAATCGGGCTCGAGCACTCCGGCTTCTGGTCCGTGGCGAATATCGGTTATCCAGGTGAATTGCTGCGCGAACCAACGGGAGTCCGTCTGATTGATCACGCTTGGGTCTTGAACCTGATGCCAGAGAGACTCCGATCGAGCCACAAAGGAAACAACGGACATGTCTTGATCGTTGCAGGAAGCGACAGGTTGAGAGGCGCGGCAGCTCTGGCGGCGAAGGCTGCTCTCCGGTCTGGGGCTGGTCTTGTCACAGTGGCTGGGATTGAATCTGTCTGCCAAACCGTTTTGGCTCATGCGCCGGAGGCAACCCTCATTCCTCTGCCGAGTTTCGACGGATGCATCGCTCCGAGTGCGGCTGAAATTGTTCTGCAAAATCAGCACCGCTACACGTCAACCCTCTTCGGGCCAGGCTTGACCCATGATGAGCCAGTGACCGAGTTTCTCTCCCGTATTTGGCCACGCTGGGAAACACCCTCGGTGTTGGACGCTGATGCTTTGAATGCTGTCTCCCAGGGACTTGACCTTCCTCCTTGTGATGCTGTTTTGACGCCTCATCCCGGCGAAATGAGCCGCCTTTTGCGCTGTACGATCGCGGAAGTCCAGGCGGATCGCTTTCAAACCACGCGCGAAGCAGTCGCTAAGTTTGGGAAAGCAATCATCCTCAAAGGTGCTTATTCGCTTGCTGGTGCCCCTGATGAGCCCCTCAATGTCAATTCCACCGGGAACAGCGGCATGGCGAGCGCAGGAATGGGCGATGTCCTCGCTGGGATCGTCTCAACACTCTTGGCTCAAGAACTCACCCCTTATGAAGCGGCAAGCGTCGGGATGTTTTGGCACGGCTTAGCAGGAGATCTTTGCGCCGAAGAGATAGGCCACATTGGATTTGTGGCGCGTGATGTTGCTAAAGCAATCCCTGTGGCGAGGGCAAAGCTGAGTTCTCTTGCCTCCCATCCGTCCATGCCTGCCGCGCTCCCGAAGGCATCGAATACTGCCTCACCTATCCTCCCCCTCACCCAAACCGGCTAAACTAAATGGGTGAGGCTCTCTAACCGTGCCTGGCTGGTAGTTTTGTTCTGCTTGGGGCTCTTCTCTCTGGCTCTTTCCCAGGGCTCGACAGCACCCTCAACTTCTGTGGTGGAACTTTCTTTCCCCTCAGAGGCCAGTCGAAGGATCTTTATCCATCCTCCCCTCTTGGAGAAGATTCCCGAAGCTGCCTCTCAGGTCTCGGCGAAAGCCGTTGAGCTCCCACTCACTTCAAATCAAGAGGCCAAGCCTGGTGACTTCTCGGTTTTCATCGTGGATGAGGAAAGAGGACTTCTCGCGACCAGACCCCTGCAAGAAGTCTTGAAAACCAGGAAGTGGAGTCCAGTCGATGCAGACTACACATTCTTAGTGACCCTTTCCGTGATGGTTACGAGCCCAGAAGGCCCCCTGGCTACCGGGGTCGTCACGATCCAGCCTGCTACGCCAAATGAACGTAAAGTGATCCTGTCACCCACGATGCAGGGGAAGGCAAATTTTGAGATTGTCCCTCTGGGTGACACTAAGGTGAGGGTCGAATACACGACGACCGATGCCGAAACCAAAACGGCCCCAACCCAAACCTTTAACCTCACGGCGGAGCAGCGGACTGTGACTCTTACAATCAATGACAAGGTTGAGGTTGCGACGCCACCGGCTCAGGCCCAACCCTCATCTGAGCCAAAGGCAGAAGGGGCTGCGGCAAAGACCGAAGGGGGAGAAAGCGCCTCGAAGAAGCAGCCCGAACCACCCAATCCCCTTGCCTCCCTCCTTCAATTCGCCTGCGTTCTCGTTGTTTTGGGGGCGATTGGCTTCTTTGTGTGGTGGTACATCAAAAACAACCAAAAACAGGTTCAGGAAGCCCTGAAGCAAGTTGGGGTGCAAGGCGGAGCTGGCCCGAGCGGTGCGAATGGGCCTGACCCAGTCCTGACGCAAGCCGCCCCAGCCCCTTTGCAAACGATCGTTCTGCCCGATGCAGCCCCAACACCAGCTGCTCCTGCGGCCGCCCCTGCTCCGTTGACTCCGCAACTCCGGGGTGAGTCGGGAGATGTTTTCACCCTGCAAGAAGGAGCCACGACGATCGGCCGAGAAGGGGCAGACCTCACCCTGGCCGGGGAATCAAGCGTCAGCCGGAGCCACGCGACCCTGACCAGATCCGGCACAGTGGTCACCCTTGCTGATAGCGGAAGCACAAACGGGACATTTGTAAATGGTCAGAAAATCACGAGCCCAGTGACCCTGAACCCAGGTGATACAGTGCAATTTGGCGCGGTTCGCTTTCGGTACGAAGGATAGAGCGCAAAATGAATGTCTTTGTCAAAGCGATGATCCTCGGGGCAGTTGGGTTTTTGGCCTGGCTAGTAAACGAACCGTTTTTGCCGAAGACGTTGGTTCCAAATGACCCTGCCTGGGCCAGACAAGAGCTGATCCTGCTGGTCACCTTCGTCCTGCTCGTGAGTCTTGCCGCCGGGGTCTGGAACGGATTTCAAAAGGGAGGGGCTTCGAACATCATGCTTCAGGGGTTTTTGGGTCTCTTCCTCGGCGGGGTCGGAGGATTGATTGGCTACTCCCTAGGGGGGGCCTTGTTCCGCGTAATCCTCGGGGAAGCAGGGGCCATGGGAGTGAACCCCATCATGGAAGTTCTTGGTCGATCTGCCACCTTTGCCGTGATGGGAGGCTGCCTGGGAGCTGGGGTCGGGGCAGCACAAATGGCGAAGCGTCCGATCTTGGCAGGCCTCTTTGGAGGTGTCATCGCTGGCCTCATCTCTGGGGTTCTCTTCGTGTGGGCCGGGATGCTGCTCGCAGCGCCAGCCGCAATTTCTGGCGGCGAGAATGCCGAAGTGGGAGCCCTGGGTCGGGGGATCCTCTTCACCTTGCTCGCCTTTATGATCGGCCTCTTTACTGCCTGGATCGAACTGGCGACCCGATCAGCTTGGTTGCGTCTTGAACTGGGAAGAAACGAGGGTAAGGAGTGGCCCATCGATGCGGCTCAGACCAACATCGGCCGCGACGAGCGAGCCCACGTTCCCCTTTTCGGCGACGGGCAAGTTTTGCCACTCCATGCCGTGATCCAAAAGCAGGGCAACAGTAGCTACTTGCTAGTTGATCCGACCTCCGGCCAGGGGATGGGACTCGGACTGAACGGGGCGAGGCTCGCTTCCCCAACGATTCTCAACCACGGGGACTTGATTCAGGTCGGTCAGAACAACTTGCGATTCTTGCTGAAGAGCGGCCACAAGATCTCTGCACAGGAAGGGAGGGCTCTGGCGATGAACGTAAGAGGGATGTCTGGCCCGACGCCAGGCTCTTTTCCGGCACCGATTCAGCCGATCGTCCAAGGTCAGGCCTCCCCAATGGTCACCCAACCCCAGGGCACTTATCGCCTTGTAGCGACCCTTGGCCCTCTCGCAGGTCAGGTTTATCCGATCAATGGGCCGATGGATCTTGGCAGGGAAGGGGGTGCTGTTCCTCTCGCTGGGGATAGCAAAGTCAGTCGCCGGCACGCGAGCTTGTCCCTGAGCCCCCAAGGAGTCGTGGTGCAGGATCTTGGCAGCACGAACGGAACTTTTGTGAACGCCCAGAGGGTCACGAACGCTACCCTAGATCATGGGGATGTCCTTCAAATTGGGAATAGTTCCTTCCGAATTGAAAGGAGCCCCTAAAACTGCGCGTAAGATGTAAGGAGCAAACCAGAGCGAAGCGAAATGAGCAACCCTATTGACCCAAACCGCACGATGATTGGAGGCCCAGGCTTTGATCCGAACCGAACTCAATTGGGTGGGCCAAACCTTGGCCAAACCCAGCCGATGTCGGCACCTCCTGGCCTTGATCCCAATCGAACCACCGCTTGGGCACCCACTCCCCTGGCTGTGACGATCACTCCTTCGCGACAGGCGACCATGGCGAACGGCCCGGCCAGGGAGCAGTTCCTCCTTGAGATTCATGCTCCCACCGAACCCTCGCTCGCTGGATACGTGGATGGGGGCACCCGCACTGCTCTCAACCTTTGTCTCGTCATAGACCGCTCAGGATCGATGGAAGGAGCCCCGCTCGACTACGCCAAACAGGCCTGTGCCCATGTCGTTGACCTCCTTGGCCCCAACGACATTCTTTCCATCGTTGTCTTCGATGAGATTGTGGAAGTGTTGATGCCTCCCCAAAGAGTGACCGATCGGCAACTGATTAAAAATGGCATACAACAGATTCAACCCGGATATACAACCAATATATATGATGGAATGACCTTGGCTGCCCAGCAGCTCGCCGCGACGCAGGATCCGAATCGGGTAGCTCGCATGGTGATGCTGACCGATGGAGATCCGACGGCAGGGATTAAGGACTTTTCGTCCTTGACACAACATGCAGCAGATATGCGGCAACGCGGATATTCATGCACATTTCTTGGTTTTGGGCCAGACTACAACGAGGAGCTTTTGGCGAGCATGGCGAAGCGGAGTGGTGGGAACTACTACTACATTGCTCAGCCCCAGCTGATCCCAGAGATCTTTCGAACCGAGCTCCAGAAGCTCATGGCAGTGTCTTCGACACAACAGAGCCTTTCCCTGAAGTTTGCCCGTTGGGTCACTCTCAAGGGCCTAACAGGCTACAGTGGCTCTCTCAATGAGCGGGAGATTTCCCTTGACTTAGCCGATCTGGAGCGGGGTTCCGTGATGCAAGTCGTGCTGGATCTTGAGTTTGCGAATCACCCCCTGGGACACTACCGAGTGGCAGGGGGCACCTTGCGCTATACCGAGCTAGGGGGGTCCACTCAAGCAGTTGACGTGGATTGCGTGATGGAGTTCACGGCAGACGCGTCCCGCTATGGCCTGCCCCAGGATCCTCGGGTCGCAAGCGCCGCTCAGGTTTCTGCGGCTGGTCGTGTGGTTGAAAAGACGATGCTTGGACTCAAGACTCAGGCGATCACCACCGCCGCAGCGTTGCAAGACCTGCAAAAAACTCAGGCCTTATTGTTGAATGAAGGAAGGGTCTCTGAGGCGAAAGAAGTAACGATCGCAATGCAAGCCATTCAGTCCGGGGATCTAGGTGCAGCGAACAAGACTCTCATGGGAACGATGACAAATCTCGATCAGGGAAAGAGATAGGTTAGAGGCCGTCGAGAAGACTATCTTTAGAATTCTTGTTCAGTTCGTGCAATTTGTAAACGATTTCCTTGGCATCTTCTAACGGAATTTCGGGGAACTTGATCACCGACATGCCGCCGCTTGCTGCCGTCTTAACCGTTACTGCGGCAAGGCCAAAGAGCTGGAGAAAGAAGTTTTGATGGAGAGACACAGCTTGAATCTTTGCCGTTGGGATGTAAGTGGTAATCGTGCCGAGGTATCCGTCGTATGTGACCAGTATGTCTCGGCCAAGACTGTATCCTGCCTTTTCTCGCCATAGGCGACATCGAATATAGGAGACCAGATTTAATCCAGCAAAAAGCCCAAGACTCGCCAATGGCGGGAACCAGAAGAGCGGTAATAGAGAGAGGAGAACTCTAAACCATAATCCGGAGAGAAAGTAATACCAAAAGGCACGATCAATGACTGGGATGATTTTGAGGCCAGACAACCAAATTCCAGGCAGAGCAAAGTTGAGAATCCTCGGGACTTCTTCGAAAGGAAGAACTGGGCTTAAAGCATCTTCGCCCTTTTGCTCCGTTCCTAATCCGCCGGCTGTCGAGGCTTTTACCTTTGCGAGTTCGAGCATCTTCTCGAAAAAACCTTGCACAACTTGGATTCCTTGGATGCGCTTCACTGGCAAAACGTTCTCGATTCTCTCGGTTAATCCGTAAGAGCGTGCAAACTTACCCTCTTCTAGTGATAGCTCGAAATTCCAGTACTTTACAAGGGTTTGGAAAATGGATATCGCCCAACCAGCGAAGAAGATCAACATCGCTCCGATCACAATTCCTCCGAACGACCCCTGTCTCGCATCGGTAATAATTTGCTGAGTTGCCGGATTCCTCTCTAGCATCGTGCTGAAGACTGCTGGCAAACCTACTAAGAAGCCGACTAAAACGTACCAACGATTTCCTAGGGAACCAGCGACGAAAAGATCCCAAAGTTTGGCCTTATAGATAATTTGCTCAGGAGACTTGCCCGGTTGTAAAACGTGGGAAAGTAAGCCGGGATCCGGTTGTACGCCAGGAAGATTCGCCACTGGCTCACCCTTTTGGGCAGACATCATTCTGCCAAGAGAGATTTTAAGTTGGTCGGCCTGGCCTTCCGTAATCCCATCGATCTGAGCTTCTGGCTTGGCCCCTGCCCCTGTTTCAATCTCCGCCGAGCACAGACCAAGAACTTGGTGGACAAGGCTCCGCTTGATATTAATGTTTTGGATTCGATCCACAGGAATCGTTCGCTGGTCTTTCCAAAGCCCGAAAACGTTTGATTCCACCAAAAGATTGCCCTGATGTAACGAATAGCGAAACGTGAAGTACCGCACAACAGCGCCAAAGGCAGCAAGGAGGCCAAAGATGCCAAGCATGATCTCAGTGACAGCGCCGTCACGATCTCGCCCACCGGCCAGGCTCACAAGGAGGAGAACAATGACGATCGAAAAAAGCCTTCCCAAGCCGGACAGAAAGTCAGCCAGAATGGCGCGGGGATGGATGCGCTGCCAGTCAGGATTCATGATGCTGGGTTAGGGTTCACAATCGGCGGAGCCGAATCAGATGGAGCTTTACGAAGGACAAGAGCCTGGCGGAGTTCCTCGGCGACAGCCGGTGTCACGCCAGGAAACTCTGCGACTTCTGCCATTTGGCCACCCACAAAGATCTTCACGCTCACGATTCCGAGATTTTTCGCGATTGGGCCAGCCTGAATATCTACGTGCTGGATTCGAGATCTGGCAATGACCGTCCAAGTTCGCCACGTGACACCTCGCGACACCTGCAGGTCATCTTCACCCAATAAATATCTAAATCTACTGTAGCGTGGCGAAAGGATCAAAAGCCCCCAAATCAGCCAGATCGCTCCCAGTCCGAGAGGGATTAGGAAGGCTGGAATCAGGAGTTTTGGCAAGCGGGGTGTGAGAGCGAAGACGATCCCTGTGGCCACCGTCGTCGTGATCAGGCTACTGGTGAGGAGGCTGATCAGCCAGAGCTTCTTTGCATTAGGATGAAGCTGAGTCCAGTTCGAGGTGTCGATCCATGACATCTGTTTTTCTAAGATTACTCTTAAAGAAGACCTCTCCTCGGCACCAAGTCTGCTTGCCCTGAACAAACAATGTCCGAAGCCCTGCCTCGGATGGCTATCTCTCCTGGTTTGTGGCTGGCAGAAACAAAGAAAGGAACGAGGCAAAACAGTTAAACTCTGCGGCATGACATCGAGTTGGCAAAACGGCGTCACCCCCACCTGGGACTCCTTTCTCTATGGCGGCGACTACAACCCTGATCAGTGGCCAAAGGAGATTTGGGATCGAGATATTGAGCTGATGCAAAAAGCAGGCTGGAATATCGCGACTTTGCCTGTCTTTGGTTGGGCTGCTCTTGAGCCAGAGGAAGGTGTTTACACCCTTGACTGGCTCCAGGAAATTCTTGACAAACTCCAGGCTGGAGGCATTAGGGTTTGTCTCGCGACTGCCACGGCTTCGGTTCCTGCTTGGCTGGCCCATCGCTACCCAGACGTCCTGATCACGATGTCGGATGGGAAAAAGAGAAAGCATGGGGATCGTCACGTTTTTTGTCCTCATTCTCCGAACTATCGGCGGCTCGCCTCAAACCTTGTTCGAAAGATTGCTGAAACTTTTGGTCACCACCCCGCTGTTGCTCTCTGGCACATCAATAATGAGTATGGTTGGCAATGCTATTGTGATCTGTGCGCCGCAGAATTTCGAATCTGGTTACAAAAACGTTACGCATCTTTAGATGAGCTCAACTATGCTTGGAATACAGCCTTTTGGGGTCATACCTACCGGACTTGGGAACACATAGAACCCCCCTTTCCCTTTGGAGAAACGTCAATTCATGGGTTGAAGATTGACTACTATCGATTTCAGTCAGAGGCCCTTGCCGGTCTCTGCCGGATGGAGCGAGACATTATCAAGTCAATCACGCCAGAACTCCCTGTCACCACTAACTTTATGGGAACTTATTTCAATTTAGATTACCATCAGTGGGCAAAGGATCTTGATGTATGTTCATGGGATAGTTATCCAGCAATTGACTCCAACCCTTCCGATACTGCCTTTGGTCATTCCCTCACGAGAGGCCTCAAAAATGGTCAGCCATTTCTCCTGATGGAGACGAGCCCCAGTCAGCAAAACTGGAGTACCTACAGTCGATTAAAGCCCCCAGGGTGGCTGAGAGCTCAGGGGATGCAGGCGGTCGCTCATGGAGCCGATAGTGTCATGTATTTTCAGTGGAGAAAGAGCCCCGGCGGGTTCGAAAAGTACCATGGAGCTGTGGTGGAGCATGGTGGTGATGAAAAAAACCGCGTCTTTCAAGAGGTGGCTCAGCTGGGAAGCGATCTGCAAAAGGCTGGAATCCAAGTTCAGGGAGGAGTTGTCCCAGCCAAAGTCGCAATCCTCTTTGATTGGCCCAATTGGTGGTCATTTGCCTTTGCTTCTGGCCCGAACCAAGAGCTCGACTATTGTGCCGTTGTAAGGGACTTTTACGGGGCTTTTCATCGTCTCGGGATTGATGTTGAGGTTGTGAGTCCTTCCCGCGATGACTGGAGTTCGTTTGATCTGATTGTTGCACCCTTACTCAATATGCTTCGACCAGATGATGCGCAAAAGATCAAACTTAAAGTTCAGGAAGGAGCGACACTGGTTGCCACGACCTATACTGGTTTGGTCGATGCTTCGGATCGTGTTAACTTCGAAGGTGCACCTGGTCATTGGCGGGAAGTTCTGGGTTTGTCTGTGATGGAAACAGACTCTCTTCCTGGTGATCAACCTAACGAGGTGGTGTGGAGTGACGGTGTCAGATTTCCTGCTCGACTGCTGGCAGATCGAGTCAGACTTGAAGGGGCGGAAATCCGAGCTCGATATGGCAAAGGTTGGTATAAAGATGAGCCAGCTATCACGGAGAACTTCTACGGAGAAGGGAGGGGGTTCTACTTGGCAACCTTGCCAACCCTAGAAGGTCTCACTCACTTCTTCCGAGATCTCATCACAGAACTTGGATTGTCCTCACCTTTGGCTGGCGGGGCTGCACCACCTCTAGGAGTCGAGGTTGCTCAGAGACTCACACCAGGCGGGGAGATCGTCTTGTTTGTGATCAACCACACAAGCAGCTCGGTTGATATCCCCCTCGCCCCAGGATTCTATCGCGACTTAGTCTCTAGTCAGAAACACTCTGGTCGAATCGGGCTGGCTGGATATGGGGTTTTAATGCTTGTGCATCTTGCCGAGTAGGGAGTTGCTTTAGGAGCCGTAGGGTACCCAGATGTTCTTGACCTGGGTGGCACGACGGAACAGCTCAGGCGACCTTGATGCATAAAGATCCATTCGGTCGCCATCGAGGTTCCAAGTTGACTTGAGGTTGGTCACAGAGCTTCGGGAGACGAGTTCATGGCAATCTGGGTCGAGGCACCAGATAGTCGCGACACCTTGGTGACTCGCCAGATGAGAAACCACGTCCTTCCGAAGCCCGGTGAGAATATTCCAAACACCAGGGGGAAAGTCCGAAGAGTCGAGGAGGCGGTAGAGTTCAGCCGCTGGCAGGGGGTTCAAGGGACTCGCAAGGCTTGTGACGCAATTCCCAATTGCCACCAAGGGAATCGCGCTCCACAAAAGTCCCAGAAGGGGAGCGGAATTCGGGGCAATCGCCGCTGCGACCCCCCAAGGCTCTGGCCGAGTATAGATCAGGGTTTGAGCAGGGCCCTGGTGCATGGCTCCGTCCCATTTATCAGCCCAGGCTGCGCACCAAAGAATAAAATCGATTGAATATGCAAACTCCTCCTCCGGATTGGGGCAAGCTGACAGAGAGAGGGCCTCAATCATCTGGCCGCGAGAACCGCTCAGGTTCTCTGCCAGGTAATAGAGGATCTGGCTTCTGAAATATGGAGTGGCAGAGGCCCACCCAGAAGTTGCATTTTCATTCGCTTCGATTGCGTTTCTGACGTCCTTGCGGTTCGCAATCGCGAAGGCCTCAGAGCTAATCTGCATCGAGTAGCCTCCGTCTGGGCGCACTTGCTTGCCGCCAATAAAGAGCTTGTGAGTGCGATCGAGACCTGGCGTCGGACTCACCTCGCCATGCGACACAAGAACATTGTTAGCAGATATATATGAATACTTGAGGTACTCGGAAAGGCCCTCTCTTCCCCCCTCCCTGCCGAAGCCACTCTCGCGAAAGCCACCAAACCCAGCGTTGCCGTCAAAAAGGTTCGTACTATTTACCCAAACAGTTCCGGCCTTCACTTGGGCGGCGATATCGTGAGCCACGTCAAGATTTTGAGTCCAGATCGAGGCAGCTAGGCCGTATTTGCTGTTGTTGGCGAGGGCGACTGCCTCAGGTGGGGTGCGGAAGGTCATCGCCACGAGGACTGGGCCGAATATTTCCTCTTGCGCTAGGGTTGAGGCAGGTTCGACATCAGTGAGCAGAGTCGGGGGATAGAACCATCCGGAGGAGGGCAGCTGGCAGGGAGCTACATGAGCTTTAGCTCCTTCGGCGATTCCCGTCTCGACCAGTTTGGACACACGATCCAGTTGAGTCGGGTCGATGAGGGCCCCCATGTCGATCGCTTTGTCGAGGGGGTCGCCGACCCTTAGGGTAGCCATTCTGGCTTTCAGCTTCTGGAAAAACTGTGCGGCGATGGATTCCTGAACCAACAACCGTGACCCTGCGCAGCAAACCTGACCTTGGTTGAACCAGATCGCATCCACCACCCCTTCGACTGCAGAATCAAGATCGGCATCGTCGAAGACGATGAAGGGTGACTTCCCTCCTAGTTCGAGACTCAACTTTTTGCTTGTTCCGGCGGTTGTGAGCCTGATACTTCTCCCCACTTCTGTGGATCCGGTGAAGGCAATCTTTTGTATATCTGGGTGGATCACGAGGGACTTCCCGACCTCACCATCTCCCGTGACGATATTCACCACCCCGGGAGGAAGACCGGCGGTTTGACAGATTTCGGCAAAGAGGAGAGCGGTCAGTGAGGTGAACTCAGCTGGCTTGAGCACGACAGTGTTACCCATAGCGAGTGCCGGCGCGATCTTCCAAGCGAGCATGAGCAATGGGAAGTTCCACGGAATGATTTGCCCACAAACTCCGACCGGCTCTGCATTCGGGAACTCCTCATCGCGGAGAGTCGCCCACCCAGCATGAGTAAATATGTGTCGGGAAGCAAGAGGGATGTCCAAGTCTCGACTCTCGCGAATTGGTTTCCCATTGTCGAGAGTTTCGAGGACGGCGAAGAGTCGAGAGTTCTTTTGGATATGGCGAGACAGGTTATAAAGATGCCGTCCGCGCTCGGTTGGTGAGAGGGCCTGCCAGATCGGTAAAGCCTTCTTTGCCTCTTGTACTGCCTGATCGACTTGCTCAGGGGTCGCCTGGGTTACCTTGGCAAGAATTTCCCCAGTTGCAGGGTTTCTGGATTCAAAGTGACCGAGGCCAGGGTGCCAGTCCCCCCCGATAAAGACCCCAAATTGACCACCAAACTTGGCAATCCATTGAAGGGCTGGCGAGGCGTCCTCTGGGGCAGGCCCGTAACTCATTGTGTCGAGGATGTCTGGTACTTTGCTCATAAAAAACCTATAGTTAGAGAGAAATCATCCCATCGCGTGGCGTGACACTGCCGAATAGCTCCCTGTGGCGAAGTGTTCCAATTGGCGTTCGATGTCGACGAGCAAGGTACTTGCCCCGAGTCGAAAGAGATCTGGTTGGAGCCAGCGATCACCAAGCTCTTCCTTCATAAGAATGAGATAATCAAGCGCTTGTTTGGCGGTGCGAATCCCGCCTGCTGGTTTATAGCCTACCAGGGCTCCAGTCGCTTCATGGTAATCCCGAATCGCTCTTGTCATCACCAAGGAGACAGGAAGGGTCGCGTTGATCGGCTCTTTGCCAGTGGAAGTTTTGATAAAGTCTGCGCCGGCCATCATGCAAACAAGGCTTGCTCTCGCAACGTTCGTCAAGGTTCCAAGTTCTCCAGTCGCGAGGATTGCTTTCACGTGGGCATCGCAACAGGCAGCCCGAAAAGTCTTCGTTTCTTCGAACAGAGCTTTCCAGTTGCCCTGCAAAACGTGGGCTCTTGTGATGACGATATCGATTTCTTTCGCCCCGCTAGCTACGCTTCGTTCAATTTCTTTGACCCTTTCTTCGAAGGGAGAAAGACCGGCGGGAAAACCAGTCGAGACAGCAGCAACAGGAATAGAGGTGCCTTCCAAGTTTCGGACAGCTTCGGCCACGTATCTGTGATAGACACAGACTGCACCCACCTGCACATTTCCCAAACCGAGGAGGGAGATCATCGAAGGTGACAGAGGCTGCTTCGCCTTAGCGCAGAGTCGGTGGACATTACCTTCTGTATCGTCCCCGCTCAGAGTTGTGAGATCGATGCACTCGATGGCCCTCACCAGCCAGGCGGCTTGCCACTCTTTCTTAACGGTTCGGCGTGCAGGGAGGCTTTGGGCTCTGCGCTCCGTCGCAGATCGGTTGACCTGAATCGACCGAACCCACTTGAGATCGAGAGGAATGCCAGGGTTGCGATCGAGTTGGAAAGGGGCTTGATCCACCGCGCTCATTAGGAAGACAGTTTAGCGCGGAGAAAGCCCCGATTGGGTGACCGACCTGTGGCTCAAGAAATAATCAGGCAGATGTTTTCATAATGAGCTATGGTCTTTTCGCTCGTGGCTTCGGTTTGTTTGCTTCAAGTTCCGTCTCGAGTCACGTATGACTTGTATCAAAATGCTCGCTTCGGCTTTAGGTGCGATGTGCCAACGTTTTTGATTCCCCAGGAGCCATCAGCAAATGGGGATGGTCGGACTTTTTTGAGCCGCGACAAAAAGATAAGCCTTCTCGTATTTGCGAATGTTAATCCTCTGGATGAGGGGATAAAGGAGTTTCATTCTGGGGCTCTTGCCAACTTGCGGGATAAGAAGGTGAGCAATCTCACGGCTCAGCAGAAGTCCGATTGGTCTGTGGTCAGTTACGAAGAGGCGGGAAAGATCCACTATGTTCGGACGTGGATTCGGCCAAGAGCCAAGTCGGTTCTGCAATTTGAATATCCCGCCGAGGTGGCGCGTGCGATGTCCCCGGTGGTCACGAGGGTGAGTCGGAGCTTTCGACCAGCTACCGGGGACTAGTTGCAGGAGTCGATGATTTCGGATTTATTCCTGCTTTTTCAGAAGAACGGAAACGTTCCGACAAAGGTAAAGGCCTCAACTTCTCCCACCGGGCGGAAGCCCAGATCCTGGTACCAGCCTTGCAACTCGACGTGGCACTGAAGACAAACTGGCAAGCCATTCGAAGCAGCTTGTGCCTGAACCTGGCGAACCAGGGCGCGGCCATAGCCTTCCCCTCGCTCCGATTCCTTGGTGCAGAGATTGTACAGGCCCAGAATCCCGGAGGTCTCGACCGTCATCACGGCTGCGACTGGCGAGCCTTCTTTCCAAAAGGCCTGAAGCTGGTGAGGGGAGACACTCGTCGCAGCAGCGATCCGCTTTTTCCCTTCTGCGCTGGTTCTCAAAAAGAAGGTGTCGGCCATAAAATGGGCGACCCGCTCGCGATCCTCCGGTCGGAGCACTGGTTCTGGCCAGGCCGAAAGGGTGGGGGCACTCCCTTGCCAAACCATCTGGACCAGGTACTGCCGCCGCTCAAATCCAACCTCTTGGATCCGGTCAACCAAGTCTTCTGGCTTATCGCTCGAGATCACAAAGGCCCACAAGCCAGGCACTGTCTCGCCATATTGGGCGAGTTGCTGAAGTTCAGAGTCAAGATCCTTCGTCAAGTCGAATTGGGCAGCAAAGTTACAAAAGCTGAGGTCGCTCGGGCCGGAAACCAAAACGTAAGGAGTCTCTTTCAGGAGCTGAAATGTCGGCACGGTTCTGGCGAGACCCAGGTACGTTGTGATCATGTTATCGCGGGTGAGGCGGGCCAGATCTTTCAGAAGACCACGCTCCACATTGCGGCCAGGGAGGTTCCGGTCGGCTTGAAGGACAGGCCAAGGGAGAGTCCCTCGCTCACCTGGTATCCCAAGTAGCCACCGATCCCCTTTGGGGTCAAAAGAAGAGTGAAGAACCCGTCGGACCGTACGTTGCTCTTCCAGATATCGAAACCGACGCCCACCTGCAATCCGCTGGTTCCGCTGAGTTCGACTCCGTAGCGAACGGTGGGGGCATAGAGCCGACCTGGAGCGCGAAAGTCTTCCCCTCGAAACGTCGTCTCAAAGAACCGAGCTGCCAGAGAGACGAGGCTTCTTTGAACTAAGATTCCGCCGTAGTGACCAGTCTCAATGACCAAGATTCTGGGATTTCCTAGGGCCTCGGCTAGCTTGTCGCTCGTCGCAGGGGGCACGACAGTATCGTGCCTGGCTTTGATAAGGAAGCTTGGTCTCTGATCCTGTTTGGTGAGGTAGTTGAGGGGCTCGACGAGAGCCAATTCCTCTCTGAGTCGAGCTTCGCTGAAGCCTCGCCGCCGGAGTTCTTCTCGTTGCTGAACGACTCGGCTGCTCCCCCAGATAATTCCCGCCAGGTCTGCCCCTCCCAGAATAAAACTTGAGGCTGCGATGCGCTGGTCGACGGCAAAGCAGAGGGTCGCTACAATTGCTCCGAGGCTTGTTCCCCCGATGCCTACCTTCCCATTGAATTCCTCTCTTGTTTCGATCCAGTCGATTGTGCGCCGGACATCCTGGAGGCTTTGCAGCATGGTCTCCCGCAGCATCGCAGGGTCAGGCTGAATCGTGAGCTCGCCGGACCGAAACCCACTTGGGGTTCGGCTTAGGTGATAGGGGAGGGGCACAAGAATCGCTGCAATTCCCTTTTTGACCAAAAAGTCAGCTGCCTCTTCTTCCAGGGCATTGTCGGTAGCCCCCCAAAAGTGGAGCAAAATCACGACAGGAACGGGACCAACGCGATCGGTTGGCAGGAAGACTCTCAGGCGAACAATGTTATTACTGGGATATGCTGAAGAAGTGATCGGGCTGGGAAAGCTGACTGTGTACTCACTCGCAAACTCCCGCTCCACGATATTGCGCATCGGTTCGAAGATGATGCGTAGGGGACGCTCTGGCAGTGACGACTGAGTGGCGCAGGCAGCAATCGCCCATCCGAAAAGACAGAATCCCATGACGAATTTCGCCATTGCCGCCATCGTGAGTCTCTTCATGGTTCAGCCCACCTCCAGTTTAGACAACGCGGTGGAAACTGCGCTTGGAGTAGGGGGGCTCAATCGCCTCTCGGCTCGGTTGGATGAGACTGCCGTCCCTTTTCAGCAGCAATCTGAGTTTCTTTCGACTCTGTATCTTGCCGCTAGTGCGAATCCGTGGCGAGTTCCCTCTCTGATGGAGTCACAGCGAAGGCAGCTCGTGACGACGGTGAGTAGCCCGGCAGCGACTCTCTCTTTGGCTTCCCGCTGGATCGGAGCTGGGGCGAGGCGGGACTTACTCGGCAATCCGGCTCAGATTTATTCGTCTCGGATTCCCGCCAGTCGCCCTCTGGAGGTGACTCTGGAGCGGTATCGCAGCCGGGGTCTGGTCACGGAGATCCCGAATCTGAGCGGCGTTCCCAACGAAGTCCAGAGGGCGGCAGCCTTGATCCTTGACTGTGCCTTGGCGAATTTTGGGAATCGCACGGCAGCCTTTTCGGCGATCGAAAACCTGGCCAGTGAGTTTGAGCGTGAAACGTTGGGTGAGTGGGGTACGGACGATCCCATGGCCACTAAGCGAATGTTGCGCCTTTATCGAAATGCCGATTTAGCCTTTCTCTTCGCGGCGGCCCAAGATCTTGCCGCGGTCTCGCGGATGGCGACTACGATGGTCACGACGACCTCGCCACGCTTGCCCTATTCTGTGACCATTCGGACGTCTTGGGGCGATATTCTTCTCTCTGGGGGATCTGACTCTGTTTATAACGACGACCGGCCGTACCTTTTGATCATCGACACAGGCGGGGACGACGTTTATCTCAATAGCCCCTCGAATCGGTCTCTTTCGAATTGGATTTCGGTTGTGATTGACTCAACCGGAGATGACCAATATCTGAGCGAACCGAGCTTGGGTGGCCAGCCTATCGCACAGTTTTCTTCCCGAAAGGAGGGAGTGGCAAAGCTCGGTCCTGGCTCAGCCCTTTTCGGCATATCCATCCTGATCGATCGCCAGGGGAAGGATCTTTATCGAACCCACAGGAATGGAATCGGGAGTGCCACCTTTGGTGTCGCGGTGGTGACCGACGACAGCGGGAACGATCTTTATGATAGTTATGCACGCAGCCAGGGCTATGGTCGCTTCGGCATTGGGTTGCTTGAGGATGCAAAAGGAGATGATGAATATCGCATATTCAGTGAGGGACAAGGGTTTGGCGCACCTGGTGGGGTTGGGCTCCTGATTGATCGCGAGGGGAGCGACCAGTACCTGGCGAACTTATCGGTCATCGACCGCCCATCTCCTGAAGACGCTAAGGTGCCGATTTCGATGGTTCAAGGGTGCGGGAGCGGAGTGAGGATGGACTTTGTCAATGGAAAATCTCTCGCAGGGGGAGTCGGGGCCTTGCTGGATCTCGACGGGGACGACCGCTATGTGGCGGGATCTTATGGCCAAGGGGTGGGTTATTGGTGTGGGATCGGGGTGCTGTGGGATGTGCAAGGCAAGGATCGCTACCAGGTTTCCCGTTTTGGGATCGGGGCAGCGACCCAGTTTGGAGTGGGCTATTTTGATGAAGGGGCGGGAGATGATCTCTACCAAACGCCTGGTAATCTGACTCTGGGAGCTGCGCAGGATTATGCCCTGGGGATCTTGGTTGAGCGGGGCGGGAACGACAGCTACTCAGGGGGAAGCGGCAGTTTGGGATTTGCGACGGCAAATGGGATCGGGGTTTTTATCGACCTGCTGGGCCAAGATCGCTACGAGACAAACGGCCTGACGTTGGGTCAAGCCGAGGCTTCTCAGAGTGGAACCGTGAGGGAAAGGTCTTTGGCTTTAGGTTTGTTTCTGGATTTACAGGGTTCGAACAATTACCCTAGCTCAGTCTCGTGGGCGAGAAATGGGAATCGCCATGCTGAGATTCGGAACCGAGGGCCAAACCCGTGGGAAAGCCAGTTAGGGATCTTTTTTGACCGGAGCGGAGGGTTATAGGACACTTTTCGCCCCGGTCAAGTTAGATAAAGGCAGAGGCTTATTCGTCCGCGAAGGGGTCGTAGTCGTCGCTCGGCGCAGGGGCTCCGCCACCCATTCGACCGCTTACTTCAGAGGACATGGCTCTGCCGCCTTGGTCGTCTCTGGCTCGGTCGAGGCCTTGGACGTTATCCGCAACGATCTCTACGACTTCGCGGTTTTGTCCGTCCTGGGTTGTGTATTTCCTTGTTTGGAGTCTGCCATCGACTGCGACGAGCCTGCCCTTGCTCATGTAGTTTCCAACGTAGTCAGCTGTGACACCCCAGGCTGTGATGTTGAAGAAGTCGGCAGTTGGGCCGTCGGTTGGCTTGATTCTCTTATCGACTGCGATGGCGAAGGTGGCGACTTTCTTGCCGGTGGTGGTTTCGCGAACCTCTGGGTCCCTTGTTAATCGACCCACCAAGACAACTCTGTTGATGCTCATGACTTGGTGAGATTACTCGGAAACAACTTCTTCGCGGAGGAGAATTGTGTGTCGGATGACTTGGTCGTTGATCCTCATGAGTCGGTTCAGCTCGGCAGGCACTTGGCTGGGGGCTTCGAAGTGCATGAGGATGTAGTTGCCTTCCTTGTGGTTTCCGATCTCGTAGGCGAGCTTCCTCTTTTCCCAGAGTCCGGCTGATTCGACGGTTCCTCCATTCTTTTCGACAATTCCTTTGAAATTGTCGGCGACTTCTTGGACTTCAGCGTCTGTGAGGCTGGCAGGGACAATATAGAGGGCTTCGTACTTTCGTGTATTCATGCTGTGGTGGCTCCGATGGGAGTCCCTGGTTTCTTTTTGTGACGGGTTTGCCGTCGTTGGTTAAACCAGGAGCGTTTCGCAGGGTCGGAGGATACCAGAGCCTGAACTGGTTGCGAGGGGCCCAAGGGCGCCGGACCTGCTGCCAGGGAGACTGCCGTGTTAGCTCCGGAATCCCTTCCCCCTGGCATTTTTGCTGGGGGGGGGATAGAGTCTGACTGGAGTAGGCAGTCATTTTCGCCCCTCGCGCCGCCGGGCCCACGGCCACGCCCGACCGGTTCCTCACTGGGGTGAGCAAAATCCGACCACTCGTCCGGTCTGCCCCCGGCCGGCGCGGGGGAGCCTTCGGCTGGGTGGTTGGCTTTGGCGTCTTTTGGGGTTTCTTTCTCTGTCCCCTGCGTTCATTTGCAGCGTCGGACTCTTGCTGAAGGTTCGAGTATTGAGACTCGCGCTCCGAAGAAGGAGTGAGCACGAAGATCCTGGGGAGACTCGCGCCGGCCGGGGGCGGGCCCGGAGACCAAGTCGGGAACTTGCCTCCCAAGGTTGGGGCCGGGCGGGCGTGGCTGCGGGCCAGGGCGGCGCGAGGGTTCGGACGTCCGCACGGTTCCTTGGATTGGCTGAGGCAGTCCTTGCCTCTTCAAGAGGCTCGAATCCGAACGCTCATCCAGGGCATTCACCATCCCGAGACTTCACTGGGATGCCGAATCCGGGATACAATGAGTGAGTGTTCGCGATGGGCAAGCTCGTTTGGCTGGTTCTCCCTGCTCTGGCGGGGTGCGGTGCTTTGCCGCAAGTGGCTGGTCAAGGGACTGGCGCTCATCCAGGGGGGAACGCCAGTTATGAGCGTCCCCCAATCTTAGTGCCACGTCCCATCTGACTCGCACCGCCTGGTGAAATCTCCAATGAAGTCCCGCAGTTGCGGGATGGCTATCCTGGGGAGACACCATGGGACGTGGAAAGTATTCGAGCGAGCAAATCCTCGCAATTTTCAAAGAGCAAGAAGCCGGAACGCCGGTGGCAGACCTCTGCCGAACCTACGGCATGCACACGGAGACGTTCTACGCTTGGAAGCGGCGCACCACAGGGATGCCTGACCCGGCTCTTTCTCGTTGCCCCTGGCAAAAACCTCCGGGTTTGCCGCAGGTCTGCGCATCGCAGGGGCGGGCCCGGAGACCAAGTGGAGAACTTGCCTCCCAAGGTCGGGGCCGGGCGGGCGTGGCTGCGGGCCTCGATGCGCAGACCAAAATTGACCCCATCCTGCTACCAGAACAGCAAGACCTCTCGAGCCAGACCCCAGCCTGACTATACTGAAAGACTGTGAAGCAAGAGCCCATCAAAAAGACTCAAAGGTTCCCCTGGATGCTCCTCATCTTGGTGATCCTCTCTGGCTTCGCCTTCTGGGTTCTTCCCAACCAGTGGCAAGACAAACCTGTCAATGTCACCTTCGAAAAGCCACAGCCATGAAAGTCGCTCTCATCGGATTCTCGCAATCAGGTCGCTCCACCGTCTATCGCGCAGCCGCGAAGGGCCAAGCCAAGGGGGATGTGAACGCCGTCCCAGTGCCGGATCCGCGGTTCGATACTATCGTGGCCCAGGTGAAACCAAAGAAACAAACGCCAGCCACCGTCATCCTCCACGATGATCTCGAACCCATCAATGGCGGCTCGGGAAAGATGTTTAGTCAGAAGTTTTTGGATGAAGCCAGAAAGGCCGATGTGTTTCTCCATGTTGTCAGAGCGTTCGAATCACCTATGGCGCCCTACCACGACTCTGTAGATCCATTTCGCGATTTGGATGCAGTCGAAGTCGAAATGGTGCTCACAGACTTAGGAATTGTGGAAGCAAGGCTCGAACGCCTCAAAAAAAGCCAGAACCTAAAAACCCCTGGCCATCCTGACTACCAAGATCAGGCCCTCTTCAGCAAAATCAAAGAGCCACTGGAAAATGGAACCCCGATTCGTTTGATGGATCTCGATGAGGAAGAGCAGAAGATCGTCCGAAACTACCAGTTCCTTTCGGCAAAACAAACAGTCATTGCTTTCAACGTCGGAGAAGACGAGGCTGCCTCTGCCAATCCGGAACTGGTTCAAAAGATCCAAGAACTGAAGAAGAAGGGGACGGAGAGCTTCTTCCTCTCCGCCACTCTCGAAGAGGAAATTGCCCAACTGGATCCTGCCGACGCCCCAGAATTCCTAGAAAGTCTGGGACTCACAGAGCCAGCCAGCCATCGAATGGTGAAAGCGATCTACGATTCCCTTGGCCTCATCACCTTCTTTACGGCTGGTGAAAATGATACAAGGGCCTGGCCGCTTCGGCGAGGTTCGAGTGCCCTGAAGGCAGCCGCCACCATTCACAACGACATCGCAAAGGGCTTCATTCGGGCGGAAGTCGTGCATTATGAAGACTACGTAACGGCTGGATCGCTCGATGCCGCCTACAAATCAAACAAAATGACCCTCGAAGGAAAGGATTACGTGATCAGGGACGGGGATCTGCTCCATATCCGAAACAAGAGCTAGGTTATGTCGCTGTACGAATCGCTGCTGCGCCCTGTGCTGTTCGGCTTAGACGCTGAAACAGCCCATGAGCTTGGCATGAAGGCGATTCGATCCGGCCTCCTTTCTGTGCCAGAGGTCACACACCCTTCGCTGGAACGAAAACTTTTCGGAGTCTCTTTCCGAAATCCAGTCGGTCTTGCCGCTGGGTTTGACAAAAACGCTGTCGCTGTCGATCATTGGCACAAGCTCGGGTTCGGTTTTGTGGAAGTCGGCACGATCACCAAACATCCCCAGCCAGGAAATCCCAAGCCTCGCCTCTTTCGTCTCCCGGCCGACAAAGGACTGATCAATCGGTTGGGATTCAACAACGAGGGGGCCGAGGCAGTGGCCTCTCGACTCTCCAAATCTTCTCCTCAAATTCCCTTGGGCATCAATCTCGGCAAGAGCAAAGTCACTGA
The DNA here is from genome assembly GCA_025455775.1 of Fimbriimonadaceae bacterium. GTDB lineage: Bacteria > Armatimonadota > Fimbriimonadia > Fimbriimonadales > Fimbriimonadaceae > JALOLT01. The sequence continues at coordinate 23,401 of JALOLT010000026.1, forward strand.
ACTGGCAGAAGCAGCGGAGGATTATGCTTACTCCTTTAAGCTCTTGCGCCAATTCGGAGCCTACTTCGTGGTGAATGTCAGTTCTCCCAACACGCCCGGACTGAGAGCACTCCAGGAGAAGGGGCCTCTGACCCAGATCCTGTGGCGGTTGCGCGAGATCGATGGATCTGCCCCTCTCTTTGTCAAAATTGCCCCTGATCTCGAGCCTGAAGCCTTGCAAGAGATCGTCGAGGTGGCTGTACAGTTCGACTTAGCGGGACTGATCGCGACGAATACGACTCTGTCACGCGAAAGGCTGACGGCAGATCCAAAGCAAGAAGGAGGTTTATCGGGAGCCCCTCTTCGCGAAAGGGCAGATAGCGTGTTGAAGTCTCTGAGAGCCCTTTGCCCACCGGAGATGACCCTCATCGGAGTCGGCGGAATCGTGACCCAGGAGGACGCCAAGCGCAAGATGGATCTTGGGGCGAGCCTCATACAAGTCTATTCTGGTTGGGTGTACAACGGGCCAGACTTCGCCACCAAGCTCTGCGGAGGCTTGATCAAGCCATGACCGGTTCTGCCCTCCAGTGGCTTGAGTGGGCAGCCATTGCCGTGACTCTTGTTTATGTGTTGCTCCAACTCAAAGCCTCGATTTGGAGCTTCGTGCCAGGGATCTTTTCAGCGATTCTCTACGGGGTGTACTTTTGGAATTTAAAGCTCCCGGCAAATGCGATTCTGCAATTTGCCTACTACTTACCCATGATGGTTCTGGGCTTTTGGGTCTGGTTTTCGGCCAAGAATGCTGAGGGGAAAAGCGATGAGAAGTTGATTGTCTCCCTGTCTCTCACGGGCTGGATTGGACTGATTCTGGGGCTGGCTGGCGGCACCTTTGGCACGATGCAGATCCTTCCCCTTATTCAACCAGGGAGTGAGTTGCTCTTCCTGGACTCTTTCACCACGACACTCTCGATCGCTGCTCAGATTCTTGTCACAGCGAAGATCGTCGAGAACTGGGTCGCCTGGGTCGTCGTGAACTTGGCTTATGTCGTGATGATGCTCCAACTCGGTTCACCTTGGAGCGCAGGGTTGTTTGGACTCTTCTTCATCCTCTCTGTAGTGGGGTACGTGAACTGGTACCGAGCCGGTCGGGAATTACGGACTCACGCATAGAGCGAAGTATCTCTGTCCCGAAGTCCGGAGGATTTCTCAGCGACTGGCTTGCGGGAAGAGGGGTGAAACAGGCATTTTTACCGGGAGTTTTGTCTCGGGTAACGAGATTGTCTGTGCGTTGGTGTGAGTAGCTTTTTATCGATCACCTATCCCAGTACCATTTGTGAAGCACACCAGGCAGTGCCGCCTTTTTTGGCTGTGCAGTTCCGAGAGGACTATGAAAATGAGTTACCTTAAAGTTGCCCCCTTTGCCCTTTTGGTAATGGCAGGAAGTTCCGCCATGGCCCAGAGCTTCACCGTAGCAACCTTTTCTGACCCCACGGTTGGACAGGCATTCGCCTCCTCCTCGCTTTTTACGTTCAATCACACGACTTCCCAGCTAACCGGTAGTTGGATTGATGGAACGTCTTCCGGAAACCTCACGGTAACCGTTGGTTCCACGACTTTCACCAATTCGAGTTTCTCTATGGCACCGGTCTCGGCTACAGCTGTTGTGGCTGGCCTCTACAGCTTGGGTGCAGGCTCAGCTAAATTCAGCACTGCTACCGACCCTGATTATCTGACAATTAGTTGGAATTCTGGGTTTCTAGTAACGGCATTCGGGTTTGGCTCAACATCTCCTGCCGGTTCGGTTACTTTTGGTGGCTCGTCAGTCGCTTCTTTGCCAGCTTCAACTTTGTCACAAGGAAGCTTTAACTTTGGCTTCGGGAACGTTCAGAATTCTGGAAACACTCAGACTTCTACCGCCTCCTTTACTGCGAGTGCCGTGCCTGAGCCCTTTACCATCGCTGTCTTGGGCCTTGGTGCTGCCTTAGCTCTCACTCAGCGACGCAAAACTCGATAGAAGAGCCCTCTTCGCTTCTTAAGCCGATGAGGCTTTGACTCACTCACGGGGGTTGTCAGTTACATGACAGCCCCCAGGTAAAACTACGGGGATTGACCCCTCTGGATCAGATTTATCCTCCTCTTAACTTGTTTGAGTCACGTTATCGTGATCTATCTAGTACAATTAAGGTGGTCTCTCGGGGAATACAGCCTTGAGAGTGGTTTGCGAGAGGAAACAATAAAATGACATTAAGATTTTGCGCCTTGGCAATTCTGGCCAGCGTTGGGGTTGCGGCAATGGCTCAGTCGTTCACGGTTGCGACGTTCTCTGACCCTACGATTGGTCAACCTTCTGCTTCATCCACTATGTTCTCGTTCAATTCCGCCACGAATCAGCTGAGCGGGAACTGGACAGATCTCGTCGATGGTAACTTGGTGGTCAATGTAGGTGGCACTACCTACTTCAATTCCAGCATGACAATGGCCCCTGTAACAGCAACTCCTGTCGTGGCTGTCCCTGGGTTCTACACACTGGATCGCGGTTCGATCACCTTCACCAACATTTCGACTCCAAACTATCTCACCATTCAGTGGACCGGCGGTGTATTCCTCACCGGAGCAGGTTTCGGGGCAAATGGGCCAGGAGTTGTGACGTTCAGTGGCTCGGCCGTAGGTTCTCAAGCAGCTAGTTGGGATCAAGAGAGCTTCTTCTTTAGCTTTGCAAACTCGCGAACCTCTCAAGGCATCACCACCTACACTTCGTCTCTGACTTCGAGTGCCGTGCCTGAGCCATTCACAATGGCCGCTTTGGCCCTCGGGGCTGGCTTAGTTGCCGCCCGCCGACGCAGACGCTCGTAGTCGGTCATCAAAAAGGATCCTCTGGCCAGTTGGTTGGGAGGATCCTTTTCAGAGCAGGATCAAGCTTCATCGTCCGCCGAAAGCCCCTTCATTTCCAGAAAAATCAGAGCGTTTCCAGAGGCAGCTTTCGGTATTTATGACATCTTTCGACGAAAAATGTACGATTCCGCAACAGGGAGAACCATGTGGCTTGTTTCTTGGTGTCTCTTCTTGTATACTCAGAGAGTTCGAGTGCGATGTGGCATGACGAACATTTCTTTCGAGAGGATCAATATGACCAACCTTAAAATCTGTGCCGTTGCCCTGATGGCTGTCGTCGGAGCTTCGGCGATGGCGCAAACCTTCACCGTGGCGACTTTCGCTGACCCAACCGTGGGACAAAATCCCGCCGTTTCCTCGATGTTCTCCTTCAACACAGTCAGCAACTCTCTGAGTGGCAGCTGGGTGGACGGAGTTTCAGTCGGAAACCTTTCCCTTTCGGTTCTCGGAACCGGCTACGCCAATACGAGCTTGAGCATGGCAGCCGTTGCAGCAACCGCCGTTGTTGCAGTTCCTGGCTTCTACACCTTGGCTCCTGGTTCAGTCACTTTTAGTAACATCAGTGATGCCAACCTCCTCACGATCTCCTGGAATTCAGGAGTTTTCCTGAACTCAGCTGGATTTGGTGCCTCGACTCCGAACGTGGTTAGCTTCAGCGGAACTGCTGCTGGTGCTGCTGCTTCGGCTTGGGATCAAGAGAGCTTCTTCTTCAGCTTCGCCAACACGCGAATCTCTCAAGATGTCACCACTTACACAGCTTCGCTCACCTCGAGTGCAGTGCCTGAACCACTCACCATGGCAGCACTTGCTTTGGGTGCTGGTCTGGTCGCTGCCCGCCGACGTCATAAGTCGTAAGTCGTAAGACTCTGCGCAGGCGATCGAACTCCCTCTGATTCTATCCAGGGGGAGTTCGCTTTTTTGCAGGCAGGCTTAATGCAAAAAACTCCGCCGGAGGGAAGGTTCCCGCTGACGGAGGAACAGGTGAAGTGGACTTTTAGGGGAAGATGCCGCGCATCATCGTCGCGTCAGAAACGCGGCGCACGCCAATGATCATCGCCGCTGTCCTCATGTCGACCTTATGGGCCTTCATTGTCTCTTCGACCGCTTCATAGGCCCGAACCATGATTCGGCTCAAGCGATCATTGACCTCATTCTCTTCCCAAAAGAAGTTTTGAAGATCCTGAACCCACTCAAAGTAGCTCGTCACAACTCCCCCCGCATTTGCGAGGATGTCCGGAACCACCAAGATGCCTTTATCGCTTAAGATTCTGTCTGCGTCTGGAGTGGTTGGCCCGTTCGCTCCTTCTACCACGAGCTTTGCCTTGATTCGGTCTGCGTTCTCTCCTGTGATTTGACCCTGAATTGCCGCAGGGATCAGAATGTCGCAGTCAAGTTCCAGGAGCTCCTTGTTCGAGACCTTTTCGCACTCCTTGTAGTTCTGGATTCCGCCATCAACGCCGGAGTAACGTCGGTACAGCTCATCGATCGGGAGGCCATTTGAGTTGAAGATGGCTCCGCTCGTGTCACTGACTCCGATGACAGTCGCGCCAGCCCTTTCTGCCAGCCTTGCCGCAACTGATCCGACGTTGCCGAATCCTTGAACCACAACTCTGCTACCCTCGAGCTTCATTCCCAGAGTGCGGCACCCTTCGAGGGTCGAGACAATCACGCCTCGTCCTGTGGCTTCGACTCGCCCTTCGGATCCGCCGAGTTCGACCGGTTTCCCAGTCACGACGCCAGGAATCGTATAGCCTGCCTGCATGGACAAAGTGTCCATGATCCAGCCCATCACTTTAGCGTTGGTTCCGATATCAGGGGCAGGGATATCGTGTCTCTCACCGACAACGATGTTGATCTCAGAGATAAATCGACGGGTGAGCTTCTCAAGCTCACGACTGCTGAGGAGTTTCGTATTGACCTTAACTCCACCCTTCGCTCCGCCGTAGGGGA
>JALOLT010000118.1 GCA_025455775.1 Fimbriimonadaceae bacterium
CGATGAGCTCGGCGCAGAACTCAGCACTCGTCACACCCTCTCGCGGAACAGGGGCCCAAACAAAGAGGGTCGCCTTGGGCTTTTCGATGTGCCAGCCGAGTTCGCCGAGTCCATCCACCAATCGATCGCGCCGGTTCTGATAGGTCCTCATGGTCGCCTGATTATCGACATGGAGCAGAGCGTGGGCACCAGCTTCGCTGATTGCGCCGAACTGCTTGCTATCAATGTTGCTCTTGATCCTTTGGAGTGTAGCAATGGCGTCGGGGTTACCAACGGCAAAGCCTAATCGCCAGCCGGTCATGTTGTACATCTTGCTGAGGGAGTGGAACTCGATGACGTGATCCTTTGCCCCTTCGATTTGGAGGGGAGTTGGGTTCTTGAATCCGTCGAAGGTGACAGTGGCATAGGCCATATCGTTCACCAGCAAGATGTCAAAGTCACGGCAAAAGGCGACAGCCTCCTGATAAAACTCTTGAGTCGCGACGGCAGCGGTTGGGTTGCTGGGATAGCAGACGTAGAAGAGCTTTGCCTTTTTGGCAACGTCGGTCGGAATTGCAGCGAGGTCCGGCAGGAATTGGTTTTCCCTGGTGAGGGGAGTTTCGTAGACTTCCCCGCCCGCCATGAGGGTGTTGACCTTATAGACTGGGTAACCTGGATTCGGAGTAATTGAGAAGTCGCCTGGATCAATGTAGGCCCAGGCAAGGTGGGCAAGCCCTTCCTTGCTCCCAATCACCTGGCAGATTTCAGTATCGGGATTGATAGACACGCCAAACGTGCTTCGATACCAGGTGGCGGCAGCGTTGAGGAAGGTGGGCCAGCCCCTGGCAGACTCATCGTAGCGGTGGGTGGCGGGATCAGCTGCCGCTTGGGCGAGTCGGTCGATAATCGCCTGGGGGGTTGGGATATCGGGATCGCCGATGCCAAGGTCAATGATGTCGGCTCCCTTGGCGATCGCCTCTCGTTTGATTCGGGCAATTTCAGCAAAGAGGTAGGGAGGAATCTTCTCAAGTCGTCGGGACGGGGCAACCATCGTTTGTGCAGTCTACCGAGCGGTTGTTGCCTCGCTCTGAGCCAGGGTGGGAATCCCTATGCTATACTCGTGATTAATCCTTCAATCACAGGAATTTTGAGAACAATGGTGATCTCGACCCTTATCTGCACAGTAGCTTCCCTGCAATCGGCTTCCCTTCCTCCTCTCACGGTGAGGGGAAAGGATCTCGTCAACCCTTCGGGCCAGGTGGTTTCTCTGAGAGGCACGAACGTCGGAAACTGGTTCGTCATCGAACCCTGGATGCTCGCGGCTGGGGGTGGCGAGGCTGGCTTTCGCGACCAGTTTGAGATGATGGAGATCTTGAAGAATCGCTTCGGTCGAGCTGAGGCGGAAAAGCTCCTCGATCTGTACAAAAGCCACTGGATCACAGAGAAAGACTTCGCCACGATCAAGTCTTTTGGCTTCAACCTGATTCGTTTGCCGATGAATTACCGCCAGTTTGAGGACGACGAGCGACCGATGGTGCTCCGTCGCGATGCCTGGAAATGGGTGGACCGGGCACTTGTCTGGGCTGAGCGGCACGGAATGTACGTGATTTTGGATATGCATGGAGTGCAAGGAGGACAAAGTGTCTATGATCACACTGGCCACTCGGGCCAGAACAAGCTCTGGTCTGAGCCAAAGAACCAGGAGCGTCTTGCCTGGCTTTGGGAACAGATCGCCAAGCGATACAAAAACCGCTCGGTTGTCATTGCCTATGATGTGAAGAATGAACCTTACGGGGGCTCGAAGGAGGATTCGGTGAAGGTTTTCCGAAAAGTGCTGGAACGGATTCGCAAGGTTGATCCTGAGACACTCGTCTTTGCTCACGGCCACTGGGACGACTTTTCCCACTTCGGCAACCCCCGCGAGAATGGATGGCGGAATGTCGGTTTTCAGATGCACTACTACCCAGGGCTCTTCGGGGGTGGTCGCCCAACGTTTCGAACCCATCGGGACCACCTCTTGAGCATCAGGAACGTGGCAAGGCGTGTTGACGAGCTCAACGTTCCGTTTCTCATTGGCGAAATGAACGTGGTTTTCAAGAACCTCGACGCCCCGAGGCTGATGCGCCACACCTTCGATACCCACGCTTCATTTGGGTGGATGACGACGATGTGGAGCTACAAAGTTCTCACTTCCGGCGGAGGGATCGGGGGAGGCTCCTGGGGAATGGTGACAAATCGAAAGCCCTTCCGCCCCCTTAACGTGAAGACCGCCTCCAAGGCAGAAATCGAAGCCCAGTTCCGTTCCCTTTCCACCATGGAGATTGAAGTTTATGAGGAACTGAGACAGGCCATGACAGCCAAGAACTTTCGTTTTGAGTTCCCTCCCATCCCTGAGCCGCGAACCGTGGCACCGGCGAACGAGACTTTAGACGGCTGGATGCAAGAGGATATCGGAGGCTCGTTGAAGGGCGGGCTCCGGAAAGCTGACGGAGGATTCGAGCTCTTTGGCGGGGGAGAGGACATCTGGAACAACAGTGACCAGTTCCGCTTCCTTTACCAAAAGATATCCGGTGACTTTGAGATCCTGACCCAGGTGAAGGGCTTGGAGGATCATGAGCAGTACGCCAAGGCTGGCCTGATGGTTCGTGCGAGCCTCGCGCCGAATTCGCCCCACGCGATGCTGTCCACCTTTGCCGATGGAGAGATGCAGTTTGCGTCTCGTACAAGTCCGGGCGGAGGCACCACGGCACCTGATTCAGTGAAGGGTGACATGGCGCGTCTCTTCCTGCGGCTGGTGAGGAAGGGCTCCCGAGTAGAGGCCTTTCATGGCAGTTCTTCGCAGGGCCCGTGGGTCTCGCTTGGCCAGATCACTCTTCCCTTGGGTGACGAGGTTTATGCGGGAGCTGTTTCTTTGAGCCACAACAATCGCACCCTCGTGAAGGCGACGTATGGGTTTTTGGCAATAACGCCACTCCGTTAGAGACATGCCTAACTAACTTTACAGGAGCCTTCTCTTACTATCTCGGAATCAGAATCCAAGCATGACAGTTATAATGTGATTAAACCTTTTATCTTATATGAGAAACTCTGTTCTTACTTTCACAACCCTCTTTATTACCTTCGCCCTCATCGGGTGCGAGAACCCTGATACGTCCGGGCCTCGACCGCAAGATCCTGCCCAGATCGAGAAAGCGAAGGATGCCCGCTGTGCGGAAATTGACACGCTGAACATCCCGGCTGACCAGAAAGAGAGGATGAAGCAGCAACTCGGTTGCGGCGGCATAACTGCGACCCCACCACCAGGCAGACCCTCGACTCCTAATTAAGCAAAGCGTCAGAGGATCCCCCTGAACATGAAAAAGGCAGTCAGTACTTTACGTGAAGTGGCATCGGAGGCAGGGGTCTCGATTGCTGCTGTGAGTAAGGTTCTCCATGGGCGGGGGGAGAGCGTTCGTGTGAGCAGTAGCAAGGCATCAGAGATTCGGCTGGTCGCCAAGCGCCTCAACTATGTTCCAAATGTCCTGGCTCGTTCCCTGAGGACAAGCCGGACTCACACCATCGGGCTCGTATTCGAAAACTTTGGGGCAATCTCGGACGGTCCCCAGTTTTACGTCGAACTTCTGGATGGAGTAGCCCAGGAGCTCTTTGCGAGGCACTATCGCCTCACGATCCTGAGCGAAGTGGATTCCGAGCACCCTGCTGCTGACCTGGCGGATGGGCGGCTTGACGGAGTGATCTGGTGCAAGATGCCAACCGATCCTCACTTCGTCGAGCGGTTTGCGAATGTCGGTCTACCCTGCGTGGCCCTCCACGCTCGCAGGATTGACTCTTCGCCAGGGGTTTTCTACGTTCGATGTGACAACCGGGGAGGAAGCCACCTTGTCGTCGATCACCTCAAGAAGCTCGGCCACGAACGAATTCTTTTTGTGATGGAGCAGAGGGAGACAGAGACTCCTGATGCGCTTGAGCGTAGAGACGGATTTATCGAGGCATGTCGGGCTCAGGGGCTGACGGTGGATCCGGAGCAAGATATCGTGGTCTGGACCAGAGACGCAGACGAGTTTGCCGATTGGTGGGATTTGAGGCCCCCTCACACAGCGCTTTATGGGTGGAATGAAAGGGTGGCGGCAGGGGTTCTTGCCAGGGCCAAGGAACTCCATGTGAACGTTCCGAAGGATCTGAGTGTCATTGGGTTTGATTCCACCGTTTTCTGCGAATCGACTTTGCCTCCCTTGACGGCAGTTCGTCAGCCGATTCGTCAGATGGCGAGTCACGCCACGAGGCTTCTTCTTGACCTGATCAACGGTCATGTTTCAAGCCAAACCGAACAGTCTTTCGCGAGCACGCTAGACGTGCGGCAATCCACAGCAATCGTCCCGTCGTACCGGGGCAAAACCTCAAAGCAGAGGCTCTAATCATGAATAAACGAAATGGGTTCACCCTCATCGAGCTACTCGTCGTCATAGCGATCATCGCGATTCTCGCGGCGATCCTGTTCCCTGTTTTCGCCCAGGCCAAAGTTGCCGCCAAAAAGACTCAGTCTTTGAGCAACATGAAGCAGCTTGGCACTGCACTGATGATCTACACCAGCGACTACGATGACCAATTCAACCAACTTCAGTATGGAGATGGTGATAACCAGGTCAGTTGGCACATGATGGTTCATCCTTACGTGAAGAACGGCTCTACCCGCCGCAATACGAATAGCAGCATCCAGCAGTTCTATGGAACAGAGGGAATGTGGCGGTCTCCTTCGTTTCCTGTGGCAGCGGTTTCGAACCCAGCCAACTCTGGCGAGGCGCAAATCGGCGGTTGCAGCTATGGTCTGCACCACACGATCTTCGCCGACAACCATGGAGGTGGGATCTGGTTGCCTGAAGCCTTTGTTTCTTCTTCCTTTAGTCAGACTGCCTTGGAGAATCCAGCTGATAAGGTTCTGATGATGGAGATGGGTGCAAACGCCATAAATAACCCACGCCAGAACTCTTGGTGCTACCCATTCTTCCATCCATGGCAAGCCATGTGGATTGGCAGCATTACGCCAACCCCAGGTAATGAAGCAGCCATCACGAGAGATGGGGTTGATGTCTATCGCCCTGGCGGCGACCCTCGTTTCGACAGTGACTGCACCTCTGCAACCATCGGAAACTGGGAATGTGCTGCTCACGCTCGTTACCGATTCGCAAGTGGAGCTCCGATGGTGTTCGGCGACTCGAGCGCAAAGGTGATTCGAAAGGGTGGGATCCAGTGGTACAAGAACCTTTATGTTCGCAGAACCCCTCCTGCCGATCACTGGCACTACTGGTACCTCCTTGGTTTGACACCTTATTAAGGATGAAGTCGGACACAGCCCGACCGGGACTGTCTGAGTACTGATTGCCCTCCCATATCATTGAAGATGCCTGTCCCTCTCCCCAAGTAAAACTAAGGGGGAGAGGGTCTTTCGGAGAAGTCCCTTCCTTCCTGGGGGGAAGGGATTTAGGGATGGGGGGCAAAGGGGCTTTCGAAAGGCCGGCTTTAGGTCACGGAACGACACCCTTGGTCGCTGCGAAGACCGGGAGCGAGGGAGCCAAAGGAACTGGCCGAAGGAGCCTTAGTGACCCTGCGTTCTTGTGTCGACTCCTCGCCACAGATGCCCCGCCGAGGCGCAGCCCCGGAGCAAAGCGGAGGGGAGGGCGTGGCCTCGGGGAGGCGGGGCAGCTGACTCAAGTGCCTAAGAGGGCCGTTTTCCACCAAACCCGCCCCTTCGCCCGGTATCTTCCCAACTATGCCAGTTCGCGTCCGCTTCGCGCCGAGTCCCACAGGTCTGCTCCATGTGGGAGCCCTCCGCACAGCCCTCTACAACTTCTTAATGGCCAATCGAGACGGTGGCCAGAACATTTTGCGCATCGAAGATACGGACCGAACCAGATACAACCCAGAGTCAGAAGCGGAGTTTATCTCGACCCTCAAGTGGATCGGAATCGAGTTCCACGAGGGGCCCCACGTCGGGGGGCCGAAAGCACCCTACCGTCAAAGCGAGCGGAAGGAAGCAGGAATCTACGAACCCTACTGGCGGCAGCTACTCGCCGTGGGCAAAGCCTACCGAGCCTTCGAGACTCCACAAGAACTGGACGAGATGAGGCAGTTCCAGCAGATTAACAAGATGCCGACTGGCTACTTTGGCGGGGAATGGCGCGACGCAAGCCCAGAAAAGGTCGCAGAAGCGGAAGCAGCTGGTAAACCCTCCGTGATACGCCTGAAGATTCCTCGGGGGGAGAAGATCGTGATCGACGATGTTGTACGAGGACGACTTGAATGGGACAGCGACACAGTGGATGATCCAGTTCTGATCAAAGCAGATGGAATGCCGACCTACCACTTTGCCGCAATGGTCGATGATCACCTCATGGAGATCACTCACGTTCTGCGGGGTGAAGAATGGGTGAGTAGTGCGCCAAAGCACAAGGTTCTCTTCGACGCATTCGGCTGGACTCCGCCCGTTTGGGTTCATTGCCCTGTCATCGTCGGGAACGATGGCAAGAAGCTGAGCAAGCGCCACGGCGCAACCAGAGTGCTCGATTATGGGGCGATGGGAATCTTGCGGGAGCCTCTCAAGAACTTTGTCGCCTTGATTGGCTGGGCGCCAGGGAATGATCAGGAAGTCATGACCCAAGAAGAGCTCATCCATGCCTTTTCCATTGACCGGTTGCAAGCCTCGCCAGGCCGCTTTGACTTGGATAAGTTGCGCTGGATGAACGGAGTGGCGATCCGAGCCCTTTCCCCAGAGGATCTCTGGGACACAGTCTCGGCTTACCTCGCTGATCCATGGACCAAGAAGTACTGGTCCACTCCAGATCCGGAACCGATCCCAGGTGCCCCAGACCACGCTGTGGTTTTAGCTGAGCTTGAGACTTTGCAGAAAGCGATGACGGATCAACCAGACCTTGCGCGAAAGGCTCTTTTGCTTGAGCAAGAAAGGGTTTTGACCCTCGCCGAGTTTGGGGCTGCTTGTTCATTCTTCTTCGGCGAAGAGGTGAAGTTCGAGGAGAAGGCTGTTCAAAAATGGTTTGGCGAGGCCCACGCAGGAAAAATGTTTAGCGATTTTCAGGCAGAACTGAGCGGGAGGAGCGAAGTTTCGGTCGAAGACTGTGAGCGAATGGTGAAAGGCTGGGCGGAGCTGAACGGATTCGAAAAGCTCGGTCCGGTAGTCCATCCGACGCGAGTGGCCCTCACCGGGAAAACTGTCGGGCCTGGCCTCTTCGAACTGATGTCCGCCCTTGGGCCTCACGAAATGTCCCGGCGATTGAGCGCGGCGAAGGAACTCCTGCGCGCCTGACCCGACTCTGGCCCACCGACGCACCTCTGGTAACCTGAAATGCGATGATCGACCGCTACACCACGCCAGAGATGGCTGCCATTTGGAGCCGCCACGCTAAATACCAACGTTGGATGGAGGTCGAGGTGGCGATCTGCCAGGCCCACGCGAATGCGGGAACTATCTCACCAGAAGAGATGGCGGAAATCCGGTCGAAGGCGAGCTTTACTCTCGAAAGGTGCGATGAGATCGAGCTGGAGACAAAACACGATCTTGCTGCCTTTGTCAGAAACCTAGAAGAAAACATCGGTGCCGCAGGACGATGGATTCACTTTGGGGTGACAAGCTACGACGTCATCGACACGGCTCTTGGCATGATGCTCCGCGATTCGTGCGACGTGCTCCTAGCGAGTGCAGATGCCTTGCATCAAGAGATCATCCGTTTGGCCAAGAACCACATGGAGACCCCCATGATGGGCCGAACCCACGGCATCCACGCAGAGCCGATTACATTTGGCTACAAGTGCCTCAGCTGGGCGAGAGAATTGGAGAGGAACATCGCTCGACTTGAGGCGACGAAAGAGGACATCGCCTACGGCAAGATTAGCGGGGCGGTCGGGATTCATGCCCACGTGGATCCCGCCATGGAAGCGGAAGTCTGCTTGGCTCTCGGCTTGAAGCCAGAGCCAATCTCAACCCAGATCATCAACCGAGACCGGCATGCCTACTTCTTGAACAACCTGGCTCTGTTGGGAGCTGGCCTGGAGCGAATTGCGACTGAGCTCCGCAACCTTCAACGGACGGAGATCTTGGAAGTGCAGGAGGCCTTTGCCGCAGGACAGACAGGGAGTAGCGCGATGCCCCACAAGCGGAACCCCTGGAACAGCGAGACAGTGGTCGGATTGAGCCGGCTGCTCCGGGCCAATGCCCATGCGATGCTCGAGTCGGTCACAACCTGGCACGAACGAGACCTCACGAATTCAAGTTTGGAGAGAATTGTGTTCCCCGACTCCTGCCACCTAGCTGACTTTATGCTGAAGCGTTTGACGAAGATTCTTTCAGGGCTAGTCGTCTTTCCGGAGAACATGCAGAAGAATATGCGGCAAATGGGGGATTTGGTCTTCAGCGAGCGCATCGCCGC